>JBGSBU010000038.1:0-11495 GCA_041730375.1 Solirubrobacteraceae bacterium
CCAATATAAGTGGCAATAAAATAAGCTAAAAATTGTAAGGGAATTGTATTAAGAATTGGACTTAATTGCTCGCTGGTATTGGGTAATTCTATTACATAATCTGCCATAGCTTTAACAGCCTCATCTCCTTCATTTATAATTGCAATAACTTTTCCTTTTCTGGCTTTTATTTCCTGAATGTTACTAACAATTTTTTCGTGGTGCCTTTGTTTATTTACAATAACAACTACTGGCATATTTTCATCAATTAAAGCAATAGGCCCATGTTTCATTTCTGCTGCAGGATATCCCTCGGCATGAATGTAAGATATTTCTTTTAATTTTAGAGCACCTTCTAATGCAATTGGAAAATTATAACCTCTGCCTAAATATAAAAAGTTTTTAGAATCTTTAAATTCTTTTGCTATTTCAATTACTTTTTCTATACAAGAATCAATTACTTTTTGAACTAAACTAGGGATCATTTCTAATTCAATACAAAATTTATTAAAATCTGATTTAGATAAATTACCATTACCTCTTCCTAGCTCTAAAGCAATTAAAGTTAATAATGTAATTTGGGTAGTAAATGCTTTGGTTGATGCAACACCAATCTCTGGTCCTGCATGGGTGTAGGATCCTGCATCAGTTATTCTAGCAATAGAAGAACCTACCACATTACAAATTCCATAAATAAAAGCGCCTTGTTCTTTAGCCATTTTTAAGGCTGCTAATGTATCTGCAGTTTCGCCTGATTGCGAAATAGCAATTACAACATCACCTTTATTAATTATTGGATTTCTATATCTAAATTCTGAAGCATATTCTACCTCAACAGGAATTCTAGCAAATTCTTCTATTAAATACTCGCCAACTAAGCCAGAATGCCAAGATGTTCCACAAGCTATAATAATAATTCTCTTGGCGCTTAAAAATTTTTCTTCATGTTCAAAAATACCCGCCATTCTAATTATCTGCTTGTTAACAAGTAGTCTACCCCTTAAAGTATCTTTTATAGATTTAGGTTGTTCATGAATTTCTTTTAACATAAAGTGATCATAACCCCCTTTAGCTATTTGTTCTAAATCAAAGGTGATTTGTTGTATAACTAAATCAACTTTATTGTTGTCTTTTATTTTTCTAACATCTATTCCTTTTTCTAAACTTATTTCAGCCATTTCTCCATCTTCTAAATAAATGGCATCTTTGGTGTATTCTAAAAAAGGAGAAACATCAGAGGCAACAAAAAATTCATTTTTCCCTATGCCTAAAGCCATTGGACTTCCAGATTTTGCTACAATTATTTTTTGAGGATTATTTTTATCAATTACAACTATTGAATAGGCACCAACAACTTCATTTAGTGCATATCTAATAGAATCAGATAATGTTAGCTGATGTTTGTTTTTTATAAATTCAATAAAATTTATTAGAACCTCTGAATCTGTATCACTTTTAAAAGTAAAACCATTTGAGGTTAACATAATTTTTAGTTCGTTATAATTTTCGATTATACCGTTATGAACAATAAAAAGTTCTTCTGAATTTGAGGCATGTGGATGAGAATTTACATCGTTAGGAACACCGTGTGTAGCCCATCTTGTGTGGCCCATTCCAATACCAGAGTTAAAAGAAATACCTTCGTATTTAGATTTTAAATCCTCGACCTTTCCTTTTGTCTTTAATAAAAGTGTTTTTTTGTTATCAAACAAAACTATTCCAGCACTGTCGTAACCTCTATATTCTAATCTTTTTAATCCTTTAATTATAATAGAATAAGCATCTCTATTTCCTAAATAAGCTACAATTCCACACATAAATAAATTATCTTGATATTACACTTTCAAAAGATTGTTGATAAATAGTACTATATGTTTCGTGTAAAGTTTGACCTTCCATTAAATTAATTTGATCTAATATATTATAATCTTTTAATATATCATTTAATTGTTCTGGTAGTTCTTCCTCTACTTTTAAAATAATATCAGAATGCATTAAAGCTGTTTTTATTAAGCTTTCATAAGTGGCGTTTTCTAAATGAGCAATGTCTTCTTCATCAAACCCATCTATTTTTAATTTATTAATAAAATTAGCGTCTAAATTTTCACTAAAATAATCATTAAACAAAGAAACTACAACCGTTGTATCTTTATAAAAAGAATCGTTTTGATAGAATTTCTTTAAGTATAAAGGAACTAGTGACGACATCCAACCATGAACGTGAATAATATCTGGTTTCCAGTTTAATTTTTTTACCGTTTCTAAAACACCTCTTGCAAAAAAAATTGTTCTTTCGTCATTAAAGGTTAAGAATTTCTCATCATCATCTGTAAAGGGATTCTTAGCGTTAAAATATTCGTCGTTATCTATAAAATAACTTTGAACTTTTTCGCCTGGAACGGTTGCTACTTTTATGATTAAAGGTTGATCTATGTCGTTAATTATTAAATTCATTCCAGACAAACGAATTACTTCATGTAATTGATATCTTCTTTGATTAATAAACCCATATTTTGGTATAAAAATTCTAATATCGTTACCATTCTTAAGCATTTCTTTTGAAACCCGTAAAGCTTTTTTTGATAATATTGTTTCTGGAAAATAAGGATATAACTCTGAAGTAATGAATAGAATGCTTTTTCCTTCCATGTGTTAAAAAAATATTTTATTGTGGAATTTAATGTTTTACAAATGTACAAATTTTATTATTAAACATGATATTAATTATAATATCTATATTAGTCTAATTATAATTTAAAAAATGTGATAGTAATTAACACTATATTAGAATTAAATAGTTGGTATAACCATATTAAACTAAACAATGTTTCTTTAGGTTTTATACCTACTATGGGTGCCTTGCACGAAGGCCATATATCTTTAGTAGAAAAATCTGTAAGTGAAAACGATTTTACTATCGTTAGTATTTTTGTTAATCCTACCCAGTTTAATAATACCAATGATTTTGTTAATTACCCAATAACAATAGAGAACGATACGTTACTTTTAAAGCAGTCTAAATGCGATGTTTTATTTTTACCAACTACTCAAGAAATCTATTCTAATAATATAAATTCTACTAATTATAAGTTCTCTGGAATAGAAAAAGTTATGGAAGGAAAACATAGACCCGGACATTTTGATGGAGTAGCTACAATTGTAAGTAAACTATTTAACTTTGTTAAACCAGATATTGCCTATTTTGGAGAAAAAGATTTTCAACAATTACTAATTATAAAGGAATTGGTTAAGTTAGAAAGAATTCCTTTAAAAGTTGTGGGAATGCCTATTTACAGAGAAGAAAACGGATTAGCAATGAGCTCTAGAAACACCAGATTATCGTCTTCACAAAGAGAAGAATCTTCTTTGATATTTAAAACATTACAAACTGTAAAAAGTATGTTTTTAGACTCCGTCCCTATTAGAGATATAAATACTTATGTGAAAAATATATTCATTAATACTAATTTAAAACTAGAGTATTTTGAGGTAAGAGAAAATAATTCACTTAAATTTGCCAAAAAAATATCTGAAAATAAAAAACACAGAGCATTTATTTCAGTATTTGTTGGGGAAGTTAGATTAATTGATAACATAGCACTATTTTAATTTTTTAAAAATGTTAATTGAAGTATTAAAATCAAAAATTCATAGAGTAAAAGTAACCGGAGCTGAATTAAACTATGTTGGTAGTATAACTATTGATGAAGATTTAATTAACGCTGCTAATTTAATTGCCGGAGAAAAAGTGCAAATTGTTAATGTAAACAATGGCGAGCGTTTAGAAACCTATATTATTAAAGGAATAAGAGGTTCAGGAGAAATAACATTAAACGGCCCTGCTGCTAGAAAGGTTCAGAAAGGTGATATAATTATAGTTATAAGTTACTGTTTAATGGACTTTGAGTTGGCAAAAAAATTCAATCCCACAATTATTTTCCCAGATGAAAGAAACAACAAACTTACCTGAAAAATACAAGTTTAAATTTAGAGATCTTATTTTTGGAATTGTTTTTATTCTAGTTTCTTATATTTTAATTAATACCCTTTTAACTTTATTTAATCACCAAGATTTTGTTAAAATAAAATCTATAATAAAAGAAATAAATATTTTTTGGCTTTCTATTTCATTTGGATTAATGCTAGTTGCCATTTTTTTAAGAGCACTTAAATGGAAATTATTAATGAATACCTCTAATTATTTCCCTTCTTTAAAATCATTATTCAGTTCAATAGCTACTTATAATTTATCTAATTCTATAATTCCAAGAACTGGTTTATTAGTAAGATGTTATATGTTAAAAAAATCAGAAAACATTCCAATAGATTTTACATTTGGCACCATTATTATTGAAAGAATTATTGATTCTCTAATTTTAAGTATTTGTATTCTTTTTTCAATTATTTTAAATATAGAAGCTTTCTTTATTTTATTTAAAAAATATAACTTAGAGAACTATAAATTATTATTTTTTGGTAGTGGCTTTATTCTTTTATTAATAATTATTTTTTTATTTTTTTATAGAAAAACTATTAAAAATAAAATTTTAAAAGAAATTAATAAAACAAGTATACTTTCTAATTTAACTATTGGCGTAAAATCATACAATAAATTAAATAATAAATTTTATTTTATTTTCTTAACCGTTCTAAGTTGGGTTATTTTTATTAGTTATAACTTTACTTTTTTTTATGCTCTAGATGGAGTTTCATTAAGTTTTTCAGAAAATTTATTTATTTTTACCATCGGAATTTTTGGTTTTTTAATTCCTACACCCGGAGGAATTGGTTCTTACCATGCAGCAATAATTATTGGCTTTAATATTCTTGGTTTATCTCCCCTATATGGCTTGGCTTTTGCATTTTTAAGTCACGCTTTTCAATATATTAGCGGAATTATTATTGGGTTAATTGGGGTGTTTTATTCTTTTTGGAAAAGTAAAAAATTAGAAACCTTAACGATTGACTAAAATTAAATCATCTTTCTTTTGTCAAAGTTGTGGAACACAACATAGTAAATGGATGGGACAATGTTCTAACTGTGGAGCATGGAACACCATTATAGAAGAAGTTATTTCTAAAAACGAAAGTAGAAAAACATGGAGAAATAATAATAGCGGTCAAGTATTCGAAAATATTTTTAACCTAAATGAAGTTGTTTTTAACGAAGAAAAAAGAGTAAAAACTAATTTTTCTGAATTCAACAGAGTACTTGGAGGTGGTATTATGCCTGGTGCAGTTATGCTTTTAGGCGGTGAACCAGGAATTGGAAAATCTACCCTACTGCTTCAAATGGCATTAAGCTTAAAAGATTATTCTTTTTTATATATATCTGGTGAAGAAAGCATTCAACAAATTAAACAAAGAGCAGATAGGATAAATCTTCAGAACAATAATTTTTATTTAAGTACAGATACTAATACCCAAAAAATATTTCAAAGTATAGAAAAAATAAAACCTAATTTTTTAATCATAGATTCTATACAAACTTTAACTACTAGTTATATCGATTCCTTTGCTGGAAGTATCTCTCAAATTAAAGAAAGTACATCTGAATTAATAAAATTTGCAAAAGAATCAGAAACACCTGTTTTTTTAATTGGGCATATTACAAAAGATGGCACCATAGCTGGCCCAAAATTACTAGAACATATGGTTGATGTGGTTTTACAATTTGAAGGCGACAAAGAAAATATTTTTAGAATTATACGTGCCAACAAAAATAGATTTGGAAATACTTCTGAACTTGGTATCTTCCAAATGGATTCTTCTGGAATTAAAGAAGTAACTAACCCCAGCGATTTATTAATAACTAAAAAGGATAATGATTTTAGTGGCAGTACAATTGGTGTTACCATGGAAGGAATTAGGCCTTTGTTAATAGAAACGCAGTCTCTTGTTAGTTCTGCTGTTTACGGAACTCCCCAAAGATCTACAACGGGTTTTGATACCAAAAGATTAAATATGCTTTTAGCTGTTCTAGAAAAAAAAGCTGGATTTAAACTAGCCATTAAGGATGTTTTTTTAAACATAACTGGTGGCTTAAAAATTACCGACCCAGCCATAGATTTAGCAATAGTTTTTGCCATTCTATCTTCAGATAAAGATTTATTTATACCAAGCGATTATTGCTTTTCTGGAGAAATTGGCTTAAGCGGAGAGATTAGACCTGTAAATAGAATAGAGCAAAGAATTACCGAGGCAGAAAAACTAGGTTACAACAAAATATTTATTTCTAAATACAATAATATTTCTAATTTAAAAACCGAGATAGAAATTGTTAAAGTTTCTAAAATAAACGAAGCTTGGAAAAAAATATTAGAAGTAAATTAAAACTCTATTTTTTTGGTTTGGTCTAGTTTATAATTATACTTTATTCCAAATTTCTTAATTACTATATTCCCTTTAATATTAACCTCATAGGTTTTTCCATTTAGGCTTCCTATTAAAGCTTGTAGTAAATCTAACGAGCTATTTTGAGTAATTTTTTGTGTTTCGAATTTTAACGTAATTGGTATTATAAAATCGCTATTGGCTGGTGCTCTAAAATTCTCTGTTTTTGCTTTAGATAATTCATTCCCCATAAACCACAACGATAAATTATTTGTTTGCACATCTACTCCAACCAAATTTGGATTATGAAATAAAATATTTCCTTTTATTTCCACTTCGTTGAAATTAAAATTACTAATTCCAAAATCTTTAATTTCTTTATAAATAGGTTCTTTAATTACTTTACAAGAAATAAAGAAAAAAATAATTATTGACAACCAACTTAACTGTAAAAAAAACTTTTTAATATTTAACATGTCTTATTTTTTAAATCCATATGGGCAATGCCTGCATCCATTATTGCAGCAATAACCTCTTTTTAAATGATATATTTCGGTAAAAACTTTATATCCTTCTTCAGAATAGTAAAAATCTTGTTCTTCTAAATCCTTGCCGTTTAACATACAAAACTAAAATAATTTTTCTGCTACTTTTTTTGTAGTCTCAGAGTTACTCATGGTATAAAAATGTAAAACTGGCACATTTTCTTTTATTAGCTCTTTGCATTGATTGGTGCACCACTCTACCCCCAATTGTTTAACCATAGTATTATTTTTACAAAGTAATGCCTCTTTTTTTAATTCTTGAGGTATATCTATAAAAAAAACTTTTGGTAATAAATCAATCTGAGATTGTGTTCCAAGTGGTTTTAAACCAGGAATTATGGGGACATTAATTCCTATTTCTCTACATTTTTTTACAAAAGAAAAGTATTTTTGATTGTTAAAAAACATTTGTGTTACAATAAATTCTGCACCTAAATCTATTTTTTGCTTTAAATATTTTAAATCCACATCTAAAGAAACGGCTTCAAAATGTTTTTCGGGATATCCAGAAACACCAATACAAAAATCCGTATTTAATCCACAATCTATATTATCTAAATATTTTCCGTTATTTAAATCAACTATTTGATTTACTAGATCACTTGCATAAAAATTACCCCCATCAGAGGGTGTAAAAGATTTTTCGTTTTTTAACGAGTCGCCTTGTAGCGCTAAAATATTGTCAATTCCAAGAAAATGTAAATCAATTAATGCATATTCTGTATCATCTTTAGAAAATCCCCCACAAATGATATGAGGCACCGCATCTATCTGAAATTTATTTTGAATGGCGGCAGAAATAGCAACGGTTCCTGGTCTTTTTCTAACTTTTTTTATCCTTTTTCCCTTCTCTAAATCATCAACATAGGTCATTTCTTCTCTATGGTAAGTAACATCTATAAAAGAGGGGTTAAATTCTTTTAATTCGTCGATAGTTTCAAAAATAGTATTTATATTTTCTCCTTTTTTTGGAGGTAGAACTTCTATTGAAAAAAGTGTTTTGTTAGAGTTTTTTATATGGTCTATTATTTTCATTTTCTTTTCTTAGTAGGCTAAAGATGGACTTAACCATTTTTCTGCCAATTTAAACTCTATATTTTTTCTTTTAGCAAAATCTTCCACTTGGTCTTTCCCAATTCTTCCTAATCCAAAATATTTAGCTTCTGGGTGAGCAAAGAATATACCACAAACTGCTGCTGCTGGATACATGGCCAAAGATTCAGTTAAAATAACGCCTATTTCTTCGTCTGGTTTTAAAATATCCCAAATGGTATTTTTCTCCAAATGATCTGGAGAAGCAGGATATCCTGGTGCAGGTCTTATTCCTACGTATTTTTCTTTTATTAATTCTGTAACTGTTAAATCTTCTTTTGGTTCGTAGCCCCAAATTTCTTTTCTAACTTTTAAGTGTATGTATTCCGCTAAAGCTTCTGCCAATCTATCTGCTATGGCTTTTACAAGAATAGAATTATAATCGTCTAAGTTATCTTGATAAAATTTTGCAAAAGTTTCTAGTTTACTACCAGAGGTAACGGCAAAGCAACCAATATAATCTTCAATTCCAGATTCTACGGGAGCAATAAAATCTGACAAAGATAAATTAGGCTCTTTCTTTTTATGAATGGTTTGTTGCCTTAGAGTCTGAAAAACAGTTAATTCTGTTCCATCTTCATTATATAATTTAATTTGGTCGTCATTAAAAGTATTCGCTTTAAATAACCCGTAGATGATTTTTAAATCGTCGTGTTTTTCTTTTTTAATTATATCAAGCATCAATTGGGCTTCTTCAAACATTTGTTTGGCTAACTCTCCAACATATACATCTTCAAATATTTTTGGATATACACCTCTCAATTCCCATGTTTTAAAGAAGGGCGTCCAATCTATAAACGGAATAATTTCGTCTAAAGTTGGGTGTAATACTTTTATTCCTAGTTCGTTAGGTTTAACGGGGTTGAATTCTAGTTTTAATTTATTTTCTCTTGCTTTTTCTATGGTTAAAACTACATTTTCTTTTTTTCTGCCCAGGTAACCATCTCTAATTTTGGTATAGCTTTCAGAGATTTCTTGTAAAAGAGATTCTTTTTTCTCGCCAATTAGGTTAGAAACAACGCCAACACTTTTAGAAGCGTCGTTTACATGAATTACACCTCTGTCGTATTCTGGAATAATTTTAACAGCAGTATGAGCCACCGAAGTAGTTGCACCACCTATTAACAAAGGAATATCCATTTTTCTTTCCTTCATTTGTTGTGCCACATAAACCATTTCGTCTAAAGAAGGTGTAATTAATCCGCTTAATCCAATTATGGCAACATTCTCTTTTATGGCTGTATCTAGAATTTTTTCTGCAGGCACCATTACGCCTAAATCTATAATTTCGTAGCCATTACAACCCAAAACCACGGAAACAATATTTTTACCAATATCGTGCACATCGCCTTTAACGGTAGCCATTAAAATTTTGGTTTTGGTACTAACCGTGTTTGTTCGTAGATTTTCTTCTTCAATAATTGGAGTTAAATATGCCACTGCTTTTTTCATTACCCTTGCACTTTTAACTACTTGAGGCAAAAACATTTTTCCGCTTCCAAATAAATCTCCAACCACGTTCATCCCGTCCATTAAAGGACCTTCAATTATTTTTAAAGGGATTTTATATTTATCCAATGCCTCTTGCATATCTTCATCTATATACTGAGTAATTCCCCTTACCAAGGCATAAGAAATTTTTGCTTCAATGGTATAGCTTCTCCATTCTTCTACTTCATTTTCTTTTTTATCTGTTCCTGCAACTACTCCTTCTGCAAAATTAATTAGGTTGTCTGTTGCCTCATCAGATCTATCAAAAAGTACATCTTCAATTTTTTCTAGTAAGTCTTTGGGAATTTCGCTATACACCCCCAATAAAGTTGGATTTACGATTCCCATATCCATACCACTTTGTATGGCGTGGTATAAAAAAGCTGTGTTAATAGCCTCTCTAACCGTATCATTTCCTCTAAAAGAAAAAGAAACATTACTTACTCCACCACTAATTAAAGCACCTTTAAGGTTTTGTTTTATCCATTTAGTAGCGTCAAAAAAATCTGTGGCATTTTTTCTGTGCTCTTCCATTCCTGTACCAATTGGAAAAATATTTGGATCGAAAATAATATCAGATGGATTAAACCCGTATTCATTTACCATTAAATCATACGATCTTTTGCAAATATCTATTCTTTTTTGGTAGTTATCTGCTTGTCCGTTTTCGTCAAAAGCCATTACTACAACTGCGCCGCCAAATCTTTTTATTTTTAAGGCGCGGTATTTAAAAGTTTCTTCGCCGTCTTTTAAGCTAATAGAATTTACAATAGATTTACCTTGTACATTTTTCAGTCCTTCTTCTATGATATCCCATTTAGAGGAATCAATCATAATAGGAATTCTACAAATATCTGGTTCGGCTGCAACTAGTCTTAAAAATCTAATCATGGCAGCTTTTCCATCAATCATGGCTTCGTCCATGTTAATGTCTAACACCTGAGCGCCACCTTCTACCTGGTCTCTGGCTACATCTAATGCTTCTTCGTATTTACCAAGCTTTATTAATTTTAAGAATTTTTTAGAACCCGTTACGTTTGTTCTTTCCCCAATGTTAATAAAATTCGAAGCATCTGTTGCTATAAGTGGCTCTAAACCGCTTAATACTAATTTATTTTGCATTTAATTTTCTTGGTCGTGGTTTATAATTTTTCGCTAACTCTGCCATTGCTTTAATGTGTGCAGGAGTTGTGCCACAACAACCGCCTAAAATATTTAACCAACCATTTTCTAGAAAAGGTTTTACTAATTCTGCTGTTTCTTCTGGTGTCTCGTCATATCCTCCAAAGGCGTTTGGTAATCCAGCATTTGGATAAACACTTACATAAAATGGAGATTTAATCCCAACTTCTTGTATGTATGGTTTTAATTCTTTTGCGCCAAGTGCGCAGTTTAAGCCGATAGAAAGAAGATTTAAATGACTTAATGAAATTAAAAAAGCTTCGGTTGTTTGTCCAGATAAGGTTCTGCCACTTAAATCTGTAATGGTACCCGAAGCCATAATATAAATGGTTTTTCCGGTTTCTATAAAAGCTTCTTCTATGCCGTAAAAAGCGGCTTTGGCATTTAATGTATCAAATATGGTTTCTACTAACAAAGCATCTGCCCCGGCTTCTATTAAAGCCATGGCTTGTTCTTTATAAATTATGGCTAAATCATCAAAAGAAACCTCTCTGTAACCTGGGTCGTTTACATCTGGTGAAATAGATGCCGTTTTACTTGTTGGTCCTAATGCTCCTAGAACAAATCTGGGCTTGTCTGGTGTTTTTAAAGTATATTCATCTGCTGCCTTCCTAGCTAATTTAACTGCTTCAGTATTAATTTCTTTTACTAAATCTACCATATTGTAGTCTAACATAGAAACAGAATTAGCATTAAAAGTATTAGTTTCTAGCATATCTGCACCAGCCTCTAAATATTCTTTGTGTATGTTATAAATGATATCGGGCTGGGTTAAACATAATAAATCGTTATTCCCTTTTACAAGATTGGTAATGTCTTTAAACCTTTCTCCTCTGTAATCTTCTTCGGTTAATTTATGTTGCTGAATCATGG
>JBGSBU010000039.1:0-11455 GCA_041730375.1 Solirubrobacteraceae bacterium
GTAAGTAGAATATAATTTTGGATTTTCATAACCATGCAAAGCTAAAACTCCACCAGTTTGTGCCATAGCCTCTATCATAATTACCCCAGGAAGTATAGGTTCACTTGGAAAATGACCTTGAAAAAAAGGTTCATTCATACTTACATTTTTAACACCAACAACTTCATTAGCTGATATTTGTAATATTTTATCAATAAATAGAAATGGAGGTCTATGTGGTAAAATCTCCATTATTTGATTGATATCGTAAATAGGTTTTTGGTTTAAATCAATATTTATGATTTTATTTTTTTTCTCTTCTAAAATTATTTTTTTTAGTTTACTCGCAAACAAGGTATTAATTTTGTGTCCTGGCTTATTTGCAATTATTTTCCCTTTAATTCTTATCCCAATTAATGCCAAATCTCCAATTACGTCGAGTAATTTATGCCTAGCCGCTTCATTTGGATGGTGAAGTGTTAAATTATCTAAAATGCCATTTGAGGTAGTTTGAATAGAATTTTTATTAAATATTTTTTTTAGTTTTTCTTCTGTTTCAGGTGTTATTTGTTTATCAACATAAATTATTGCATTGCTTAAATCTCCTCCTTTAATTAAACCTGCATCTATTAATTGTTCTAGTTCATGTAAAAAAGAGAAGGTTCTAGAAGATGCTATTTCTTTTTTAAAGTCCTCTAAATTATTTAATTCTGCATTTTGAGTACCAAGTATTTTGGTGCCAAAATCAACCATGGTAATTATTTCAAATTTATCTGAAGGAATAGCCGTTATTTCTGACGAGTTTTCTGGATCTTTTAAATTTATAATATTTTTTATTTCATAGTATTCCCTATCTTGATCTTGTTCTTTAATTCCAACTTTCTCTAATGCTTCTATAAAATATTTCGAAGAACCGTCTAGAATTGGAGGTTCGGAATTACTAATTTCTATAAACACATTATCTAAATCAAACCCAACAAGTGCAGCTAAAACATGTTCGCTGGTATTAATAGATATTCCATTTTTTTGAAGAGACGTACCTCTGTCGGTAGTTGTTACATACTTAATATCGGCTTGAATATTTGGAAATCCATCTAAATCTGTTCTAATAAAAACAAAACCGTTGTTAACCGGAGCAGGTTTGAAAGTTAAAATAACTTCGTTACCCGTATGAAGTCCAACTCCTTTTAAGGTAATTTCTTTATTAATTGTCTTTTGTTTATCCATAATTTTATGACAACTTTTTTTCTAAATCTGCTATTATTTTTGCAATTTGAGGCAGTTTTTTAAATATAATATAAGATTTTTTATAATTTGATGCATCGATTGCTGGAGAGCCATATAGTTTAGTTATTCCTTCTTTTGGCGAACTGTTAACGCCGCTCTGAGCCTGAATTTGAGTTCCGTCTGGAATATTTAAATGACCCGAAACACCAACTTGTCCGCCAATAATAACATTTTTTCCTATTTTGGTAGAACCTGCAATTCCAGATTGTGAAGCTATTACAGAATTTTCTGAAATTTGTACATTATGACCTACCTGAATTTGATTGTCTAGCTTAACACCCGATTTTATTAAAGTTGAACCTAATGTAGCTCTGTCTATAGTTGAGTTTGAACCAATTTCTACATTATCTTCTAATACAACATTTCCGGTTTGAGGTACTTTTATAAATACTCCGTTTTCGTTTGGAATAAAACCAAATCCATCAGATCCAATAACAGTACCTGAGTGAATTACGCAATTTTTACCAATTTTTGTTTTGTTATATATATTTACACCTGAGTAAATTATAGTCCCTTCACCGATATATGAATTACTTCCAATAAAGGTATTAGGATATATTTTAACGTTATCTTCTATAACAACATTTTCATCAATTACTACAAATGCACCAATGTAGGTATTTGGTTTAATATCTACCGATTCGTGTATATCTGATTTTTGATGAATTCCTTTTTTAGAATTATTTTTTGTGAGGTTTTCGTATATTTCTAATGTTTTTAGAAATGAAATATACGCATCTTTTACCTTTATAATTGTAGTGTTAATAATTTCATTAGATGGTAATAAATCTTCACTTATAACTACAACAGAAGCTTTTGTAGAATTAATATACTTAGCATATTTAGCGTTAAATAGAAAGGTTATTCCTCCCTCCTCTCCATCTTCAATTCTGTTGAGTTTAGAGATTATTTTACTATCGTCTCCTATTATAGTGCCATCTAATAGCGATGCAATTTGTTTAACTTCAAATTTCATAATGTCTGCAAAGTTATAAAAATACTTGAATAGATAAATTTCTTTTTAATTATTATTAGATTTTACTTTGTTTAATTAAGTTTCATTTAGTTTAAGCATGGGATTTTTGATTGATTTTATATTTCTAATAAATACCTTGATAAAAAACATATGATATTAAAATAGCCACAATTACACCAACTAATTCTGCTAATAAAGAAGCCTGCAAAGAATACCTTGTTTTAGACGTATTAATTGAACCATAGTATAAGGCTAATATATAAAAAGTTGTGTCTGATGAACCTTGAAAAACACAAGCTAAATAGCCAACAAAACTATCTGCACCATAGGTTTTCATGGTTTCAATCATTAATCCTCTTGCTCCACTTCCACTTATTGGTTTCATTAAAGCAGTTGGTAAAGCATTAACAAAATCAGAATTAAATCCTGCAAATTCAACCACATTTCCTATTCCAAGTGTAATTAAATCTAAAATACCAGAAGATCTTAGTATACTTATTGCAGCTAACATTCCAACTAAATAAGGAATTATTTTTACAGAGATGTTAAAACTTTCTTTTGCCCCTTCTATAAAGCTATCGAAAACATTAATTTTTCTAATTAACCCTCCGATTATGAATATAAGAAATAAAGAAAATATAATAGTATTACTAAATAAGGAAGTAAAAATTTTTACTTCCTCTACGTTTAAAAAGGAATTAATTAACCAAATAATTCCTGAAAAAAATAAAACTAAACAGCCTATTGTTGAAATAAATGGCCACTTAAATAGATTTATTTTTTGGTAGATAGAAACAATAATTATACCAGCAAGTGCTGCAGAAGATGTTGCAATTAAAATGGGTAAAAAAATATCTGTTGGATTATTAGCCAGAGCCTCTAACCTATAACCAATTATACTTACAGGAATAAATGTTAAACCAGAAGCATGCAAAACAGTAAACATTATTTGTGAGTTAGATGCTGTGCCTTTATTGGTGTTTATTTCTTCTAATTCTTCCATTGCTTTTAAACCAAAAGGAGTGGCTGCATTGTCTAACCCTAAAAAATTAGCCGAAAAGTTTAACATCATGGTTCCTATAACTGGATGATTTTTTGGGATTTCTGGAAATAATATGCTAAAAAATGGATTTACCTTTCTAGATAAATAGTTTACCACGCCAGCTTTCTCGGCAATTTTCATAAATCCAAGAAATAGCGCCATTATTCCAATTAATCCAATGGAAATTTCTACCGAAGTTTTAGTAGATTCAAATAGATTTTTTATGGAAGAATCAATTAAAGCAATTTCTCCAAAAAAAATTGCTTTGGTAAAAATGAAAATAAGTCCTAAAATAAAAAATGCCGACCATAAATAACTTAAAATCATATATTCAATATTGTTTTTTATCCAAATATATAATTTAACCTGTTAAATTATAAAGACAAATAATTTATTTAAAAAAGTATAACCTAATATAAATGTATAATTGACTTTTGTATTATAATATGAATTCATATATTTACAACTCAAATTCTAAAAATATTTTTATGAAATTTAAAAATTTACTCTTTGCATTTTTTGTTATTGTATTTAATTTAGCACTAAATGCTCAGGAAAGAGTTATAACAACTGGTGCTCCATTTTTAAGAATTTCACCCGATGCAAGGTCTGGCGGTATGGGAGATATGGGAGTTGCTACTTCTTCTGATGAGTTTTCTCAATATTGGAATTCATCTAAATATTTATTTAATACTAATAAATCAGGCGTTGGTATTTCTTACACTCCCTATTTAAGTAATTTAACAAAAGATGTTTTTTTATTAAACGCTTCTTACTTTACTAAATTAGGAGAAGAAAAAAATTCTGCTTTAGGTGCAAGTATTTATTATTTTAAAATGGGAGAAATTGAGCTAAACCAACTAGTAGCGGGTGGCATTATTAATGGTATTGGAACGGCAAAACCCAATGAATTTGCTTTAGATGTTTCTTATTCATTAAAGTTATCTGAAACCTATGGTATGGGTGTTGTTGCAAGATATTTAAGATCTGATTTATTTAATGGGTTAACTGATGCTAGCTATACAAATTCAAAAGCAGCAAGTACTTTTGCTTTTGATATTAATGGATTTTATAACTCTGAAGAGTTTGAATCTTTTGGAGATACTTCTGGGAAAGTTAGAGCTGGTTTTAACGTATCTAACATTGGTCCAAGATTAAATTATACCAGAGATGAATCTGTAAGAGCTAATCTTCCTACTAATTTTAGACTTGGTGCTGGTTATGATTTTATTATTGAAGAAGACCATAAAATTGGTTTTACAACAGAATTTAATAAACTATTAGTTCCAACACCAATAAATACGAATACCATTACTGATACATCTTCAATTGGTGCAATTTTTTCTTCTTGGAATGATGCGCCAAATGGTTTTAGCGAAGAGTTAAAAGAAATAACTTCTGCCGTTGGTCTAGAATATGGTTTTAAAGATTCTTTTTTCTTTAGAACAGGATATTTTAACGAAAGTATTATGAAAGGTGGCAGACAACACATTACATTAGGTTTGGGCTTAAATTACCAAAATTTTGGAATTGATTTTGCTTATTTAATTCCAACCAGTCAAATTAACTCAGCTTTAGAAAATACCTTAAGATTTTCCTTGAAATGGAATTTTTTAGACGAAGAATAATTTTTTACTATTTATTACCTAAAAAAGACTCATACCATAAATATGAGTCTTTTTTTTAAAATTCAATTTTAGATGAATCCTATAAATGGTATATTTCCATTATTAACAGCAGAAAAGAGTATAATAATAATACCTCATAAAAACCCCGATGCTGATGCAATTGGTTCAACCTTAGCTCTTTTTAATTTTTTTAAAAAAATAGGTTTAAATGCTACAGTAGTAAGCCCTAATTTATTTCCTAAATTTTTAAACTGGCTTCCAAATGCAGATAAAATTATAATAGCCGAAAATAACATAGATAGCACTTCTGAAATTATTAAAAAAGCAGACATAATTTTTTGTTTAGATTTTAACACCTTGTCTAGAATAGATATTTTAGAAAATTGTGTTAAAGAAAGTACTGCCATTAAGGTTCTAATAGACCATCACCAAGAACCCAGTGAATTTGATTTTCTTTATTCTGACACAGAAATTCCGGCAACCTCTCAATTAGTTTATCATTTTATTGAGCTTATGGATAAAGAAGATTTAATTGATAAAGAAATTGCAACTTGTATATATGCTGGCATTATTTCTGATACCGGAAGTTTTAGATTTTCATCTGTAAAACCATCAACTCATAAAATAGTTGCAAAACTTTTAAAAAAAGGGATTTCTCATTCTTCTATTCATGATAATTTATATGATAATAACACTATTGATAAATTAAAATTATTAGCCAGAACAATAGATTTAATGGATGAATTAAAAGAATTTAGAACCTGTATTATTCATTTAAACAAAGACGATTTATTAAAATTTAATTATCAAAAAGGAGATACAGAAGGTTTTGTTAATTATGGTTTAATGCTAGAAAATTGTGTGTTTTCTGTTGCTTTATTTGAAGATTTACACAAAAATTTAGTTAAAATTTCTTTTAGATCTAAAGGTAATTTTGATGTAAATGCTTTTGCTAGAAAACATTTTGATGGTGGTGGACACATTAATGCGGCTGGTGGAATTTCTAAAGAAAACATGGTAGATACCATACAGAAATTAAAAAATATTTTAGTGAATTATAAATCTTTACTTCTAGAAGTTTGAATGTAAAACTTATTTAAATTAAATCTTTATTTATGAGAATTTTTTTATTAACAATTTTAACTTTTTTACTTAATTGTAAACCAGAAATTACCTCTCAAAAACCTTTAAACAATAACTTAAATAATTCATTAAAATTTAATAACGATTTAGGTAAAAATACACTTAAGCTAGAAAATAATTTAATTGAAAAATCTATTGAAAAATACTATTCTAAAAATGAATTTGAAAATGATTTATTTGGTTTTTGGACAAATAAATCTATTAATAAAGAGCAAATAAACCAATTTGGAAACGAAATTTCTTATACTTATGAATTATTTGGTATAAATAATGAAAAAATTTATACTTTTAAAGAAATTGGAATAAAAAAAATTTACCTTGAAAAACAAAATGAAATTAGAGGGATTGAACTTGCGTTAAAACACATGAAAGAAAAACAAGAAATAACCATTTTTCTTCCTTCTTTCTTTGCATATGGCTCTTTGGGAGATAAAAAAAAAATATTGCCTAATTCTCCAATAATTATTAAATTAAAAATTATAAACATAAATAAAACAAAACAATGAAAAAAATTAGTCTTTTATTTTTCTTAGGTCTTTCTTTTTTTAACATTTTAAACTGTCAAAATAAAAAACCCACCAAAAACAAATTAACAGATGGCATATATGCGTTAGCAGAAACAACTAGCGGTAATATAACCATTATGTTAGATTATAAAAACGCACCTTACACAGTCTCTAATTTTGTGGGATTGGCAGAAGGTAGCATAGAAAATACTTTTAGAAAAAAAGGAGAACCCTATTTTGACGGTTTAACTTTTCATAGAATCGAAGAAAATTTTGTAATACAAGGAGGAGATCCTCTAGGAAACGGAACTGGCGGACCAGGTTATGAATTTGAGAACGAAATATCTCCAAATTTAAAACACGATAAAAAAGGAGTTGTTGCAATGGCTAATGCGGGTCCAAATACCAATGGCAGTCAGTTTTATATTACTCTAGGTGCTACTTCATTTTTAGACGGAAATTATTCTGTTTTTGGTTTAGTAGTAGAGGGATTAGAATCTATTGATAAAATTGTTAAAAATAAAGCGGGTAAAAACATTATAAAAAGTATTAAAATTAAAAGAATTGGAAATGAAGCTAAAAATTTTAATGCCGCATTGGTCTTTAAACAGAAACAAGAAGAATTTAAATTAAAAAATGCAGAACAATCTAAAGCTAAAATTGAATTAGAAAAAAAAGCAGATGAATTAATAGCTAAGGCTCAAACTACTAAATCTGGATTAAAATATATTATTCAAAAACAAGGAAATGGTAAAGTGCCTGTAAAAGGCGATAAAATAAAAGTTCATTATCAATTAAACTTAAAAGATGGTTCTAAAATAGATTCATCATATGATAGAAAAGAACCATTTGAATTAGAAATTGGAAATTCGCCAGTAATTCAAGGATGGATAGAAGCTATAGAAACTTTTAAAAGAGGAACGAAATTAACTCTTATTGTACCACCAAGTCTTGGCTATGGAGCAAATAATAGTGGTCCAATACCAGGTAACTCTACCCTATTTTTTGAAATGGAAATTTTAGAATAATTAGCTATTATATAAAACAAATATTAAATTAACTTATTAATAATAAAATGATACTAGCAAAAATTACTACAAACAAAGGTATTATAGCAATAGATTTAGCTTACAACAAAGTGCCTTTAACCGTTGCAAACTTTATAGGTTTAGCAGAAGGGAAAATACCAAACAAAGCCAAAGCAGAAAATGAACCTTTTTACAATGGATTAAAATTTCATAGAGTAATTAGTAAAAAGAATGGGGATGGACAAGATTTTATGATACAAGGAGGCTGCCCGAAAGGGAACGGAACGGGTGACCCAGGCTATAAATTTAAAGATGAATTTAATAAAGAACTCTCTCATAACCCAATGGTTATTTCTATGGCTAACTCTGGACCAAACTCTAACGGAAGTCAGTTTTTTATAACCCTAGTAGAAACACCCTGGCTTGACGGAAAACATACTGTTTTTGGACATGTAACGGAAGGAAAAGAGGTGGTTCAAAATATTTTACAAGGAGATTTTATAGAAAAAATCGAAATTATTAAAACAGGAGAAGAAGCAGAATCTTTTGATGGAGTAAAAATTTTTGAAACCCATATGGCTAAAAATAATGATTCTAAAGACGATTTTCTAAAAAATATTGAAAAAGAAATTGAAACCCATTCAACCGGATTTAATAAAACAGATTCTGGTTTAAGATTTAAAAAAATAAATGAAAATCCTGAAGGAAAAACTGCTTCTAATAAACAAAAAGTTACCGTTCATTACACTGGAAAATTAACAAACGGAAATATTTTTGATTCATCTTATAAAA
Source organism: Solirubrobacteraceae bacterium (assembly GCA_041730375.1). Taxonomy (GTDB): domain Bacteria; phylum Bacteroidota; class Bacteroidia; order Flavobacteriales; family Weeksellaceae; genus JBGSBU01. Next base: position 8,382 of record JBGSBU010000039.1, read on the forward strand.
GAAAAGATCCAATTTCTTTTTATTTAGGAGAGGGACAAGTAATTGAAGGCTGGGATGAAGGAATTGCATTACTTAAAACAGGCGAAAAAGCAATTTTTGTTATTCCACCTCATTTAGGTTATGGGGAAAACGGAGCAGGAGGCGTTATTCCACCAAATGCTGTGCTTATTTTTGAAGTAGAATTAGTTAAAGTAGGTTAAATTTTAATGACTGTTTCTACTATAACAAATTATTTAGAAGAATTAGCCAATTTAAAATTAGCCGAAAATTTTGATAATGTAGGTTTACTAATTGGTAGTTTAAACGCAAGTATAACAGGTGTTTTAATAACTTTAGACGTTACAGAAGAAGTAATAGATGAAGCAATAAAAAATAATTTAAATTTAATTATAACCTATCATCCCATAATTTTTAAAGGGCTTAAAACCCTAAAGTCTGATGATGATGATGTGCAAAGAATAGCTCACAAAAGCATTCTAAATAATATTAATATTTATGCTATTCATACCAATTTAGACAATATATTTAAAGGAGTTAATTACCAGATTGGTAAAAAATTAAAACTCAAAAACTATAAAATTTTAATCCCAAAAGGATCATCACTTTTAAAATTAACAACCTATGTGCCAATAAATTATCTAGAAAAAGTTAAAGATGCTTTATTTAATGCAGGTGCTGGAGAGTTAGGTGATTACAAAAATTGTAGTTTTAATGTAAAAGGAATGGGTAGCTTTAAGCCACTAGAAGGTTCTACACCATTTTTAGGAGAGATAAATACAACCCACTTTGAAGAAGGGTTTGAGCTAACTATGGTACTTACAACTTACAAGGAAAAAAACGTTATTGCTGCTTTATTAGCAAATCATCCTTACGAAGAAATTGCTTATCAAATAACAGAATTAAAAAATTTAAATAAATACGAAGGTTCTGGAGGAATGGGAGAATTAGAGTATGAATTAACCGAATTAGAGTTTTTAAAAAACTTAAAGTATATTTTTAATAACCAATCTATTCGCCATAGTAAATTATTAAATAAGAAAATTAAAAAAATTGCATTTATTGGTGGTTCTGGATCTTTTGGAATGAAAGAAGCTATTTCTTTAAAAGCTGATGTTTTTATTACTGCAGATTTAAAATATCACCAATTTTTTGAAGCCGATAACAAAATATTATTGATAGATATTGGTCATTTTGAATCTGAACAATTCACAAAAGAATTATTAAAAGATTATCTTAAAGAAAAATTTAATAAATTTGCAATTCTTGAGTCAAAAATTAACACAAATCCAGTATTTTACTACTAAATAAATTTATGAAAACAGCTAAAGAAAAAAATGTTGAAGAAAAATTGAGAGATTTATACAATCTACAATTAATTCATTTAAGATTAGATAATATTACTAATTTAAGAGGAGAATTACCCTTAGAAGTTGATGATTTAAAAGATGAAATAGCTGGTTTAGAAGTTAGAAAAGCTTCTTTTGAAAATGAAGAAGATACTTTAACCCAATTAATTATAGACAATAAGGAAAAAATTAAAGTTACTATTGAATTAATTAAAAAATATACCAAACAACAAGACACTGTTAGAAATAATAGAGAGTTTGATTCAATTAATAAAGAAATTGAATACCATAATTTAGAAATTGAGTTGGCTGAAAAGAAAATTAGAGATGCTGGTTTTAAAATTGAATCAAAAAGTAATTCAAAAATTACTTTAACAGAAAAACTAGATTCTTTAAAAAACCATTTATCTCTTAAAACTAAAGAGTTAACAACTATTATTGCTGAAACCGAAAAAGAAGAAGCTATTTTATTGAAAGAAATAGAAAATTTCGAGAAAGAGATTGAACCAAGGTTACTAAATTCTTATAAGAAAACTAGAGCTAGAGCTGTAAATGGTCTTGCTATTGTATCTATAGAAAGAGGCTCTGCACAGGGTTCTTATTTCACTATTCCTCCTCAGGTTCAATTAGAAATTGCTCAGAGAAAAAAAATTGTAGTGGATGAACACAGTGGAAAGATTTTAATTGATGAAGAACTTGCAATGAACCAAAGAGAAAAAATAAATAAATTATTTGCTAAATAAAATAAATATTTTATTTATTCTTTAAACAAGAAAAGACCTCTTTTGAGGTCTTTTCTTGTTTAAAGAATAATAAGAGCTATTATAATTATAACTTTTCGGAATGTTGACTCATATCTAACCCAATCATTTCTTCTTCTTCAGAAACCCTTAGAGGAGATATAATATCTGTAATCTTTAATATAATATAGGTAGCCACAACAAACAATATAGAAACAGCTACTAAAGTTATTATATGTACTTTAAATAGATTAGTTTCGCCATAAAACAAACCGTTGTCTGCTACCATAGAATTGAAAGCTTTATTAGCAAAAACACCAGTTAAAATCATACCAACTATACCCCCTACTCCGTGACAAGCGAATACATCTAACGTATCATCAATACTTGTTTTAGTTCTAATTTTAATCATTAAGTTACTAACTATACTTGCAACTACACCAATAACAATTGCGTGGTTTAAACTAACGAAACCAGCACCTGGGGTTATAGCAACTAAACCAACAACAGCACCTATAGATAAACCAGTTGCAGAAGGTTTATTTCCTGTTACACTATCAAAAAGTATCCAAGTTATGGCAGCAGCGGCAGCGGCAATAGTAGTTGTAGCTAAAGCTAGTGCAGATAATCCACCAGAACCTAAAGCACTTCCTGCATTAAAACCAAACCATCCAACCCATAATAAGCCTGTACCTAATAATACATAAGTTATTCTTGCAGGATTGTGAATTTTATTTTCTTCGTGTCTACTTTTTAAATAAATTGCAGCTACAAGTGCAGCCCAACCAGCACTCATGTGAACAACTGTTCCGCCAGCAAAGTCTAATACACCATATTTAAATAAAACACCTTCTGGATGCCAAGTTGCATGACAAATTGGGGCATAAATAAAAATTATAAATAGAACTATAAAAAGTAAGTAAGAACTAAATTTGATTCTCTCTGCAAAAGCACCAGTAATTAAAGCTGGAGTAATAATTGCAAATTT
>JBGSBU010000040.1:0-10820 GCA_041730375.1 Solirubrobacteraceae bacterium
AAAATGAATTTTGAACAAAGAATAGTATTTTTCTCTAGCATGAGTATATTTTCTGTTGCTGATATTGCTCAAATGTCAGTAGTTCCAGAACTTGATGAATTAATGGCAGAAGAAATAGAATCTGAGCTTAATTTATCCGCAGAAGTAGCTGAGGGTGGGGATGATGCAAGAATAGAAGAATGTATAGAAACTAATATAAATGCACTTAAAGCTTGTTTTATTTTATAATTTCATTTATTTTTATAATAAGCAAAGCCACTTTTAAGTGGCTTTGCTTATTATAAAAACTAGCGTATTTTATTATTTCTCTTCTGTGGTTTGTTCATGAATTTTTGAGGCTCTGCCTGATGGATCTTGGTTTTCTTGCCATTTGGGTACCCATTTTAATACAGTTTTAGCTGCATTTTCACTAGGATAATGTTTATGGAAAATCCTCCTCATATAGAAAGCCTCTTTTGTAGTAGGTGTGTTATGAGGGAATAGTGCTGAAGCGGTTAAAAATTCTTCATCGCTAATTTGGTTGGCACAATGCTGCATTAATTCTTCTATCCAATTATAACCCACTCCGTCAGAAAATTGTTCTTTTTGTCTCCAAAGAATATTTTCTGGTAACCAAGGATTTTCTTTGTCATCAAAAGCTTTTCTTAAAATATATTTCTCAATTATATTTTTTTCTTTGCTTGGTTGCTTAAATTTAGGATCAATCTTTATGGCAACTTCTAAAAAGGATTTATCTAGGAAGGGAACCCTAGCTTCAATTCCCCATGCCATGGTAGATTTATCTGCTCTTAAACAATCTGAAGTTGAAAGAAGTTGTACTCTTCTAATAGTTTCTTTTTGAAATTCTTCTAAATTTGGCGCATTATGAAAATAAAGATATCCTCCAAAGATTTCATCTGAACCTTCGCCAGAGAGAACTACTTTTATACCTAAATTATGTATGTATTTTGAAAGAAAATACATTGGGGTAGAAGCCCTTATTGAGGTTACATCATAGGTTTCTAAATGCCACACTAATTTATCTAATATTTTAATTCCCTCTTCTACGGTGAAATATACATTGTGGTGAGTTGTACCTAAAAAAGAGGCAACTTCGTTGGCAGCTTTAACATCGGGCGAATTTTCATCTAATCCAATAGAAAAAGAATGCAATTCTTCGGTATTTCCTATTTTTTTAAGTTCTCTGTATGCAATGGCAGAAGTTAAACTACTATCTAATCCGCCAGATAAAAGTACCCCAATAGGTACATCGCTCATTAAACGTTTTCTAGTTGCGTTAATTAAACTGTCTCTTAATTTAACTAAGTCTAACTCTTCTGTGCAAATGGAGTAATCTTCCCATGATGGATTAAAATATTTAACCAATCCTTTTTCTGGTGTAAAATAATGACCTGGAGGAAAGGCTGAAAGATTAATTACTTGGTCTTCTATTGCTTTTAATTCTGATGAAAAGAATAAAGTGCCATTTGCATTTTTGCCCCAATACAATGGTTTAACACCAATTGGATCTCTTCCAACAATAAATTTATTTCCATCAGAAACAACAAAAGTAAATATACCGTCTAGCATATTGCAAAAATTATCGCCATATTCTTCAAATAAATGAACTATAACTTCGCTATCGCAAGTAGTTCTAAATGTATGATTTTTTAATTCATTATTTCTTAAACTTTGATGATTGTATATTTCGCCGTTATGCACAACATATGCTTTATCTGTACCTTGAATGGGCTGTTTTCCAGTTGTTAAATCGATAATTGCAAGTCTTTCATGAGTAAGAATAACATTATCTGAAAATAAGTGAAAATCATGCTCATCAGGTCCTCTGTGAGACATTCTTGATGAGATAGATTTTATTAAATTAACATCTAGTTTTTCTTCTCCATAAACCCCTAAAATTCCACACATATTTAATATGATTTTAATTAAGTTTACAAAATTAAATTAAAGTTTTGTAAATAACTATATTGTTGATAAAAAGATTAGTTTTTGGTTCTTTATTATCTTATTTAGTTTATTAAATAAATAATTTAGAACTAAATTGTTTGTTTAATAAAGAATAATATTAATTAGTTTCGTTGTAATCTAGATCTTTTCCAAAAGTTTCTTTAAGATTTTTTAATGCAAAGAAAGAAAATGAAAAAACAATTAAGCCAACTAAAATATTGGCTTGTATGGTATCTAGTTTTAATATTTCGTTATTCTTTAAAAATAGATAAACAGAATTTATAACAACTACAAAGCCTCTAACAAAATTTGGGGCAGTATTTGTAACGGTAGATCTAATATTTGTTCCAAAATGTTCTGCAGCTACTGTAACAAAAATAGACCAATAACCACCACTAAATCCTAAACAAAAAATTAGAATATAAAAAGTTGAAATATTAGTAATTCCTATATTCCAAAAAATTCCAATTAAAAATAACATTAAACTTAAAAAAATAAGTAAAGTTTTTTTTCTACTTTTAATCAAGTTTGAAATAAATCCAGATGATATATCACCAAAAGATAAACCTAAATAAATATACATAATTGAATTTGTTGCTATTACAGTATTATCTTCCACTGTTATATTTAAGGCAGTAACTAGTTCTGGCGAAAATTTTGCATATAATTGAATAATATACCAAATGGGAAGTGCAACAAGTATTAAAGAAAAATAGGTAATAAATCGTTCTTTTTTAAATAGAATAAAGAAATTACCTCTTTCAATGGAATTAGATTTATTATTTTCAAAAATTTTAGATTCACTAATATTAAACCTTAAAACTAATAGAATTAGCCCCATTATCCCTCCAATAATATAGGCTATTCTCCAATTTTCTAGTCCAATAGTTTTAATGAAAATTGCACCAAATACAGCACCAAGTACACCTACACCAGCAACAAAAGAAGTTCCTAATCCTCTTTTTTCTTTAGATAATACTTCTGTAACCAATGTTATTGCAGCACCTAATTCTCCTGCTAATCCTAAACCTGCTACAAAACGCCAAAATGCATACCATTCTTCTGTTAAAATAAATCCATTTGCAATATTAGCTATAGAGTAGGTTAAAATAGACCCAAATAAAACATATAACCTTCCTTTTTTATCACCAATAATTCCCCAAAGTAACCCGCCAAGTAACATACCAAACATTTGGAAGTTATCTATCATCATTCCTACACTTTCTATTTTACTTGGTTCTGTAATTCCGATAGATTTTAAACTTGTTACTCTTACCATTCCAAATAAAATTAAATCAAAAACATCTACAAAGTATCCCAAAGCAGATATAATAACAACTTTATTAAAAATAGAATCTTTTTTTTGCATTAAAAATTATTGGTTTATTTTAATTTATTATTTTCATTATTGGGTCGTTTTCTATTTTCCATCCTTTTGCCGGAGAATATTCTCTTCCATAGAAAATAATTTGTAAATGTAGTGTATTCCATCTATTTTTTGGGAAAATAATTTTTGCATCTTTTTCTGTTTGAATAACTGATTTACCTGAGCTTAACTTCCATCTCTTCATTAACCTATGTATGTGAGTATCAACGGGAAATGTTTGTATTCCATAAAATTGACTTAATACAACTGATGCGGTTTTGTGACCAACCCCTGGTAGTCTTTCTAGCTCTTCAAATGTATTTGGTACATTTCCGTTGTGTTCATTTACCAGAATTTCTGATAGACTTTTAATTTGTTTTGCTTTTCTGTTAGATAGTCCGATTTGTTTTATATATTCTTTTATTTCAAGTTCCTCTAACTGCATCATTTTAAAAGGATTATCTGCAATTTTAAAGAGATCTGGAGTTACTTCATTTACTTTTTTATCGGTAGTTTGGGCAGAAAGTAAAACGGAAATTAATAAAGTAAATGCATCTTTATGAATTAATGGAATGGGTGGATTGGGGTATAAATCTTCTAGTATTTCAATTATATGTTTAATGCGTTCTTTCTTTTTCATGAATTATATTGTTTATTACAAAAAAAAATTTTTATAGTTAATTTATTTAATTATATTCATGGAATTAAAAATATAAATTAAATAAAATGTTAAATATTGGCGATAAAGTTCCTCATTTTAATTTTGTAGACCAAGATGGAAATAAAGATAATTCTAAAAATTTAGAAAATAAAAAATGGGTACTTTTTTTTTACCCAAAGGCAGATACTCCAACTTGTACAATAGAAGTTTGCAATATAAGAGATAATTATACTAATTTAATTAATTCTGGTTTATTAATCTATGGAATTAGTGCCGATGACCAAAGAAAACAATTTAAATTTAAAGAAAAGCACGAATTGCCTTTTAATTTAATTGCAGATAGTGATAAAAGTATTTGTAAATTATTTGGAGTTTGGGGGTCAAAAAATTTTATGGGTAGAGAGTACGAAGGAATTACTAGAACAACTTTTATTATAAATGAAGAAGGAATCATTGAAAAAGTTATTTCTGAGGTCAAAGCAAAAAATCATGCAAAACAAATACTAGAAAAGTAAGGCTGGGAGACAGGCTAGCTAACTAATTGAAATTCTATTTGTTTCCTAGCTAAGTCTGTATTAATTACTTTAATTATTACATTGTCTCCTAGTTGATATTTTTTTTTGGTTCTAGCTCCAACTATACTGTTGTTCTTTTAATCATAGGTGTAAAATCGCCTTCTAGGTTTCTAATTCTTATTAATCCTTCTGCTAAAGAATCTTTTGTTTCTACATAAATGCCCCATTCTGTTACGCCACTAATTAAGCCCTCTAGTTCTTTACCAATAAAACCATTTAAATAGAGTGTTTGCATGTATTTTATAGAGTCTCTTTCTGCATTAGAGGCAAGTCTTTCTCTTGTGGAGCAGTGACTGCAATTTTCTTCATAAGTTTCTTTGTTTTGGCTAATTCCACCGTTTAAATAATGTTCTATAAGCCTATGAACCATTATATCGGGGTATCTTCTAATGGGTGAGGTAAAGTGAGAATAATTTAAAAAAGCTAAACCATAATGACCTATATTTTCTGTGGAATAAACCGCCTTACTCATGCAACGCATAGAAAGGGTTTCTATCATATTTTCTTCGGGTTTATTTTTTATGTCGTTTAGTAATTTATTGAATGATTTTCTTATTTCTTCTTTATTTACTAAATTAAAATCATACCCAAATTTTTTAATAAAAGCTTTTAGCTCAATAATTTTGTTGTAATTAGGTTTATCATGAATTCTATATATAAAAGTATTAGTTGTTTCTTTTTCTTTGTTTAAGCTAACAAATTCTGTTACTTTTTTATTAGCCAACAACATAAATTCTTCTATTAAATGATTGGCTTCTTTACCAATTTTAAAAAATATTTCTTTGGGTTTGTTTTGGTTGTCTAGTATAAATTTAACTTCAAGCTTATCAAAACTAATTGATCCATTTTTAATTCTATCTTCTCTTAGTTTAGAGGCTATTGAGTGAAAAGTTAAAACTTCTGTGCTGTATAAGCCCTCTTTTGTCTCAATTATTTTTTGAGCCTCTTCATAGGTAAATCTGTGGTTAGAATTTATAATGGTTTTGCCAATCCATTGCTTAACAATTTCTTGTTGGTTGTTAAACTCAAAAAAGATAGAAAAGGTGAGTTTGTCTTCATTTGGTCTTAAAGAACAAACATTATTACTTAAAATTTCTGGCAACATAGGAACCACTCTATCTACTAAATATACAGAAGTAGCTCTTTTAAAAGCCTCTTCATCTAATAAAGTTCCGGGTTTAACGTAATGAGAAACATCTGCTATATGAACTCCAATTTCTGTGTTTCCATTTTTTAATGTTTCTATAGAAATTGCATCGTCAAAATCTTTAGCATCTTTTGGATCTATGGTTAGGGTTAAAATTTTTCTTATATCTCTTCTTTTTTTAACTTCTTCTTTAGAAATTTCAGTGCTTATATTTTTAGCATCATTTTCTACTTCTTCTGTAAATTTATAAGGTAAATTGTATTCTACCAAAATAGAATTGATTTCTACTTCGTGAGATCCTGGACTTCCAAGTATTTCTATAATTTTTCCATCGGGAGAATCTCTATTTTCATCCCATTTAATTAACTCAACAATAACTTTTTGTCCGTTTTCTGCTCCAATTAATAAATTTGTTGGTACATAAAAATCTACATGTATTGATGTGTTATCTATTATAACAAAACCATAATTAGGATTTGTAATTTGAACAATGCCAACAAATTTGGTTCTTTTTCTACTAATTACTTCTAATACTTTACCGCTTGATTTACTTCCATTATTAGAATTTGCTTCAATTTTAACAATATCTCCATCAAGTGCATTTAGGGTAGAGTTTTTAGGAATAAAAATATCTTTTTCCTCGCCTTCTACAACTAAATATGCATTTTTTTGTTGGTTAAATTGTATTCTTCCTTCTAATATTTTAGCTTTTTTTAATTCAATAATATACTTTCCTTTTTCAACCTCGGTTATTTTATTTCTAACTAAAAGTTTGTAAATAGATTTTAAAATTTCTTCTTTAGTGTATTTAGTATTTAAACTTTCATTTACATTTTTAATACTTAATACTTTATTCGGATTTTTTCTAAAAAAATTAAAAATTTTATCGCTTAGTTCGTTCTTTGATTTTACTCTAATTTCTTTAGACATAAAGTTTTGGTTTAGCAATTAAAGTATGCTAAATAGTTAAAAACAAGTAATTTTATTTATTCTATTTTGGTGCCTACCTCCTTCAAAATCAGTAGTTAGAAAACTATCTACAATAGATAATGCTTCTTCTTTTGTAATATACCGTGCGGGTATAGAAATAATATTTGCATCGTTGTGTTGCCTGGCAAGTACTGCTAATTCGCTTTTCCAAACTAATGCACAACGTATATTTTTATGTTTATTTGCAGTTATGGCTGCTCCGTTTCCACTACCACATAAAATAATTCCTTTAATAGTATCATTATTTTCTACTTCTTGTGCTACAGGGTGAATGAAATCTGGATAATCAACACTTTCGTTATTAAAAGGACCTTTATCTAAAACAGTTAACCCCTTACTTTGAAGGTGTTTTATAATTAGGTTTTTAAACTCGAACCCAGCATGATCTGATCCTATGGCAATTTTATTCATAAATAAAAAAGAATTATTAAATTATTCAAAACTTTGGTTAGGTATTATTTTATTTTTTTTCTCTTTAATTTTTTCAAATTCTTCATATTCATCAAAATTAAAATCAATTTGTTCAGAAATTTCACAAAATACTTCAAAATTTAATAGTTCATTTGTGATTTGTGTAAAATCTTCACATTTACCTTTCCAACTAAGACTTAAATCTTGGTTTTCTAGTGTTAATAAAACTTTATTTTTTAGAATTTTAAAATCGTCACTTTCTATGCTTAATTTAGAATAAGTTAGACTTTCTTTTTCTTCTATTACTAAAGTTTCATTTAACATTTCTTGTGTAGAAGAATAATTAATTTCAAAATCATCTAAACTTAAAATTATTTTTGGAAATTTATTTTGAATAGAATCTTCTTCAACATGATCTAAATCTTCTGTAGACTCAATTTCTAAGGTTAAGTAGTTTTGATTTTTTTCAAAATATACTTTACAAAATTCTTTATCAATTTTATATAAAAAAACTGTTTCTGAATGGAAAATTTTTATCTGCCCTGGCATATTTAAATAGAAATATTTTTTTTTAACTTATTAATACTCTTTATTTGGTCTGTTTAATGTTGGTTGATTTATATCTTTTGCTTTGTTCCAAACTTTAATTTCGTTATTTTCTGTAACGCCAGAAATAATTTCTATAGCACTACCATCTGAAATACCAGTTTGAATAGTTCTTTTTTCAAAATTACCAGAACTATTTTTAACTTCTAAGAAAGGATTTCCAGATTTATCAAATTGAATTAAAGATTCATCAATCACTAAAGTTTTTTTAGATTTTCCATGAGAAATTTCTGCATTAGCACTATAACCAATTCTTATATTACTTTCTATTGCTAATTTTATTTCGGCCTGAATTTCAAATAAAACAGAACCGTTTTCTATGTTTCCTTTTGGGGAAATAAAAGTTAAAATAGCATCAAATTTTTTGTCATTAATTGCTGCTAGGGATATTTTCAAGGGCATTCCAATTTTTAAAGCTCCAGCTTCTATTTCATCTACTTTTCCTTTAAATAAAGGGTTGTTTAAATCTCCAAGGCTAGCAATTGTTGTTCCGGTATTAAATCCACTAGCTCCAACAACCTGGGCACCTTTTTCAATAAAAACATCTAAAACAGTTCCGCTTATAGTTGCTTTTATTTGATTATTAGCCAATCCGCCTGTTTGTACTATTTGTAATTGTCTTTGTGCTTTACTAATATTTTGAAGCACAATTTTATAGTTTGTTTCTGCTTTTTCGTATTCTATTTTTGGTAGAACGCCTTGCTTGTATAATTGATTTACTCTATCAAAATTTCTTTTTTCGTTTTCTAATAAAATATTATCTGCCGAAATTTTACTTTTAACCTCGTTTATTTCTGTAGCATTTGGTACTAGATTTATGGTTGCAATTAAATCGCCTTTGTTTACTGTTTGTCCGGGTTTCACATAAATTGAACTAATTATTCCAGATAAATTAGGTTTTATTTCTACCTGTTCGTTTGCTATAATTTCGCCAGAAATTAGGCTTTTAGAATCTATTTTTGAGTAAAATGGTTTTTTAGTTTCAAACTCATCATCATTGTTGCTATTTGATGTGATAATATATTTTACAGAAAAAATAAATCCACCAAGGAAAAGTACAATTAAAAAATAGGTTAAAAAATTATTTTTTTTAGTCATAAAAATCATTCTGTTCTTAGTGAATCTACTGGTTTGTTTTTTATTGCTTTTTGGGCTGTAATTAAGCCTATAATTGTACTAAAAAATAGTAAAATAAACAAGGCAAATATAATGCTAAATATACTTATTGTTGGGTTATAAAATGGTAATAATGTATTATTTGAAAAAAAAACGTTTAAAAATGCTAAAAAAATAATAGAAAATATAAAACCAATTAAACTGGACGATAAAGTTAAAAAAATACTTTCTAAGATAATTTGGTTTTTAATTTGGGCTGGTTTAGCGCCCAAAGCTCTTTTAATTCCAATTTCTTTGGATCTTTCTTTTATAGAGATTATTAATATATTTCCAACAGAAATTACACCAGATAGTATTGTTAGAAATCCAATAAGTGTGGTTAATAATTTCAGTCCGCTTAAAAAGTTATTAAATTTTATATATTCTTCGCCAAAATTTATGCTAGAAAAAGCAAGATTATCGTTAGGCGATAGGTTTTTAATTTTCTTTAAAGTGTTTTTTATAATAATTTCAAATTTTGTTGGGTCTTCAAATTCTTTTAATGCAATAGAAAACCAAAGAACTTTATTAGAGGTATTAAATAAATTAGAAAAGGTTGAATAGGGTATTATAATAGAATTCCCTTCTTCAACTTCTGTTAAAATAGTACTTTTATATACCCCAATTATTTTAAAAATAGTATTAGATATTTCTATGTGTTGTTCTTTTAATTCTCCGTTTTTATAAAATTTATTGTAAATATCTTCACCTATAATGCAAACTTTTTTATTGTTAATTAAATCGTTTTGGTTTATAAACCTTCCGTTAATTATTTCTCTTTTAGTAACTATATCTAATTCTGGAAAATCGCCAAAAACTTTATAATAATTTTGTTGGTTTTTATATTTAACTTTTGCTGGTGGAATACCAGCAATTCCTCTTGCAATTCTAGGAGAAATAATTTCTATTTCTGGGATTAATTTTTTTAGTTCTTCTACATCATTTAAATTTAGTTGAATAGAACTTCCTCTTTGTAAACCGCCATAAGGTATGCTTACTTTATTAGCCCAAATAAATAAGCTATTATGCGAAGATTCGTTAAAAACATATTTAAAACCATTTTCCATCCCTTTAGAGATACCAATTAAAGATATGTATAGAAAAACACCCCAAACAACGCCAAAAACCGTTATGGAAGTGCGCAGTTTATTTTGTTTTATAGAGTGTAGAATTTCTTTAAAATTATCTAAATTAAATGGTTGCATTTTTCTATTTAATTTAATATTGATTTTTATTGATGCACTCTGATGAACTTGAACTAGCCGCATATTTTGCTGGAATTAATCCGGCAATAAAGCCAAAAAAAAGCATGCTTAATAATGCAATTAATATTTGATTGTATTTTACATATGGATTTAAAATGTAATATTCATTTAAATTATTACCAATTAAGCTAAGTATTAATGTACCAAAAATAATTCCTATTATTCCAAAAAAAATCATGGTAAAAATTGTTTCCCCAAAAATTAATAGAATAATGTCTTTAGATTTTGCGCCAACTGCTTTTCTTATACCAATTTCGTAAAATCTATCTTTAACAATATAAAGCATTACGTTGCTAACACCAATTGTACCCGAAAGTAAAGTGCCAAGGCCAATAAAGATTATAACTAAATTCATTATAATTAAAAAATTATTTGCATCTTTTCCTTCTTCAATTCCGCTAGATATTTTAATTGATGATTTACTAGATTCATTTAACTGTAAATTTTTTGTAATTTGGTTTTTAATATTCTCTTTTAAAAAAATAGCTTCTTTTAAAGTTATTTCTTTTTTACCAGATAGTACAAAAGATTCTATATTGTCTTTAGAATTAAAAAGGGAAGTAAATTTTCTTTGAGATACATAAATTTTTTGTTCTTCTAATTCATTTAAATTATTTTCAAAAACGCCCACAACAGTAAAAAATAAATTATTTATTACTATTTTTTGTCCTAAACTAGATTTATTTTTAAACAATTG
>JBGSBU010000041.1:0-10621 GCA_041730375.1 Solirubrobacteraceae bacterium
AACAAATCGTTGTTAAATATACCTTCTAATTCTTCTTTCTGCATCTGGGTTATTTCTATAAAAGAATCCATAGAGGTAAATAAATCTGATGGCTTAGTAGTAAATTCCTCGTTTTTATTTTTACCTAAAAACAATTCTTTATTTACTTCTTTTAGATTGAAGTAAATTACTTTATCAAGCAAATCGTTATTGATGGTTTTTATTTTTACCGAAAGATTTGTGTCTTCTTCAACATTTTCTAGTACTATTTGTTCTCCAAAATTTAATTTAAAATTTTCAATATATTTATCTAGCTGTTCATTAGAAGCAATAATTTTATAATAGGTGGCTTTAACTAATTCTAATTCTACTCTAACTTCGGGCGAAAGGCCTAATTCATACTCAAAAATTAATTCTTCAGCATCCCAATCAATAGTTTCTTTTTGTTTTGGAATTGGGTAGCCTAAAATATTAAGGCTTTCGGTTTTTATATATTTATCTAAAGACTCTGAAAGTAACTTGTTTATTTCTTCTATTCTAATTGGTTCTTGGTACTGTTTTTTAATTAAACTCATCGGGGCTAAACCAGGCCTAAATCCTTTAATATTTGCTTTTTTCTTATGATTTTTAAGCAATTGCTCTACATTACCTTGGTAATCTTTTTTAGCTTTTTTAACCTTTATTTCTAAGTTTAATTGGTCTATTTGGTTTTTAGTAATTTCCATTCTGTTTTTTTATATATAATTAAAGTTTTGTTTAAAGTATCTTAATTTATTAAAGATTCAAACTTAAAACTTTCTATAAATTTTGTAGTATAATTTCCTTTTTTAAAGTCTTCAGAATCCATTAATTTTTTATGAAAATTAACAGTAGTTTTAACGCCTTCTATATAAAATTCGTCTAACGCACGTTTCATTTTAGCAATAGCCTCATCTCTGGTTTGTGCCGTAACAATAAGCTTAGCAATCATAGAATCGTAATAAGGCGGTATAACATAACCAGAATAAACGTGTGTATCTACTCTAATGCCATGTCCGCCTGGAATATTTAGCGTAGTGATTTTCCCTGGTGAAGGGGCAAAGTTTTTAATGGGATCTTCTGCATTTATTCTACATTCAATGGAATGTAATTTTGGGTAATAATTTTTTCCAGAAATTTTTTCTCCAGCCGCAATACTTATTTGCTCTTTTATTAAATCAAAATCTATAACTTGTTCTGTTATAGGGTGTTCTACTTGAATTCTAGTATTCATCTCCATAAAATAAAAATTTCTATGTTTATCTACTAAAAATTCTACTGTACCAACTCCTTCGTAACCTATATATTTTGCTGCTTTAATTGCAGCTTCTCCCATTTTTTTTCTTAATTCATCGGTCATAAAAGGAGATGGGGTTTCTTCTAATAATTTTTGGTGCCTTCTTTGTATAGAACAATCTCTTTCTGATAGGTGGCAAACCGTTCCGTATTGATCTCCAGCTACTTGAATTTCTATATGTCTTGGCTCTTCAATAAGTTTTTCCATGTACATACCACCATTTCCAAAGGCTGCCATAGCCTCGTTAACTGCAGAATCCCATTCTTTTTCTAACTGCTCTTGAGACCAAATTGCTCTCATTCCTTTTCCTCCACCTCCTGCCGTAGCTTTTATCATAACAGGATATCCTGTTTCTTCTGCAACTTTTAAAGCCTCTTCATAGCATGGTATTATGCCTTCAGAACCAGGAACAACAGGAACACCTGCTTCTATCATTGTTTTCTTTGCAGTTGCTTTATCACCCATTTGTTCTATTTGTTCTGGAGTTGCCCCAATAAATTTTATTCCATTTTTTTGACATATTCTAGAAAAAGAAGCATTTTCAGATAAAAATCCGTAACCAGGGTGTATTGCATCTGCATTGGTTATTTCTGCTGCAGAAATTATGTTAATTACATTTAAGTATGATTCTTTGCTTGCTGGTGGACCCACACATACTGCTTCATCAGCAAATCTAACATGTAAACTATCCTTGTCTGCAGTAGAGTATACCGCAACAGTTAAAATACCCATTTCTTTTGCCGTTCTTATAACTCTCATAGCTATCTCTCCCCTATTGGCAACTAGAATTTTTTTAAACATCTATTACTTTATATATATTTTAAGAAGGATCTATTATGAAAAGTGGTTGATCAAATTCTACAGGCATAGAGTCTTCTACTAAAATTTTAACGATTTTTCCACTAAACTCAGATTCAATTTCATTAAATAGTTTCATGGCTTCAATAATACAAATAACATTACCTTGTTTTACATCGTCACCAACATTTACAAAAAGTGGCTTGTCTGGTGAAGGTCTTCTGTAAAAAGTACCTATCATTGGAGATTTAATTGTAATGAATTTATCGTTTCCAATAGTTTGTGAATCTGATTGAGGAATAGAAATATCTACCTGAGAAACTGTTGATATTGGTTGAGCAACAACAACCTGTTGAGGCATAGCGCCTTGAATATATTGTGTTGGCTGATTAATAGGTATGTTTTTAACCTTTAATTCAAACCCATCGGTCTTATAATTAACTTCTGCTACTTCTGATTTAGAAATAAATTTAATTAAATTTTGAAGATCTTTAAAGTCCATAAATTATAAATTAGGTTAATTATCTTTTTAAGACAAAATCTACATAAAGGGTAATCAATTTTGTTAAAAAGAACTAGAAATTCCTTTAAATTAAAAACCAAAGCATTAGGCTTTAGGCTTCTATTTGAATAGACTTGTCTATCACAACTCTTCCTCTGTAATATAACTTATCTTCGTGCCAATATGCATGATGCATTTTATGAATTTCTCCGGTTGTTTTGTCTTTCATTAACTGGGGAATAATTGCCTTGTAATGTGTTCTTCTCTTGTCTCTTCTTGATTTGGATTGTCTTCTCTTAGGATGTGCCATAACGCTATTATATGAATTTTATATTATTTTTTTTAATTGATTCCATCTTGGGTCTACATTTTCGTTTACTTCATCACTATTTATCTGGTTCACTAAATATCTTTCTAATTTATCTAAAATATCTGATTTCATCTCACCAGAAAGTATCTTTGGATGTATTTTTTTATTTGGTATAGCCAAAATTACTATTTCATATATATGCTGAGATATATCAAAGCTATTTATTTTTCTTGGTAATTCTATAATATCCTCGTCATGATCGTTATATTCTTCTCCAAATTTAAGTATTATCTTCTTCTCAGAATTAATATTAAAATCGAAAGACTCTAATGTTAAATCGCACTGAAGCGTTACTTTTCCTTTTATTTTGTAAAAAAATTCTATTAACGATGTTTTTTTATCTAATTGTAAGAATAAGTCAAGATTACAATTAGAGAAATCTAACTCATTATCAAATTTTTCAAAAAAAATATCATCAATTGTAAATTCTAATTGGTTTTCTCCTTCGCTCAAAGAAGAAAAATAAATAATAAATCTATCTTTTAATTTCACTTTTTTATCCTCTACAAAAATGTAAAATTAATTATTTCTTTTTGATTTAACAAATTAAGATTTTTTTTTGCTTTTTAACGCTCCACTTTTAAGCATTAAATTTTCTTTTCTAGCATTAAATATATCTATACTTGCATAAATTGCTTTTAAAAACGATCCGTGTTTTGCTATATTTTTTTCGGCTATTTCGTACCCTACGCCATGATCTGGAGAGGTTCTAATATAATCTAAACCCGCTGTAAAGTTAACTCCCTCACCAAATGTTAAGGTTTTAAAAGGAATTAAACCTTGGTCGTGGTACATGGCTAAAACGGCATCAAAATTAGATAAATTATTGGGTGTAAAAAAGCTATCTGCCGAATAAGGGCCAAAAACCAATAAATTTTCTTGGTTTAATTCTTTAATTGCCGGAATTATTATTTCTAGTTCTTCTTTTCCTAATAATCCATTGTCTCCGGCATGAGGGTTTAAGCCTAATACAGCAATTTTAGGTCTTGATATAGAAAAATCGTTAATTAATGTTTGATTAATTTTTTTGGCTTTTTTAATAATTAACTCTTTGTTAATGCTGGTTTTTATTTTTTCAACCGGAATATGTTGCGTTACCAAGCCTACTTTTATATTATCGTGAATCATAAACATCAAAGACTCTCCACCCAATTTTTGCTCTAGATATTCTGTGTGTCCTGTAAAGTTTTCTAGTTTAATATTACTTTTGTTTATGGGTGCGGTAACCAAAACATCTATTTGGTTTTTAATTAATGCATTTGTTGCATTCTCTAGAAAAAGTAAAGATTTCTCCCCTGCAATTTCTGTAGAACTTCCTATGTTAATCTCTAGCTTTTGATCTGTTAAATCAATAAAATTTATTCTACCCTCTTTTATTTGGTCTGGATGTTTAATATTAAATGTTTCTAAGTTTATATTAAATATTTTTTTGTAATAAGAAAATACCTTTAATGAACCAAAAACAATGGGGGTTAAAATGTCTAAAATTTGATCTGACGCTAAGGATTTTAAAATTACTTCTGGCGAAATTCCGTTGAAATCTCCCATACTTATACCTACCCTTATTTTATTGTTATTTATCATAATTAACTGTAAATTATTATTTTTTTAAGATATTTACAAATTAACCACAAAAATAAGTATAAATGTTTACAGGAATTATAGAATCTGTTGGTGTAGTAGAAAATATTATTAAAAATCTAAATAATATTGATTTTGTAATTAAATGTAGTTTTTGTTCTGAACTAAAAATAGACCAAAGTGTAGCACACAACGGAGTATGTTTAACTATTGTTAAAATAAACGAAGACCAATATACTGTAACTGCCATAGAAGAAACTTTAAATAAAAGTAATTTAGGGAACTTAAAGGTTGGTGATTTAATTAACTTGGAAAGAGCCACGAAACTTGGCGATAGACTAGATGGACATATTGTTCAAGGTCATATTGACCAAACTGGAAAGGTTTTGAAAGTTGAAGAATTTGAAGGTAGCTGGGAGTTTACATTTGGTTACGATAAGTCTTTAGGTAACGTAACGGTTGAAAAAGGATCAATCTGCGTTAATGGAACTAGCCTAACTGTGGTAAATAGTAAAAAAAAATCTTTTAGCGTGGCTTTAATTCCCTACACCTATAAAAACACCAACTTTAATAAGCTAAAAATAGATGATACTGTTAACCTAGAATTTGATATTTTAGGCAAATATATTGCTAAATTAATTCCTACTAAGTTTTAGCATTAAACCTTTTTTGTTTAATACTATCTATATATTATATAAAATTAAAAACCAAAATTATTGTATTATGAAAAATTATTGTATTATGAAAAAATCGTGTATTTTACTAGCTTTATTATTTGTAAATTGTTTAATTGCACAACAGACTGAAGATTTAAATCTTAAAGGTGAAAATGAAAGGTTGAAAAACGGAATCAATTCTGGAGAGTTAAATCGCAGTGAGATAGAAGTTATTTCGGATAAAAAATATGAATTAAAAAAAACTACAAGCCAAGCTAAAAGAGATGGTGTAATTACGCCTGAAGAAAGAGCGAAAATTACAAGAAAAGATGCTCAACTAGATAGAACAATTTATAAAAAAAAACATAACAATAAATGAGTCTTTGATTAAAAGAAACTATATCAATTGATATGGTTTCTTTTAATCTCTATTTAAATAAATTTTTAAAGATTTTCAAACCTTATACAATTTTTTATTTGTTGTCCAAGTAAATCTATCTCAAAAATAACTTCATCGCCTTCTTTTAAATAACATTCTGGGTTCATTCCTTTACCAACTCCTTTTGGTGTTCCTGTTAAAATAACATCTCCTACTTCTAAGGTCATGAATTGACTTATGTAATGTACTAAAACTTCTGGTCGCCTAATCATTAAATCTGTATTGTCGTTTTGTCTAACCTCTTTATTAACACTAAGCCTTACATTTAAGTTGTAATTTATTGGCATTTCATCAGAGGTAAGTAACCAAGGGCCAAGCGGACAAAAGCTATCTGCCGATTTTCCTTTGCACCACAAACCTCCTCTTTCAATCTGGAAGGCTCTTTCAGAAACATCTATAGCAGCCATATAACCAGCTATAACACCTAATGCTTCTTCTGGAGAAGATAAATAGTTAGATTCTTTACCAATTAAAACGGCTAACTCTGCTTCGTAATCTGTTTTTTGGCTTGTTTTAGGAATAATTATAGGGTCGTATGGTCCACAAACCGAACTGGGCGATTTAAAAAAAATAGTAGGTTCGTCTAATAATTCGCGTCCCATTTCTTTCACATGATCTACGTAATTTAACGCCACACAAATAACTTTACTTGGCTTTGGAACACAAGAAGCCCATCTACTATTTTTATCTACTTCCTTTAAGTTGGTAGATTTTTTCTGTATTATTTCTTTTAATTTAGTTAACCCGTTATTATTAAAAAAATTAGCGTTAAAATCTTCAAAGTAGCTAGAAACATCAAACCTGGAGCCATTTAAAATGATTCCAGGTTTTTCGTTATTTTTTTCTCCAAATCGAATTAACTTCATTTAGCTTTGAATTACAAAGGTGCCCCTTCTAATATTTCTTTACTTGCAACAGATTCAAATCTTTTAAAGCTTTCCTTAAACTTATGGGCTAATTCTGATGCTTTTTCATTATATTTTTGTTGATCTTCCCACAAGTTTTCTGGCGATAATAATTCTGTAGGAACTCCTTCGCATGAAGTTGGTACTTGGTATCCGAAAAATTTATTTTGGTTATACTCTACCGTATCTAATTTGCCATTTAACGCAGCAGTAATTAAAGCCCTGGTATATTTAAGGCTCATTCTTTCACCCTTTCCATTTAAACCCGTGTTAATTAACCAAACCTTAGCATTTGCAGCCTCCATTTTTTCGCTTAACATTTCCGCATATTTGGTTGGGTGCAAAGGCATAAATGCTGCTCCAAAGCAGGCGGAAAAAGTGGTTTCGGGTGCAGTAACTCCAGCTTCGGTTCCTGCAACTTTAGATGTATAGCCTAAAATAAAACTATATGCTGCTTGATTTGGGTCTAATTTAGAAATTGCAGGTAAAACTCCATATGCGTCAAATGTTAAAAAGAATATATTTTTAAGATTTTTACCAATCGATGGAACTTGTATATTGTTAATAAAATCTATTGGGTAGCTAACTCTTGTATTTGGAGTAATAGAACCGTCTAAATAATCAACTTCGTTAGAATTTGCTTTAAATACTACATTTTCTAATAAAGCGCCTTCTTTTATTGCATGGTAGATATCTGGTTCTTTTTCCGCAGTAATGTCTATTACTTTGGCATAACATCCTCCTTCAAAATTAAATATTGTATCGTCTGATGACCAGCCATGCTCATCATCACCAATTAATTTTCTATTTGGGTCTGCAGAAAGCGTAGTTTTACCAGTGCCTGATAATCCAAAAAACAAAGCGGAATCGCCATCTTCGCCCACATTGGCAGAACAATGCATAGGCAATACGTTTTGCTCTACGGGTAAAGTTAGATTTAAAGCAGAGAAAATTCCTTTTTTCATTTCGCCTGTGTAACCAGAACCTCCAATTAAAGCAATTTTTTTAGTGAAATTTAAAATAGAAAAATTGTGTTGTCTAGTTCCATCAATATCAGCTTTTGCTAAAAAAGAAGGTGCGTTAAGAATTAACCAATCTTCTTGTCCAAAATTTTTAATTTCTTCTTCTGTTGGACGCAAGAACATGTTATATGCAAAAAGATTAGACCAAGCATATTCATTTATTGTTCTAATTTTTATTTTATATCTATCATCGGCACAAGCAAATCCGTCTCTTATGTATAATTCTTTACCAGATAGCGACTCAACAACTTTATTATATAAATCATCAAACTTTTTGCTATCGAAAGGAAGGTTTACTTTTCCATCCCACCAAACTACATCTTTGGTAGATTCATCTAATACAATATACCTATCTTTTGGAGATCTTCCCGTGAATTCTCCTGTATTTATAGCTAAAGCACCTGTGCTAGTTATAACTCCTTGTTTCTTTTCTAAAGTTATGTTAATTAGCTCATCTTTAGATAATTGCCAATTTTCTATCGCATTTTTAATACCGTATTTTTCTAAATTATTCATATAGAGGTTTAGTTAGTTATGAAAGGAGAGCAAATTTAAGATTTTTAGAATTTTAATTAACTGATATATATCATAAATCACTACAATATCCTCTAAAATTCCATTACCACGTAATCTGGATCTGGATCAATTTTATAGTTTAAACTTAAATTGGGTCTAACTACAATACCTAGTAAACTTGTTTCTTTTCCACTATATGGATGTTTTAATTTTCTTGGGAATTCATTAAGTAAATTTAGATTAATTGTTGCTACTCCTTTTCCAGTTTTAGGTACATATACAGCATAGCTTGTTCCTTGTATCTTCATAACCTTTGTAAAATAATTCCTTGGGGCAATAATCTCATCCGCATAATATGCTTCTAAAGTAAATTCTGGTCTAAAACTATACGAAAAAACTTCACTAAAAATATAATTTAAACGAAAATCACCAGTCATAAACTTGTAATTAGCTGAAATTACACTTACTCTTTTATTAGTACCTGATATACCCAATAAAGAACGCCTAACTCTTCTAAAAGAATAATCTTTGGTATGCAAACCTATTATAGCCTGGTAAGGAAGTCCACCGTCACATACAGGAGGAGAAACACGTAAATCAATTCTTGAAATTCTATAATAACTAGAGCCTTTCATAAAAAATCTTAAATCAGGATATTTATTATAATATCCTGATGCATCATCTAATTTTAAGGTTATTGTTCTACGGGTTGCACCATCAAGCTCGGATAATGTTATAGCACCTAATTTAATTTTAATTGTTTTAAACCCATCGTTTGGCGCAACTTTAAAATCCATTTTCTTAAATAAATATGTAACATCTATATATGGCTCAATAACAAACCCAGCATAAATACGAGGACTATCAATTAAAACCTGAAATTCTAAAGTATTATCATCTGGAAATTTTAAACTTCCTGGCTCTATACTAACTTTTGGATATCCTTCAGAATCTTGCGAAGAGGGTACGGCAGAGGGTTGAACATTGTAATAACCTTCTGGGGAAGGACAATCACCTGCTGTACCTATTACGGGAGATTTTGGTGGTAGTACTATTATTGGCGCTTGTGATGGTGCTACTTTAGTTACTATGGTTTCCTCTGGAATGCAAGAATTAAAAAAAAGACTAGAAATTAATGCTAGATAATATACAAATATTTTTGTTTTCATTTTATGTTTTTTAAAAACACAAAAGTACTAATATTTATTAAAACCAAATGCCTTTAGATAGGTTTTTTCTAATTCTATGTCTTTAATTGCAAGGGAGATAAACCAACTTTCGTAACTACTAGGCGGCAAATACACTCCGCTTTGTAACATATGATGAAAAAATTTCTTAAAAACATTGTTATTCCCTAATGATGCTGTTTTAAAATTAGTTACTTCTGTTTTAGTAAAAAAAATAGAAAACATAGAACCTACTCTATTCGTTGTAAATGGAATACCTTTTTTAGTTAAAATGTTCGAGATTTCGGTATCTAAATAACGGGTAGTTTCATTTATAGTTTTGTAAATATTTTTATTATGTAACAATTCTTTAAGGATAGCTAATCCTGCAGAAAGAGAGATTGGGTTACCTGATAATGTTCCTGCTTGGTACACGCCACCAAGTGGCGATAAGCAATTCATGATTTCTTCTTTTCCGCCAAAAGCCCCTACAGGCATACCCCCGCCAATTATTTTTCCATACGTAACTAAATCGGCATTTACGCCGTAAAGTTCTTGTGCACCACCAAAGGCTAATCTAAAACCAGTCATTACCTCATCAAAAATTAAAACGGCTTGGTTTTTATCGCACAAATCTCTTAACCCTTGTAAGAATCCTTCTTTAGGAGGCACACAGCCCATATTCCCTACCACAGGCTCTATAATTACAGCTGCAATTGGGTTGTGTTTAAATAATTCTTTTACCTCGTCTAAATTATTATAAGTAGCTACCAATGTGTTTTTGGCATTGTCTTGGGTTACGCCCAAACTATCTGGCGACCCGAAAGTTAAGGCTCCGCTACCCGCTTTTATTAAAAAAGAATCGGCATGGCCATGATAACATCCCTCAAATTTAATTATTTTATCTTTTTGGGTATATCCTCTGGCTAATCTAATGGCACTCATACAAGCTTCTGTTCCCGAACTTACAAATCTTATCTTATCTATATTGGGTACATTTTCTATGATTAATTTTGCAATTTCTGTTTCTAATTCAGTGGGTGTACCAAAAGAAGTTCCGTTTTCTAATTGATTAATTATGGCTTGTTTTACTTTTTGGTTATTATGACCCAAAATCATTGGTCCCCAAGAGTTTATATAATCTATATAGGAATTTCCATCCTCCGAGAATAAATATGCTCCGTTGGCACTTTTAATAAATATAGGATTTCCTCCAACACTTTTAAAAGCACGAACAGGCGAATTTACGCCACCTGGTATATACTTTTGGGCTTCTGCAAAAAGCCGAATACTTTTATTGTAATTCATTAATTTAGTTTTTTATGAATTTTAATGCCAATACTTGATTTTCGACTGGTTCCTGTGTATGTTT
>JBGSBU010000042.1:0-10601 GCA_041730375.1 Solirubrobacteraceae bacterium
ATTAATGACTTTATATACTATGGTTCCAATAATTATTTTTGATGTAATTGACTTAAAAGCCTTTAGTTATATTCGGACAATTTTTAAAGAAAGAGGCATTATTAATTCAGAGGTAACAGGCAGATTAACCGAAACTCTTAATGGTATAAGAGTTATTAAAGCATTTAATGCAGAGGCTCAGGAAACTGCTAGTTTTGAAGTAGGTGTTGATAAATTATTTCAGAATGTAAAAAAAAGTTTAACTTCTACGGCAATTATAACTAGTTCTTCAATTTTTTTATTAGGTCTTGTTTCAACTGGTATAATGGGTATTGGAGGTTATTTAATTATAAAGGGAGAATTAACCTTTGGCGATTTTTTAGCTTTTACGCTTTATTTAGGTTTTATGATTGCTCCAATTGTTCAAATGAGCAACATTGGTAGTCAATTATCTGAGGCATTTGCTGGCCTAGATCGCACAGAAGAAATAATGAATATGCCTGAGGAAGAAAATACTACCATTCGCACCATTAAAATTTCAGAACTTCAAGGTAATATAGAGTTTAATCAAGTTAGTTTTGCCTATCAAGAGGGAAAAGAAGTTTTAAATAATATTAGTTTTCATGCACCTGCTGGTTCGGTAACAGCACTTGTAGGTACCTCTGGCTCTGGAAAAAGTACAATAGCTGGTCTTGTGGCAACTTTTTTTACTCCAGAATCAGGTATTATTCTTTTAGACGGAGTTGATTTATCCACAATTGCTTTAAGCAGCTATAGAAAAAATTTAGGAGTTGTTTTGCAAGATGATTTTCTTTTTGAAGGAACTATTAGAGAAAATATTTTGTTTCTAAGACCAAATGCAACTGAAGAAGAACTTCAAGCAGCCGTAGCTTCTGCTTATGTAAATGAGTTTACAGACAGATTTGAAAACGGATTAAACACCTTAATTGGAGAAAGAGGAGTAAAATTATCTGGCGGACAAAGGCAGCGAATAGCCATTGCAAGAGCAATTTTAGCCAATCCTAAAATTATTATACTTGATGAAGCTACTTCCAATTTAGATACTCACAGCGAATCTATGATTCAAAAAAGCTTAGCCCAATTAATGAAAGGGAGAACAACCTTTGTAATTGCGCATAGACTTAGTACCATAAGGCAAGCTACTCAGATCCTTGTGATAGAAAACGGACAAATTGCAGAACAAGGAACTCACCAAGATTTAATTGATAAAAAAGGAAGGTACTTTGATTTGCATACCTACCAGGTTAGAATTTAAATAATAAAAGGTTTTTTTATGTCATGCTTATTGTAAGCAACAAAATAAAACTTAAAACTACTTTATTTTTTTTCTTACTTTTTTAATCTCCATCTGCATAATAAAATGAGGTAAATTAGGAAACAAACGTTTTATAAGACAAAAAACCCTATCAATAAAACCCAGAATAATCATAATTTTTTTTTCGCATTCCTTCAATTAAAGCATCGGAAACCATATCAGATGTCATTAATTTAGAGTTTTTAGAAAGAATTTTAGTTTCTATGGGTTTTGTTTTATATGTTTCATCAAATTGTTGAGGTGTAATGTCTTCAAAAATTCTTGGAAGTGCACGACCAAAACTATTTATTAAAATATCTGGAGCACCAAAAATATCACAAGCTTTTGATTAATTGTTCTTTTACATTATTATAATCACTTACATCTAACGAAAGAGTTTCTACTTTGCCTACAGAACAGGATTGTTTTGCTTTTTCTAATTTTTATTGGTTAAGTATAATAATTAATATATTGGCGCCCATTTCAGAGAATTTTCTACTAAGAGATAAACCTATGCTATGCCACTCGATCCTCCTGTGATATAAATATTTTCCCCTTTAAAGTCCTTCATTTTTATTAGAATTAATGATTTTGTTTGTTGTAAAGTTTTTAGAATATTATTAAATAATGTTATGAGTATACTAATTATTTTTAATGATAATTAGTTTTATAAAAGTTACCCCTATTAAATTTATACAATACGTATCTTTACCTTACTCTATAGGCTTGTAGGCTTCTCTAATAGAGTAATACCCCTTTTCTGAAATGGCTTTATTTAATCTTTTTCTAATTTCCAAGTTAGACAAAATTTAATTTCTACTAAATAGTCTATAGTTTAATTAATTGAAGCCAATGCTTTTTCGTAATTAGGCTCGTCTACAATCTCAGCAACTTGTTCTGTATAAATAACTTTTCCTTTTGGGTCTATAACCACTACACATCTGCTGTGGAGACCTGCAAGTGGACCATCTATCATTTTTATTTTATATGCTTCAGAAAACTCATTATCTTGGTATTCAGCTAACATATGTACGTTTTCTATACCTTCTGCACCACAAAATCTAGTTTGTGCAAATGGTAAATCTCTAGAGATACATAAAATAACTGTATTTTGTAATTCTGCTGCTTTTTGGTTAAATTGTCTTACAGAAGACGCACAAGTAGCGGTATCTACACTAGGAAAAATATTTAACACCACATATTTTCCTAAAAAATCAGTTAAATATTTGGGTTGCAAATCTTTTGCAATAAGTTTAAAATCTGGTGCTTGGGTGTCAACTAAAGGCAACTCTCCGTTTGTATTAGAAATAGTGCCTTTTAATGTAATTGTTGCCATAATATTATTTTTTGTTTAGTGAAATTGATGCTTTTTTTTGTCTACTAATTATAGTTATTTTTTTACATATAATAACACCATATTTAAAAAAATAAAACAAATAGATTAATTTTTCTATGTCTGTATAATTTTTTATTGCTTTTGTAAAAGAATTAAAAATAATAATCGTGTTAAGATGTTTTAACTTTTTTTAAAAAAAATGTATTGTTTTTTAGTTGTTATATCTTCTTTTTGAAAAACTTAACGCTGCAATGTATTTAGTGAATAAGTGAAAATATAATTTAGTTTTAAATAGTTTTAGTTTTAATTAAATTAAAATATATGCTATAAAATTATAATGCAAACTTAAGTTCTTATTAAGTTCACTTTTTATAGGTTTAATTAAATTTCTTTTCTTTAGTTATTTTCCTATACAGAACTTACCAAAAATAGTGCCTAAAATATCATGGTCTATGTCTACTTGCCCAGTTATATTGCCTAAATGCTTTAGTGCATTGCGCAAATGAAATGAGACTAAATCGCCAGAGATATTTAATTCTAACAATTCTTTACTTGTAACAAGTTCTTCTTTGGTTTTAGTTAATTCTTGCCAATGACGATGATTTACAACAATATTTTCTCCAATATCAGCTTTTAAAGATTTTACGTATTCTGATAGACGATTTTTAAGCGCTTCAATATGTTTTTTATCTTTTGATGACAGGCCTATAAAATTTATATTACCAATATTTTCATTAAGAAATCCAGTCCAGTCATTCCAATCAAAGTCTATGTATTTATCTAGTTTTGTGGGGCATAACAGAATGAAATTATTTTGTGAAGCCAAAGAATTATAATCATACAACACATCTTGTTTGGTGGTATTTTCTTTGTCAAATAAATAGAGGATGATTTTAGCTTGTTTTGCTTTTTCAAATGTTTTTTTAATTCCCAAAGATTCTATTTCATCTGCTGTATTTCTTATTCCTGCGGTATCTATAAATCTAAAATCAATGCCTTCAATGGTTAATTTTTCTTCTATCGTATCTCTTGTTGTACCGGGAATATTAGATACAATGGCACGGTCTTCATTTAACAAAAGATTTAAAAGAGTAGATTTACCTACATTTGGCTTACCCACAATTGCAACATGAATTCCAGATTTTATTACATTTCCGTAAGCAAAAGATTCAATTAATGGTTCTATTTTACCCAATATATTATTTATGAGTGAGTTTAACTTGCTTCTATTAGCAAATTCCACATCTTCTTCTGCAAAATCTAGTTCTAATTCTATTAAAGCTACAAAATGAATTAAATCTTCGCGCATTAACTTTAAATCTGTAGAAAAGCCACCTCTCATTTGGTTAAGTGCCAATTGATGAGATTCTTTAGATTCGGCAGAAATTAAATCAGCTACCGCCTCTGCCTGGCTTAAATCTATTCTTCCGTTAAGAAAAGCTCTTTGACTGAACTCTCCAGCATTTGCTATTCTAACTCCTTTTTTTAATAAAGCTTCTATTATTTGTTGCTGAATATAAGGTGATCCGTGGCATGTTATTTCTACTAGGTTTTCTGCCGTGAAAGTTTTAGGCGAATGAAAAACAGAAACCATTACCTCATCTATAGTTTCTTTTTTATCATTTACAATAAATCCATAATGAACAGTATGCGAATCTACTTTAGTTAAATCTTTTCCTTTAAAAATAGTATTTAAAAAAACAATGGCTTCTTTTCCAGAAATTCTTATTATTCCCAAAGCACCTACCCCAGAAGCTGTGGCAGTTGCACAAATTGTATCTTCAAACATTATAATAAATTGCTGGGTTTAAACCTTTATACACCAAACTGTCTAAGATGGTGATTTGTATGTTTTGCTATCATTCGACCCCATTGTTTTTTAGTGAATCTACCAAAAAACGGATGTGAATGTAAACTACCTTCTTTACTATGGAATAATTGATTTAACAAATTTATTAACTCTGCTTTGTCAACATCAAATCCTTTTGATGGCGTACCTTTTTTATCTTTATCCATTACAGTTGGCGATGATTCTCCTTTTTTCCATGGTACAACATAAAGTGCCAAGAAAATCCCAAGTTGAGTTTTAAAAATAGCAGGCCCTTCTAATGGAGATTGTCTTATGCCTAATGCTAATTTAATTTGATCTGAAAGATGACAAAACATTTGGGTTACACTCATAACACCCCATTCTCTTTTAGATTCTGGAGTTAAATCATTTATTCTTTTTATAACTGCTTCTTTTACTTTTGGTGTAAAAAAATTCTTCATTTTAGTTAAATGTAATTTTATTATTGTACAAGTTCCATTTGTTTCTCTAATGAAATAATTGTATTCCCTTGTTTTTGGGGAATATTGCTCATGGCATATTCTGTTAAAGCTGTAATTGTTAAACTTGGGTTTACTCCTAAATTACAAGGCATAATAGACCCATCTAAAATATACATATTTGGGTAATTATGTACTTCAAATTTATCATTTACCACCCCTTCATCAGCTGTTTTACTCATTAAACAACCCCCTAAAATATGTGCCGTAGAGGTTAAATTTAAGAAAACTTCGTTGGTTGGATTAAATGCATCTCCTTTTAATTTTTTTGCATATCTCATTAAAACTTCTTGTCCAGTTTTAATAAATGCTTGAGCCTTATTTCTTCCCTCATTTTTAATACTTAATCTTGTACCGTAGAATCCCTTTTTTAGTAACAAACGCATAGATGTATCTAAATCTTGCATTACTAGAAGTACAAGAGAATTTTTTGTTAAATTTTTTGAAAATATCATTTTGATATATGCCGTATTGGTAAATATTTTTAGAATTGATTTAGTTGCTCTCACAACAGGATGACCCTCTCCAGCTGCAGGAAACATAAGAATTTTATACATAAAAGAAGAGTTGTCTGGATATTTACAAGGTTCAATATGTGTTTTTTCATCAGGTTCAAATACAACACTAATAGAAATACCGTTATTCACTTTTTCTTTTACATTTCCAACCATTACAAGTTGTTCGGAATTGGTTAATAATCCATCTCCTAGTTTTTTAGAAAGATTGGGTAATGTTTTTAACACATCTCTTTGATTAAATAATAAGTGCGCAGTGCCTAGTACGCCAGCAGAAATAACCAAACCATTAGAGGTAAATTTTCTTTTATTCGAGTTTAAATGAATGCCCGTTCTTTTTGTATGTACAATGTATTCTCCATTAATATGCTCAATTTTTAGAACTTCAGTTTCTGGTAATATTGTTGCACCAAATTTCTCTGCAAAATAAATATAATTTTTTTCTAACGTATTTTTTGCATTTTCTCTACACCCAACCATGCAACCAGCACATTCTAAACACCCACTTCTTAAAGGTCCTAATCCTTTAAAATAAGGATCAACCTCTACGTTAGGATCTCCAAAATATACACCAACTCCATCTACCCCACCATAGGTATGTTCCTTCCCCATATCAATAGCAACTTGCCTCAAAGCTTCATCTTCTATATTCCTTTTTTCATATTTGCTAGATCCTAGCATAAATTTAGCTTTGCTGTAGAAAGGTAGTAAGGTGGTTTTCCAGTCCCTGAAATGAGACCAAACAGGATTATTAAAAAATGTATCGGGCGGAAACATGTGAGTATTTGCATAAACTAAACTTCCGCCTCCAACCCCAGCTCCGCTTAATATAGCTACTTCGCTAAAAACGTTTATTTTTTGAAAACCAAACCAATTAAACCAAGGAACCCACAAATATTTGGGTAAATTCCAGTTGCTTTCTGGGAAATCTTTATCTTTCCATCTTCTTCCTTTTTCTATCACCAAAACCTTGTATCCTTTTTCAGACAAACGCATGGCAGAAACACTTCCTCCAAAGCCAGAACCTACTATTATATAATCGTAACTATTAGAATCGCTCATATTGGTTTAATATTTTAATATTGTGAAGATAGTAAAAAAAGTAATGTTGTATAAAGTACAAATTTATTTTTTGATATAATTTTAATCATAACTTTTATTTTAATTAATTTCTTTAAAAATTATTTCGTTTAGCTTATGATTCTTAACTAAAAAACTCAACAATTTTTTTTTAAAAATTGGGTTTATTTTTTTCAATATTAATGAATCTTTTTGTTTTATTAATAGTTTATTGAACTTAAAATTTCTTTTAAAGATAAATAATTCAGAATTAATTTTTTTTAGATTTTCATCAATTTCATCCTTTGGTTTATTTAAAAAACTTATTGGAATGCAAGTTAGGTTTTTATTTTTTTTATGATAGAGAAATAGCGAAGGAATTAATAATTTATCTATGTAATTAGTATTTTTTAATTCTTTGTTTAAAACAGAATTTTTATTAAATAATTCATTTTTTATAAAATTATTTTCATTAGAAAAAATAAATACCCCACTAGAAACATTATTAGAAATTTCTTTTTGATTATATTTTAATTGATTAGGTCTAACAAAAATTGAAATTTTTTGATTTGATAATTTTGATAATTTTTCTATAAAATAAAAATAATTATCTTTTGTAGCCAAGTTCCAGTTATAATCAATTAAAACCTCTAGCGGTTTAATTCTTTTTATTTTATAAATCTGGTTGTTTAATTGAGCTATTCTATTTACTAAAGTATCAATATTCTTATATTTTAACTCTTCTAAAACTTCATAATCAATTTTTATAACAGGAATATTTTTTTTATTTTCTGGTAAGTTGTCTCCTATGATTATATAGGTTGGATAAGTTTTATTTTGTTTAATTTTTATGGTGTAAAAATTAATGTATAATTTTTCTGATTTATTTTGTTCTAAAACTAATTTTTCTTTTTTAGATAAAGAAAAATTGGTTTTAGTTACATAAAAATTAATTTTAGTTTCATTTTTATCTTTACACGAAAAAAATAATAATGAAACTATAAGTAATAATAAAACTTTAAATTCTACTAGGTAAAAATATAATTTTGACAATTCTTGAGGTTTGCATTTTATTTTAAAGACAGAAAAATAAAAAATAATTAAAAGTGATCGCGAGAGGATTCGAACCTCTGACCGACTGCTTAGAAGGCAGTTGCTCTATCCAGCTGAGCTACGCGACCATTTTAAAAAAAAGACTTCTCTTTACAAACAAATTAAATGTCGGGGTGGCAGGATTCGAACCTGCGACCTCCTCGTCCCAAACGAGGCGCGATGACCGGGCTACGCTACACCCCGAAAAATTAAAAATCTTTCTTTATTAATCTTTTGGATTGCAAATTTAATTATTTTTTTTAATTTTTAGTATTTTATTAGGGTTTTTTAAATAAAAAAGGGTAAATAAATTATTTACCCTTTTTAAAACCTAATTTTTATTTAGATTTAAAATCTAAGTTATTACCAATTTACGTCTTTTTCATTAATATATTCTATTAATAAAGTTAGTTTAGAATTTAGAAAATTTTCTAAACTAGATCTAACTCCTAAATATGATTTAGCTTCTGTACCATCTAAATTAAATATTCTTGGATGGGTAACATAACTTTTAAATAGAATAGGAGTTGCTCCATTATTAGGTAAAAAAACATTTGAAATTGAAATTTTAATTTTATTATCTTTAAATTCAAATGTAGTTATAAATTCACCTTCGGTAATTGTAACGTTACCAAGTAGACCACCTTTATAGTTAGCAATATTGTCTGTGTAAGATTTAGTTCTTAAAAAACTATCTGTTATATCAGCTAAGTATACCCTAGGTTGGTGAACAGAGGTTTTTGCTATGTATTTCTTTACAGAATTATAAAGTTGATTTGGGGTTTTATTTTTAAATTCTAGCACAATAAAGTTCTTAGCTGTGTCTTCTTGAGAACGAATTCCTTGTGGAACAACTGTAAACTTTTGAGAAAATAGTTGAACGGATGATGAAATTAAAAATAATAATAAAATAAAATTTTTCATGTGGTTTAATTTTTTTGTTTAAATCTAAATTTAATAAAAAAAAATCAAATGAAAAAAATAGTTACTTACTTTATTTCTAGATTTTTTAGTTTAGGAGATTTTAAACCCACTATTATAACTATTAATAAAGTAATAAATCCGCCAGAAATGGTTGCAATAACTGGCCCCAATATTTTTGCAGATAATCCGCTTTCAAATGCCCCTAATTCATTGCTAGAACCAACAAACATACTATTTATTGCAGAAACCCTTCCTCTAAGATCGTTTGGGGTTAGTACTTGTAAAATGGTGCTTCTTAATACCACACTCACTCCATCAAAAATACCACTCATTACTAAGAAAAAAATAGATAAATAAATATTTTTAGATAATCCAAAACCAATTATGCATAACCCAAAGCCAAATACAAAGTAGAGTAATTTTAGACCTGGCTTATTTTTAATTGGATATTTTGCCAATAAAAACATTATAATTATTGCTCCAACAGCTGGCGAGGCTCTTAAAATACCTGCACCGTCTGCGCCAACTTGTAAAATATCTTTTGCAAAAATAGGTATTAAGGTAACTGCTCCGCCAAATAGAACGGCAAACATATCTAGTAAAAGTGCAGATAAAAGGGCTTTGTTTAGAAATATAAAATTGAATCCAAGGCTTAAACTTTTTAAAATAGATTCTGTTGGTATAAAATAAATAGGTTTTTTATTAATCTTAAAAATTACTACAAAAGATATAAAGATTAATAAAGAAGAAAATAGTAAAGAATTTTGTGCCCCAAATTTTACATATAAAAACCCACCAACTGCTGGCCCAATTACAGCGCCTAGTTGCCAAGCACTTGCTGCCCAAGTGGTGCCGTTGGTATAATTTTCTTTAGGTAGAACAAGAGAAAAAAGAGAAAAGTTTGCAGGTGTAAAAAAGGCTCTAATAATACCAAACATAAATATTAATAGGTAAATTAATGGTAAAACAGCCTGTATAGAAAACCTGTTTAGAAAATAAAAAGAAAAGCTAAACCCCAGTAAAATTGAAATAAAAAAAGAAAAAAAGATACATAATAATACAGATTTTCTCTTTTCGTTCTTATCTATTATATGTCCAGATATAAAAGAAAAACTAAATGCCGGAATAATTTCTGCTAACCCAATTAATCCTAAATTCAATGCACTATTTGTTAATTCGTATACTTTCCATTCTACCACAATAAATTGAATGGAAAAAGCAACCGTCATTAAAAATTTAGAAATAACAAACAAAGAAAATTCTTTATAAAAAAATGAAGCAAAAGTATGTGTTGTGGCTTTTAACATTAAGTATAGACTTTATAAAATTTAAAAATAGTTATAAAATAAGATTAAATAGTTGGGTTTTTTTTTATATTTGCGTTTAAAATAATTTAAAAATTTTATATATGATAAAAATTAAAAATCTACTAACAATTGCCCTAACTTTTTTATTAATGGTTTCTTGTATACCAAACAAGGAAGAAATTGCTAATTTAACAGACACAGAAAAAATTACATTATTAAATAATTACAGTTGGTTGGTTGCCAAACCAATAAAAGTTGCTAGCAACGGCTCTTCTTTAAAAACCACAATGCAAGAAGAATCTAATTGTAGTTTAAGAAATTATATTGCATTTAGCATTAATCCAAAAAAAATTGAGGATTATTATTCTGGAGGATACAATCAATATAATTTTTTTAATGAAGGTGTGTGTCTTAGTGGCAAATCTAGGTTCATTTCATTTAAATATTACCCTTTATTAAATAAAGTAATTTACAATAATTCGGATGATTTTAGTACATCTTCAATAGCACCTAATCAAGCGGCTGATATGCCTAAAGAAGAATCTTTAACTATTGATAACAAAAAAAATACCATTAATTTTGGCGGAACTACTTATTATAAAGGAGAACTTCGTGATTAATTATAAATCTTTTTTGTGAGCTTTAAACAAAACCCCAAACTTTTTTAAGTTTGGGGTTTTGTTTATTTATAAAGAGTAAATTAAAAAATGTTTTTCTAGATATTGAGGGTGGTGCTTAAGAGAAAT
>JBGSBU010000043.1:0-10490 GCA_041730375.1 Solirubrobacteraceae bacterium
ACATCAATAAAACTACCAATAGCTTGAGTTCCTTGTTCTATAAATATTTCTATAGCAATGCACATTCTTCTATAAATATCGTCAACAGTTGCTACTCTTTTCATTTCATCTACCAAATGCCATTTTTCTTTTAAGTAAGAATTTGTGTAAGAAAAATTACTATCATTAAGGGTATAAGCCCTATCTAAGTGAGAATGGGTATTTACCCACCCTCCTTTTTGTTTAATTCTTTCTAAAACTTGTTCTTTCGGATTAAATGTTTGCATAAATACAAAAATGCAATTTTTATTGTAAAAAATAAAATATTTTATACATAACCTTAAACATATTACACTTATAAATTATATTTTTGTTTTTTTCTTAATTAAGAATAGAACATAATAATAAATACAAATAAATAATGAAATTAAAAATAGCTATTTTAAAAGGTGATGGTATTGGTCCAGAGGTTATAGATCAAGCTTTAAAAGTTATTAATAAAATTGGTGAAAAATTTAATCACGAAATTATTTATACTGAAGCTTTAACCGGAGCAGCTGCAATAGATGCAGTAGGTAATCCATACCCCGATGAAACACATAAAGTTTGTATGGAATCTGATGCCATACTTTTTGGTGCTATTGGCGATCCTAAATATGATAACAATCCTTCTGCAACTGTTCGTCCAGAGCAAGGTTTACTAGAAATGCGTAAGAAACTTGGTTTATTTGCAAATATAAGACCCACTTTCACTTTCCCTTCACTTCTACATAAATCTCCACTTAAACAAGACAGAATTGAAGGAACAGATTTTATTTGTTTAAGAGAATTAACTGGTGGAATTTATTTTGGCGAAAGAGGAAGAAAAGATAACGGAGAAACCGCTTTTGATACTTGTGTTTATACAAGAGAAGAAGTGAAACGCTTGGCTAAAATGGGCTTTGAATTTGCTATGAAAAGAAAGAAAAAACTTACTTTAATAGACAAAGCAAATGTATTAGAAACTTCTCGTTTGTGGAGAGAAACAGTACAACAAATGGAAAAAGATTATCCGGAAGTTACTGTTGAATATGAATTGGTTGATTCTGCAGCTATGCGTTTGGTACAATGGCCAAAAGCCTATGATGTTATGATTACAGAAAACATGTTTGGAGATATTATTACAGATGAAGCTTCTGTTATTGCAGGTTCTATGGGTTTAATGCCTTCTGCTTCTTTGGGCACTCATACTAGTTTGTTTGAACCCATCCATGGATCTTATCCACAAGCAAAAGGAAAAGACATTGCCAACCCATTAGCTACAGTTTTATCTGCCGCCATGATGTTTGAATATGCATTTAACTTAAACGATGAGGCAGAATGTATAAGAGCTGTTGTTAATAAATCTCTTGAAGTGGGAATTATTACTGAAGATATATCAGACGGAGCAAAAGCGTATAAAACATCTGAGGTGGGAAACTGGTTAGCAGAAAATATTTAAATTATTTTTTTACATACTTGGTTTTTATAATCATTCTGTTATATTTAACAAAACAATAATATGTAAATGCCTCAAAAAAAGTTAAATACTAATTGAGGCATTTTTTATGGAAAGAAAAGTAAAGTATAATTATACTTTACTTTTAAAATAAATAAAACCAATTATTGCTGCTAAAAAAGAGCTTATTAAAATAATTAATTTAGCGTTATCTATTGTTGTGTGGTTATTGAAAGCAAGATTGGTTATAAAAATAGACATGGTAAAACCAATTCCGGCAATAAAACCAACACCTAAAATAGATTTAAAATTTAGTCCCTTAGGTAGTTTTAGTATGTTGATTTTTATTAAAATATAAAGTAAACCAACTACACCTAAAGGCTTACCAATTAGTAAACCCAAAAAAATTCCTAACCCATAAGAGGTATTAAAAATTTCTTTTACGTTGCCATTTATTTCAATATTTGTATTTATTAGTGCAAAAATAGGTAGAATTATAAATGCAACTGGTTTAGAAATAAACTTTTGTAATTTATAAGAAATTGTTTGGCTATCGCCATTGCCAAACGGAATTACAAATGCCAATAAAACACCAGAAATAGTTGCGTGAACGCCAGATTTTAACATAAAAAACCACATAAAAAACCCTCCAATTAAGTAAGGAGTTAGCTTGTTTATTTTAAGCCTATTTAAAATAAAGAGTAATAATAAAATAACAATTGATATGATTAAGTTAGAAATTACCAGCATTTTTGTATAAAAAATAGCAATAATTAGTATGGCGCCTAAATCGTCTATAACGGCGAGTGCGGTTAAGAAAATTTTAATAGGAAAAGGGATTTTTTTACCAATTAAAGATAAAACGCCCAATCCAAAAGCTATATCTGTTGCCATAGGAATTGCAACGCCTTGTTGGTAGGGTGTTTTGTTATTTAATATAAAATAAATGCAACAAGGAACTATCATACCTCCAATTGCAGCAACAACAGGGAATATAGCGTCTTTAAGGTTAGATAATTCACCAATATAAAATTCTATTTCTAATTCTAATCCAATTAACAGAAAAAAAAAAGTCATTAAACCATCGTTTACAATGTCTTTGGTACTTATTCCTAAAAAATTAGAATTAATTAGTTGGCTGTATGGTACTTTTAAAAAAGAATTAGAGAGGATTAATGAAATAATTGTAACTAAAATAAGTAAAATTGCACTGGTTTTTTCGTTATTTAAAAAGTCTTTAAAAATATTTGTTATTTTCATATTTTTTTCAACTATTTAAGTGTTTTTTGTGTATTCGCGCCATTTAACAATTGCTTCTTGCATTTCTGTAGGTAAATCTATTTCGAAGTAGTATTCTTTTTTATTAATTGGATGAATAAAACCTAACGATTTTGCGTGTAAAGCTTGCCTTGGAAGTATTTTAAAACAATTTTCTATAAATTGCTTGTATTTAGTAAAAGTTGTACCTCTAAGAATTTTATCGCCACCGTATCTTTCATCGTTAAATAAAGGATGCCCTTTGTATTTAAAATGAACTCTAATTTGGTGGGTTCTTCCTGTTTCTAATTTACATTGAACATAGGTAATGTATCTAAATCTTTCTAGCACATTAAAATGAGTTACAGCATGTTTACCGTTGTCCCCCTTGGGGAAAACGACCATGTTTTTTCTATCTTTTAAATCTCTTCCAATATTGCCAATTATTGTGCCGGTATCTTCCTCAATATTTCCCCAAACCAAAGCATGATATGATCTTTTAATAGTTCTATTAAAAAACTGTTTAGCTAAATGATTCATTGCTATACCAGTTTTAGCAATAATTAATAACCCACTTGTATTTTTATCGATTCTATGAACCAATCCAGCTCTGTCTAGTTGATCATCTAAACTGGGTAAATTATCAAATCTATATTTTAAGGCATTAACCAAAGTATTTTCAAAATTTCCAAATCCGGGATGAACAACCATTCCTGCTGGTTTATTTACCACAATTAAATATTCATCTTCAAATACTATATCTAGAGGAATATTCTGTGCAATTACGGTATTTTCTCTTGGCGGATAAGCCAATAGAATTTTAACCAAATCATGCGGTTTAACCTTGTAGTTGGCTTTAACAGGTAAATCGTTTACCACTACATTGCCTGCTGTAATAGAGTTTTGAATTTTATTTCTAGTAGCATTCTCTATTAAGTTCATTAAGAATTTATCTACTCTTAGTGGAAACTGACCTTTAGATGCTGTAAAGCTAAAATGTTCGAATAATTTGTCATCATCTTCATCTAACTCAGCATCATTTTCTTGATTAAAATCTAACATAATTATTCTATTATAACATTCTCTTGAGAATTTTTAAGATTTTCTTCTTCTTGAATTTTTATTTTCTGGGCTTCTTTAATTTTTTCAATTACTTCATTAGAAGCATTTTTAATTTTCTGTATATCAATTACCTTTCCGGTAGAATCTATTAAGTATTTTCTATATGTTTTATGCAAA
Organism: Solirubrobacteraceae bacterium; assembly: GCA_041730375.1. GTDB lineage: Bacteria > Bacteroidota > Bacteroidia > Flavobacteriales > Weeksellaceae > JBGSBU01. Next base: position 3,953 of record JBGSBU010000043.1, read on the forward strand.
TTCTTTACTTTATCTTTTAAACTATCTTTAGAAATGTCTGATAACCAAAGATTAATAGACATACCCTCGTCTAAATAATCTTCTGGAGCTGGATCTTGGTAATAAATCTTTAAATTGGTGGAATCTAAATTATTTTTTTTAAACGTAAAATTCATTTTTCCAATTTCAAAAAATTTTTGTTTCAAAAGTTTTTTAGCCTCATCAAAAGATAAGCCCTCTAAATTTGGAACGGGTACATCTGTTTGTAATCCCATACCTAAAACAACATCTATTTTAGAGAATCTAGGAAGCTGGTAACCTACATTAATTTCTCTGCCCTTGTATAGAATTCTTTTTACTATATTTTTGGCAATATCTGGTTCATAAATAGTGTCACCAACATATAAATCAGAAGTTTCAATAATTGTAAACGCTAATCTTTTAGAAACATCAACCAATTTGGGTAAAAAAACAGGTCTCCATGTTTTAGAGTTTGCTTTTATAAAAATGGTTCTACCCTCTTTAACTTTACTTCCACCAAACGGGAAGGTATAAATTACTTGGTGAGATTTAATATCTTTTTCATAACTAAAAGTATCAATTTTGTAGCTTAAATTAAGTTCTTCTAATTTGTTTATATAAGAAAAGATATTTTCATTTTTAGAATTAGGCACTTCAACTATTTCTTTTTGTTGGGTAATAATGGGTAGCCAAACAAAATTTACAAACAATAGCATTGCAACTAGAATTGATAGCGCTATTATAAAATTTTTAAAAAATCTAAAACTAAAAAAAAACTTAATTACACTCATTTAAAAAAAATATAAACACAAATATATAAATTAGACTAAAGAATATTACTTTTTATATTTAAACTCTATATTTGAAAAATAAAAAATGAATATGATAAAAGTAGCTGTAATAATGGGTGGTTATAGCCAAGAAGCTGATATTTCATTAAAAAGCGGAAAATTAGTTTTAGATAATTTAAATAAAAATATTTATGAAGCTTACGAAGTTCATATCTTAAACGAAGGTTGGTATTGTTTAATAGGCAACGAAAAATACCTAATAAACAAAGGAGAATTTAATTTTACTTTAAATAACCAAGAAATAAATTTTGATGTAATTTACAATACAATACATGGAACGCCAGGAGAAGATGGTTATTTACAAGCCTATTTTGAAGTAATTGGTATTAAATATACAGGATGTCCGTTTTACCAATCTGCATTAACTTTTAATAAAAAAGATTGTATTTCTGTTTTAAATAAATATGGCATAAAATCTGCAAAATCGGTCTATCTAAGAAAAGGTGAAATAATTAATGAAACTAATATTTTAAATGTAGTTGGTTTACCTTGTTTTGTAAAACCCAATAAAAGTGGTTCTAGTTTAGGTGCTTCTAAAGTAAATTTACAAAGTGAGTTAAACAAAGCAATTGATATTGCATTTGAACAAGATTCCGAAATTTTAATCGAAGAATTTTCAGTAGGGACAGAAGTTTCTGTAGGTGTTTTAAATTATAAAAATGAAACAATTGTGCTTGGTATAACTGAAATTATTTCTGAAAATGAATTTTTTGACTACGAAGCAAAATACCACGGAAAAGTAGAAGAAATAACACCAGCAAGATTAAATGATGAGGTTAGAAAAAAAGTAGAAAACGTTGCCATAAAAGCCTATCTATCTTTAAACATGAAAGGATTTTCTAGAAGTGAATACATTATTATGAACAACGAACCTTATTTTATTGAAATGAATACGCTTCCAGGACTTTCACCGCAAAGTATATTTCCGCAACAAGCAAAGGCTGCGAATATAAATATTGGAGATTTATTTGAAAATGAAATTAAAACTGCTTTAAAACAACATTTAAAATAATGAAAAAAGTTGCTATTTTTCCTGGCTCTTTCGACCCAATTACCATAGGGCACATTAATATAATTGAAAGAGGTTCTTATATTTTTGATAAAATTATTGTGGCAATTGGTATTAATACTAGTAAAAAGTATATGTTTCCTATTGAAAAAAGAAAAGAATGGATTGAACTAGCTACCCAAAAATTTACCAATGTGGAAGTAGAAATTTATGAGGGATTAACCTATAAATATTGTCTAGAAAAAGAAGCAAATTATATTTTACGTGGAATTAGAAACCCAAGCGACTTTGAGTTTGAAAAAAGCATAGCACATTTTAACCAAGATCTTTCTAAAAACAAAATCGATACCGTTTTTTTATTAACTACGCCAGACTATTCTTTTATAAGCTCTAGTAACGTTAGGGAAATAATTCTTAATAAAGGCGATTTTTCTAATTATGTACCAAAAGAAATTGTAAGTAATATTCTTAATTTACAAAGTTAGAAAGTATTAATTAAAATTATGAAAATAGGATATGATGCGAAAAGATTTTTTAATAACCAATCTGGATTAGGTAACTACTCGAGAGATTTAATTAGAATTTTAAACGAATTCTACCCAGAAAATAACTACTACTTATACGCAAAAAAAGAAACTAGTTTAGGAAACCTAACTAATAACTCAAAAAGTATATTTTTTAAAAGTCTAAAAAAAACCTTTGCTTCTAGACAATTAAATATGGGAATTCAATCTGAGTTGGATGGATGCCATATTTTTCATGGACTATCAGGAGAAATTCCTCTTTTTTGGAAAAATAAAAAAATAAGGAAAGTAGTAACTATTCATGATTTAATTTTTATTCGTTACCCAAATTTTTATTCGTTTTTTGATAGAATTATTCATTTCTATAAATTTAAATATGCTGTAAAAAATGCAGATTTAGTTATTGCAATAAGTGAACAAACAAAAACAGATGTAATTAATTTTTTAAAAATACCAGCAGAGAAAATACAGGTAATTTACCAAGGTTGTAACAATATTTTTAAACAAGAACCAGACAAAGAATTACTAGAAAAAGTTAAAGAAAAATTTAACCTTCCGGCTAAATTTATTTTAAATGTTGGCACAATAGAAGAAAGAAAAAATTTACTAAACATAGTTAAAGCAATAAATAATACTTCTATTCCATTAGTTGTTGTTGGTAAAAAAACTAACTATTTTAAAACTATTTTATCTTATATTAAAATAAATGGATTAGAAAATCAAGTATTATTTTTAGAAAATGTAAACACCATAGAATTGGCTTCAATTTACAGAATGGCTTCAATTTTTGTATATCCTAGTTTGTTCGAAGGGTTTGGTATTCCAATATTAGAAGCAATATTCTGTAAAACGCCTGTAATAACAACAAATTACGGTTGTTTTAAAGAAGCTGGTGGCGAACATTCTGTTTATGTAGATCCTTTAAACGTACAAGAATTACAAGAAAATATAATTAATTTGTGGGAAAATGAATCTAAAAGAAAAGAAATAATAGAAGGTGCTTTTTTATATGCACAAAGGTTTAACGACAAAGAAATTAGTGCCGAAATAATTAAAGTGTATAGCCTTTTATTACAATAATTTTTTTTGATTAAGTTTATAAAAACTGCTAAAAAAATTGTAAATTAAGCTATATAAAATATTTTTTATGAAAGAGTATACGTTTAAATCAAAGGTAGAATGGACTGGTAATATGGGAAGTGGCACGTTTGATACCAGAACCTACGAAAAAAGTCATACCATTTCTGTTCCAAATAAAGAACAAAAAATATATGCTTCTTCTAGTAGTTTTTTTAGAGGAGATGAAACAAAACTAAACCCACAAGAATTATTTCTTTCTTCCATATCTTCGTGCCATCTTATGTGGTTTTTGCAATTCTGTGCAGACAACGAGGTTATTGTTTTAGAATACATAGATTTTCCTGAAGGCGTAATTAAAGAAGACAGCAACGGAACAGGAAAATTCGATAAAATTATTTTAAGACCCACTATTATAGTTAGTGAAAAAAGTATGATTGAAAAAGCAATCTTACTTCACCAAGAAATAAATAAAAAATGCTTTGTAGCCAATTCATGTAACTTTCCCATTATATGTGAACCTGTAATAGATTTTCTAAAATAGAATTATTTAGGTAACTATTAAGTAAAATAAAACCCGTTGTGCATTATCAAACGAGATTAATTTTTAAGTTATTAATATTTCTATTGAATACAAATTTTATTTAAATATTGAATAAAAGTAAGGGCTGTGGTTTTGCTAATACTCTTTTTTTTAAATTCCTTATTTTATGAAGATGCGATTCTTATTACTAACACTTTCGAAGATTTTGGTAGTATGCAATCAAAATTAGAAGAATTGGAAATTAAGGTAAAGAATGCTTTCCTGCAAAGACTTCTAAACGTAGTAAAATAACTTTCTTTAGGCGAAGCCAAGATTATTATCATGAAAATGATGGAAAGATTTGATGATGATGTGGTGAACGTCTTCCACAATATGGAAATCTCTGATGAAATAGGAGGTTAACTGAGTTAGAGATTCTGTCAATTTTTTATACAAACAAATGCAATGAAAGATCAAATTTACATCAACAAGAGAACAATCCTCAAAAGGTACAAACCCGTTAAAAAATATACCCACAAAGGCCTTCAAGGTCACGCGCTGTTAATTGGTGGTAGTTATGGTAAAATGGGCGCAATGACTTTGTCCTCTAAGGCATGTTTAAAAACGGGTTGTGGATTAGTCACGGTATTTATTCCGCAATGTGGTTACGAAATACTTCAAACAAACAATCCCGAAGTTATGGTTGTAACAGATGTTCAAGAAAAACACATTTCTAAAATAGCATTTAACCTCACACCACAAGCCATCGGAATAGGTTCAGGAATGGGACAGGCGTTGGAAACCCAAATTGCGTTTCATGAATTCCTTATAAATAATAAAATGTCTTTGGTCATCGATGCGGATGCTCTAAATATTCTCTCCCAAAACAAACAATGGATTTCATTGTTACCCAATAATACCATTCTCACTCCACACCCCAAAGAATTGGAACGGCTCATCGGAAAATGGAATTCCACTATCGAAAAATTCGAAAAAGCAATTGCTTTTTCTACACTGCATCATCTTATTATTGTGATGAAAGGCGCTCCAACATTCATAATTGATGGCGAAACAATTTACGAAAACACCACAGGAAACGCCGCTTTGGCAACAGCGGGAACGGGAGACGTGCTCACAGGAATGATTACCAGTTTGCTTGCGCAATCCTACAACTCCACAGACGCAGCCATTATGGGGGTTTACCTTCATGGATTAACTGCCGATATCGCTTTGCCTAAAACTGGTTATCAGTCGTTTATCGCTTCAAATATCATTTCAAATCTTGGAAAAGCATTTTTAAGCTTACTTGAATTCAAACAATAAAAGAAATTACTTTGATAATCTTTTTAGTCTAAATGAATTATTCATGTTATTTTTAATTCCATAATTTTAAAAATATACATCTTCTTTTAATTTTTAGAAGCATACTATCAATCAAATAATAATTCTCAAATTCATTAAATTTTTCAACCATTTTCATTCTAATTTCTTCCAAAAAAGTTTTCTCTTTCTTTTGTTATAAACAATCCACTCAATTTTAACAACCCTTAATGTCCATAAACAATTGACATGCTAAATCTATTGATTTAAATTCAGCTAAAACCACTAAACTAATCAATTCCAAATCCGATAATATAGGTTTGACGGGTTTAAAATAAAAATTCTAATTTTCCGATATTTTTTTTATTTCATTTAGAATAAGTTTGTAACTTAACTTTAAGTTATTCGTTGTATTTAATTAATTGATTACCAAATAAATATAATCATTTTGATGCTGAAATAAATAACTTTTTTTCATTTATTTATTATAATACACAACGAAAAAAAAATATTTATTGTACCCTTCCAAGTAAAATTAAATCTATAATTTCTGGTTCTAAAAGAGTTGAAGTATCTCCAAAATTAGAAAAATCTCCTTCGGCAATTTTTCTTAAAATTCTACGCATTATTTTACCCGATCTGGTTTTGGGAAGTCCGCTTACAAACTGTATTTTATCTAACTTAGCAATTGGTCCAATATTTTTACTAACCAAGGCATTTATTTCTAATTTACACTTAGTTTCTTCTTCTTGTGTTAAATTATTTTTTAAAATAACATACCCATAAAGCGCATTTCCTTTAATATCGTGTTCAAATCCTACTACTGCACTTTCTGCAATATTTTCATGTTCATTAATTGCGTCTTCAATTGGTCCAGTACCTAAATTATGTCCAGAAACAATTATTACATCATCTACCCTACCCGTAATTCTAAAATAACCCACTTCATCTCTAATTGCTCCATCCCCACTAAAATAACAATCTTTGTATTGCGAAAAATAAGTTTGAATATACCTTTCATGGTCTCCCCAAATGGTTCTAGCAATAGAAGGCCAAGGGTATTTTATAACTAAGTTACCTGCAACAGCATTTTCTTTTATTTCTTTTCCTTTTTCGTCTACTAAAATGGGTTGAATGCCTGGTAAGGGTAACGTTGCATAAGTTGGCTTAGTTGGTGTTTTAAAAGCCAACGGAGAAATCATTATTCCACCTGTTTCTGTTTGCCACCAAGTGT
>JBGSBU010000044.1:0-10387 GCA_041730375.1 Solirubrobacteraceae bacterium
TTTAAAGCTAATTGCATTTATAAGTTCAAAGACATTATATTCTTTACTAATGCCAATGTATTTTTCTATTTCGTTTAGGGTAATTGTTTCATTTTCTTTTAAATGAACTTTTATTTTATCTACTTCATTTTCTATTCTAGACAAATCGTTTCCAATGTATTCTTGAAACAGAAAACTTGCTTTAGGATCAATAGAAAGATTTTTTTGCTTTACAATGGTATTTATCCATTGAGGTAAATAGTTTTCGTAAACTTTTTTAGATTCTACGATTAACCCTTTTTCATTAATAAGTTTATATAATTTTTTTCTTTTATCTAACGTTTTGTCTTTGTAGTTTATTACTAAAATGGTTGAAGATTGAATATTAATTAAATAATTCTCTAAAAGATCAATGCTTTTAAATAAATTTTGTGCTTCTTTTACAATTACTAAAGTTCTTTCAGAAGCCATTGGGTATTGCTTGCAAATAGAAATTATTTCCTCTAACGATGCATCTTTACTATAAGATATAGTTAGGTTAAAACTCTTTTCTTCTTCTGTTAAAACGGTTTCTTCAAGAAGATTTGTTATTTTATCAATAAAATAAGGTTCTTCTCCCATTAAGAAATAAACCGGAAAAAATCTTTTGTTTTTAATATCTTTAACGATATTTTCAAATTCTTTCATGGATTTTCCTTTATTAAATTTTGCAAAAATATATAATTTCAAATGTAAGAAAAATGCAAACCAATATCTAATATATGACATTATTAGAAAAAAATTCTATGTATTAACCCCCGAAGAATGGGTTAGGCAACATATTATTCATTATTTGGTGTTTGATAAAAAAATTCCAAAAATTAATTTTTTGGTAGAAAAAGTTGTTGAAATTAATGGAATGAAGAAAAGAATGGATTTATTAATATATAAAGATAAAAAACCTTTTTTATTGGTAGAATGTAAATCGCCAAAAACAATAATTAATCAAGAAACATTCGACCAAATTATGCGCTATAATTCTATAGTAGATGCAAGTATTTTGATGATTACTAATGGATTGAACCATATTTATGCAAGATTAGATAAAGAAGAAAAAAAATATAAATTTATAACAGATTTTAATTTTTAACGCATGAATCATATTGTAATAATACCAACACATAACGAAGAAAAATTTATAAGTTTATTACTAGAGTCTATCATCAATCAACAAGTGAAACCCACAAAGGTTATTGTTGTAAATGATAATTCTACCGATAAAAGTGTAGATATAATAAATACCTATTGTAAAAATTATAGCTTTATAAACCTAGTTAACAATATCAGCTCAAACCAACATTTACCCGGAGAAAAAGTTATAAATGCATTTAACAAAGGATTTTTAACAATTAAAGAAGATTTTAATTTAGTAACAAAGTTAGATGCAGATATAATTCTACCCCCCAACTATTTTAAAGAAGTAAACCATATTTTTGAAATAAATGATAGGGTTGGAATTTGTGGTGGAGTAGCCTTAATAGAAAAAAATAAACAATGGGTTTTAGAAAAAGTAGCCAATAAAGAACATGTTAGGGGTGGATTAAAAAGCTACAGAAAAGAATGTTTCTACGCCATAGGTAAATTAAAACCTTCTATGGGTTGGGATACGGTAGATGAATTACTTGCTTTATACAATAATTGGGAAGTAAAAGTAATACATAACCTAGCAGCCAAACATTTAAAGCCAACCACAGCAAATTACAGTTCAATAAACTCAAAAAACCAGGCAATTGCTTTTTATAAAATGGATTATGGTTTGTTGCTTTCTATTTTATCTATTTTAAAAGCAGCTTATAGAAAAAAATCTATTTATTTTATTTTTGGAGCGATTAAAGGTTATTTATTTGCTTTAGAAAAAAAACAAAAAATTGTTAATAGGGAAGAGGGGAAATTTATTAGAGCCTATAGGTGGAAAGAGATATTTAAAAAAATATATTTATAATAGGTATTAAAAAAGCTTTAAGAGAATAAACATTACCAAGTGGGCAAAAAATCAATACTTTTGTTGGTGTAATTGAAATATAGTATGTTTTTTAACAATTACTTATAAGTTGAGAATAAAACTTTAGAGTAGCTAAAGTAAAAGTATTTTGTTCTTAACAATATATTATTATCGAATTTAAAGATGCTAAAATTAAAATTAGTGCAAAAGATTGGTCAAAAAAAAAAATATAAAGTTTGTGGAAAATACTAAAGAGTTAATTGAAATATTAACGTTAGAAAAAAAAAATAACAATATCTTTATTGGTCAAAACACCGATATTGGCAGTGTAAATGTTTATGGCGGACTTGTTTTGGCTCAATCTCTTAGTGCGGCCTATCAAACAATAGATAGTAATAGAATCGCTCATTCAATTCATGCAAATTTTTTAGAACCAGGTAATAAAAATAAAACTATAGAATATAGAGTAATAGAAACCAGAGATGGAGGAAGTTTTTCTAATAGGGTAGTAAATGCTTTTCAAGATGAGAAACAAATTTTTTCTGCTACCATTTCATTTAATACAAAACAACTAAATGCTTTTTCTCATAGTTTTAAAAAACCTTTTATGTTTAGGGTTCCAATGGTTTTATTTTCTTTTGAGCAATTTAATAAATTTTTTGGAAGCTATTTTTCAAAAAGTCTTAAAGTTTTTCTTAATGTTAGAAAGCCAATAGAATTTAAAATAGTTGAGATAGAAAGAATAATATTTAATTCTTTATTTAAATATCCACCCAAAAAAAAAGTTTGGTTTAGGTTTAAAAAAAGTAATAAAAAGTTAGATTATAGAATAGTACAGCAAATGTTGTTGTTTGCTTCAGATTTAAACTTATTATTAACTGCTTTAGAGCCACATCCATTTAAAAATCCAGTTCATGCTTTTAAAAATTTAAAAATGGCAAGCTTAGACCATTCCATGTGGTTTCATAAACCGTTTGATTCAACAGAATGGTTGCTATATGACTTGGATAGCCCAATTTTGTTTGAAAGCAAAGGGTTTACAAGAGGATTGATTTATACCAAAAGCGGAGAATTAGTAGCCTCTGTGGCTCAAGAAGGGTTAATTAGAATTAATAGTCTAAAAAATTAATTGCTGATATAATAAAATAGTTAAATATCTTATTATATTTGCAATTCTAAATTAAATGGTGGGTATAGCTCAGTTGGTTAGAGCGTCGGATTGTGATTCCGAAGGTCGTGGGTTCGAACCCCATTACTCACCCTTAATTTGTTTAAATTACTTTTAAGTTAAACTTATAAATCATTAATTTAATTTAACCAAATAGACATAATTAACTACTTTTTTCCTTGAATTTGGGTTTAAAAATTTTCCAGTTAAAACGGTTATTCTAAAATCCTTAGCTTTATTTATTAATTTAAAGAATAATTTATTTTCTCCTAATTGTTTTAAATCTTTATATTCAACAAATAAATAAGTTTCAAGTTTTCTACTTTTTCTAATTTTTAATTCTTCAATAGTACAAAACTTATGAATGTGAGCGGTGTAATAATCAAAAGAATAAGGTAAATCTATAGCACCAAAGTATAAAATATTTTCATTATTTAATTTTAGTTTATTAACCGATTTTGCAATATTTTGTCCTCCTTGAAAAGAAAGTAATTTTGGAAAAAAATTAGAGTTAAAAGGAATCCAGAATAAAATACAAATCCATGTTCCTTTCAATATTAAATTTTTACTTTTTAATAAATTATAAAAAACTAAAAAAGCTAAAAACACATAAAATATTGATAACCAAATGCTTTCTGTTGAAAAAACCCAATAATTTAATATAATCCCTGTAATAATTAATAACACATATTGGATGTTTTGAATAATATTCCATTTTTTTAAAGAATCTTTAGATAAACCAGAAACATAATATGCTATAAAAATTGCTGTAAACGGATAAACTGGAAGCATATAATGAGGAAGTTTAAACTTAGAAATTCCCATTACAATAAAAATTAATAAAACAGGAAAAACAAGTGAGAGAGACGTGTCTGAAAAAAGTTTTTTTTCTTGTATAGATTTTTTCATTTGATTAAAAACTCCAACACAATACAATAAACTCCAAGGAATTATAGACCATAACAGGGTATGAAAGAAGAAAAAATAATCGTTAGAAGAAGATTCTCCAAATTCTTTTCCCCCCATTCTAGAAAAAGATTGGTGGAATAGTATAAATTTCACGCCAGAATTACCTGTGGTTCCTCTTACTATAGTTTCTGGGTGCATATCAAATTGAATATAATAGGCAATTAAAACAGGCAAAATAAATAGGAAAAATAGAGGAATTATGCTTAAAAATTTTAATTGAAATAATTCTTTAAAAATACCTTTGTGAATTGCATAAAACAAAGAAATTAAGCCTATGATTGCTACACCAAAAATTCCTTTTGTAGAGAAAGTTATTCCTATGCCTAAAGAAGCTAGAATAAGAGTAATCCATTTTTTATCATCAAAATACTGCACTAACTTGTAAACAGAGAAAACCACGCCCCCAGTAAGAATTGCATCCATTCTTATGTCTACATTGCCCATCATAAAAGCAAAAGAAGTAGCAATAATTAAAGTGGCATTTTTAGCAATTTCTTTATTAAAGATATGTTTGGTTAGTTTATAAGTAGAAAATAATGTAAGTATTGTAAAAAATAAAGAAGAGATTTTATAGGCAAAGGTACTTACACCAAATAGTTTGTATGAAAAATATAGTAGCCAAAACTGAAAATGAGGTTTATCTAAATAAGGTTCGCCATGAGATATTAAAGAAATAACGTTGTTATTTAGAAACATATTTAATGCAATTGTTGCATGGTGTGCAGAGTCATTATCATTTAATGGAACAAATAAACTTAAAGAGTAAACAAAAGTTAATAATATAATAATTAAAATATTTTCAAGTTTCATTAGTTCGATTTAAATATTATTTGATTTTATATTTGTTTCGTCTACAATATAAAGTGGTCTATTAAGTACGTTTGTGTTTATTCTAGCTAAGTATTCACCAATTATACCAATTACAAATAATTGAATTCCGCCAATAAATGTAGAACTTATAATAATTGAAGTCCAGCCAGTCATGGTTCTCTCTAAAATAAAATGAGAATAAAAAGCAAATAGTATAATAAGAAAAGAAAGAAAAGATATCATAAATCCAAGGCGAGTTACTAATTGCAAAGGTAAATTAGAAAAACTTGTAATTGCATCTATTGCTAGTTTAAACATTTTACCGTAGGTGTAATTGGTTTTGCCATATAAACGTTCGTCTCTATCAAATAAAACTTCGGTTTGTCTAAAGCCTAACCAAGCAATTTGCCCTCTAAGAAATTTATTTTGTTCGGGCATTTTTTTTAGGTAATGCACAATTTTATGGTCTATTAACCTAAAATCGCCTGTGTTAAGAGGTATATTTATGTTTGTTATTTTATTTAAAATTTTATAAAAATAATTGGCTGTTATTTTCTTTAAAAAAGTTTCTCCTTTTCTACTGTTTCTTTTTGCATAAACCACTTCATAACCTAATTTATATTTTTTATACATTTCTTGTATTAGTTCTGGAGGATCTTGCAAATCAGCATCAATAATAACAACGGCCTCTCCGCTTGTTTTTTCTAAACCAGCTGTTACAGCTATTTGGTGACCAAAATTTCTACTAAGATTAACATAAAAAATTGAGCTATTTTCTACAGATAATTTTTTCATTACAGCAAAAGAATTATCTTTGCTGCCGTCATTCACCAATATTATTTCATATGAATCAACTAAATTGGTACAAATCTTTTTTAGTTTTTCACATAAAATTGGCAGATTTTTTTCTTCATTAAACACCGGAACAACTATAGATAAAGCAACTGTATTTTTTTGCATATATAATTTTAAATTATTTTAAAGCACCAAATCTTGTAAAAGATTTATATATACATCAATTCCATTTTTAATTTCACTTAAAAAAATATATTCATCTGGAGTATGAGATCTGGCACTATCTCCTGGACCAATTTTTATACTTTCAAACGGCATCATACATTGGTCTGATAATGTGGGAGAACCGTAGGTAGAAAGCCCTATTTCTTTTCCTTTATTAACTATCGGATGATTTATTGAAATATAAGACGAATTTAACCTGAAAGATCTAGGATTAACTTCACAATTAAGATTAGATTTAATAATATCCGCTACTTCTTGGTTAGTATACAATTCGTTAACTCTAACGTCAACCACCAAATTACATTCGTCTGGCACAACGTTATGTTGTTTTCCTGCATTAATTTGTGTAATAGTCATTTTTACAGGACCCAACATATCTGATGCTTTTTCAAAAGTAAAGGTTTGAAACCATTTAATAACTGGTAGTGCGTTATAAATTGCATTTTCTCCTTCATTTCTAGCTGCATGTCCAGTTTTTCCTTTCACAACACAGTCTAAAACAACTAATCCTCTTTCTGCAATTGCCATATCCATTTTTGTTGGCTCACCTACAATAGCTAAATCTATTTTTCCTAGTTCGTCAATAATTTCTCCCACATTATTTGGGCCAGAATTTTCTTCTTCTGCAGTTATAGAATAAATTAAATTAAAGGGTAAATCTTTATTGTTTTCAAAATACAAAAAAGTAGCTAACAAAGAAATGGCCGATGCTCCAGCATCGTTGCTTCCTAACCCAGTTAATTTATCGCCTTCAATTGTTGCACCAAATGGGTCGTAGGCCCAAGATTTTCCGGGTTTAACAGTATCGTGATGAGAGTTTAGTAAAATGGTTTTTTTATTTTCATTATAATATTTGTTTTTACACCAAATATTATTGTTTTTTCTATTAACATTAATTTTATGTTTAGATAAAAATGAAATAATAATTTCTGCAGTTAGGTTTTCTTCGCCAGAAAAAGAAGGTGTTTTAATAAGATTTACTAATAATTCAATAACCTCATTTTTAATTAAATCTAAAGACATAAAGTAGTTTTTACAGAGTTTTGAATATTTTTAGAATGTTCAATAAAAACGCTAGATACTCCTTTGTTTAAAACCATAAAAGCATTTTCTAGTTTAGGAATCATTCCGTCCGAAATGGTATTATTTGCCAACAAATTAGAATAAATTTTAGAATTTATATAAGGAATTAAAGAGTCCTGATCGGTAATATCTTTTAAAACCCCAATTTTATCAAAACAAAAATGTAATTCTATAGTGTTATTTTTTGTTAAACCAATTGCAATTTCAGAGGCAATGGTATCCGCATTGGTGTTTAATAGCTGTCCGTTTCCATCATGAGTGATGGCACAAAAAACAGGAGTTAAGTTTAAGTTCAATAAACTTTCAATCAATGAAGTATTTACAGAGTTATCATCTAGATTACCAACAAAACCGTAATCAACAGCTTGTATAGGTCTTTTTTTTGCTATAATAACATTTCCATCAGCTCCACATAAACCAATTGCATTTAATTGATTTTTTTGAAGATTAGCCACAATTTTTTTATTTAATTTCCCCGCATAAAGCTGGGTTACAATATCTAAAGTTTTTTGGTCTGTTACTCTTCTTCCATCAATCATTATGGGTTTTATATTTAACTTTTCTAATAATTTATTAGCTTCTTTCCCACCACCATGAACCAAAATTTTTTTGTCACTAATTTTAGAAAATTGTTCTAAAAAATTAGTTAATTCGCTTTCGTTATCTAGAATTCCTCCACCAACCTTGTATATTTTAATCATAATTTTAAAAGCAACACTTAATTCTAATTCAAATTTAGCAAAAAAGCAGCGTTTTAAATAAAATATATCATTAAGTATTTGATTTAAATTATTAAAAGCAAATTGTATTTTACAAAAAAAAATTAGTTAATAATCCTTATATTTGTTAGCAAAATTTAAATTAATTAACTAATTTTTTTCAACTCAGAGTTGTTAAATGAATAAAAAAAGAAAATCACCTTGTAATAATAAAGAATTCTGTAAAGAAGAAGAATTATTTTTTTTGTTTCAAAAATATATTTTGTGTGACTTAACTAATAATTTTTTTAAATAAATGGAAGTACATATTAGAGTATCAAACAAAGAAGATATTAAATATGTTCATTTATTAGTAGATTGGTACAGAGAGTCTGCTAAACAAAGAGGAACAGGCATTGCAGAAAGAGATCCGGAGTACCTAAAGATAAAAATGATTAAAGAAGATGCAGTAATTGCATTTAGTAAAGAAGGAGAATTGCTAGGGTTTAGTTACATAGAAACTTTCGAAGACGAAAAATTTGTAGTTAACTCGGGTTTGATTGTTAAGCCAGATGCTAGACAAAGTGGAACTGGAAAAAAAATTAAACATAAAATTTTCGAGCTTTCTAGAACTAAGTATCCCAACGCTAAAATCTTTAGTATAACAACAAGTTTGCAGGTAATGAAATTGAATACTGAATTAGGATACAAGCCAGTAACATTTTCTGAACTTACCACAAGCGATGATTTTTGGAAAGGTTGTAAAAGTTGTAAAAATTATTCTATTTTAATGTCAAACGAAAGAAAAATGTGTTTGTGTACTGGTTTAGTTTACGACCAATTAAACGATAATTATAGTAATAAAAAAGAAGGAGATAAATGAAAAAAGCAATAATCGCCTATAGTGGCGGGTTAGATACCTCTTACTGTTTAGTTAAGTATGCCCAAGAAAAGGATATTGAAGTACATACAGTAATTGTAAACTCAGGTGGTTTTTCTGAAGAAGAATTAAGTAGCATAGAAAAAAGAGCCTACGAGTTGGGTTCTAAAAAACATGCTACAATAGATGTAACAAAAAAATATTACCAAGAATGCATTAAATATATGATTTTTGGAAATGTGTTAAAAAACAATACCTATCCGCTTTCTGTTAGTGCAGAAAGAATGTTCCAGTCTATGGCTATTGCAGAATATGCAAAAGAAGTAAATGCGGAATATATAATTCATGGAAGCACAGGAGCTGGAAACGACCAAATTAGATTTGATGTAGCTTTTGCTGTAATAGCTCCGAAAGCAATTATTATTACACCCATTAGAGACAACAAATTAACAAGACAGGAAGAAATAGATTTTCTACAATCTAAAGGCGTACAATATAGCTGGGAAAAAGCAAAATATTCTATTAACAAAGGAATTTGGGGTACAAGTGTAGGCGGAGTAGAAACATTAACCTCTCATTTAAATTTGCCAGAATCTGCCTATCCTTCACAGCTTTCTAAAACAGAAAGTTTAGAAATAGAAATAACGTTTGAAAAAGGAGAACCGGTTGCCTTAAATAATCAAAAAATGAATTCAGTAGATTTAATTATTAAATTAAATGCACTAGGAGGAGATTTTGCTATAGGAAGAGATACCCATGTGGGCGATACTATTTTAGGAATAAAAGGAAGAGTAGGTTTTGAAGCGCCAGCTTCTTTAATTTTAATTAAATCTCACCATTTATTAGAAAAACATACCTTAACAAGGTGGCAACAACTTCATAAAGAACAGGTTGCAACTTGGTATGGTACTTTATTACACGAGGCACAATACCTTGATCCGATAATGAGAGATTTTGAAGCATTTTTATCTTCCTCTCAAAAAAGAGTTTCGGGTAAAGTTAAATTAGTTTTACATCCTTATAGATTTGATTTAATTGGAATAGAATCTGATTTTGATATGATGCGTTCTAAAGTTGCAACTTATGGAGAAGAAAACGAAGCTTGGGATGCAACAGATGCCAGAGGTTTTATTAAAATTTTTGGTAATCAATTAAAAATTTATCACTCTTTTAATACCAATGGAGAATAAAAAAATAAAAGTTGGAATAGTTGGGGGAGCTGGTTTTACAGCGGGCGAATTAATCAGAATTTTAATTCATCATCCTTTAGTTAAAATTTCTTCCATTGTAAGTACCTCAAATGCTGGAAATTTAGTTTCTAAGGTACACGAAGATTTATTGGGAGACACAGACCTAATTTTTAACGAAAAGTTAAACGGAGAAGAGGAAGTTATTTTTTTATGTTTGGGTCATGGAAATTCTAGAAAATTTCTAGAACAAAACCAACTAAAAGCCAACGTAAAAGTAATTGATTTAAGTAACGATTTAAGGTTAAAAAAACAAAGTACTTTTTTAACAAGAGATTTTATTTACGGATTAATCGAATTAAATAAAGATTCCATAAAAGCATCAAACAATATTGCAAATCCTGGTTGTTTCGCAACTTCTATACAGCTAGCACTATTGCCTTTAGCTAAAAATAATTTGCTTAAAGAGGCAATACATATTTCTGCAATTACTGGCTCAACAGGTGCTGGAAGAGAGTTGGTAAATACAACAGGCTTTAATTATAGAAACAATAATATATCTTCTTACAAAGAATTTACGCATCAACATTTAGACGAGATTAAAGAATCTAT
>JBGSBU010000045.1:0-10312 GCA_041730375.1 Solirubrobacteraceae bacterium
AGCAAACGTATAAATTCGTTTTCTTCTTTAGCTTTTTTAATTAATGAAGAATCGAAAAAATTAAATAAATCAAGAAAATAAAACGCATTATTATTGTGTTTTTTCTCTATTCTGTTGTTGTGAAGAAGAATTAAATTATCGAAAAAACTTACAATAGGAATGTACTTTAGTGGCATTCCCATGGTAATATTAACTTTTTTAATGTTGTTGGGAAGCGAATTTAAAAGCGGAAAAAGTAAATTTTCATCAGCCAAAACAACAGCGGTATTTTCAATCTCGCTTTGTGTTAGGTCTTTTAGAATGTTGCTAAGTAGTTTTACTTGGTTTATAGAATTAGAAACAGAATAGGTGTTAATTACTTTTTCTTTTCTAAAGTTATTTAATTTAAAGCTAAAAGATTCTTTGTTGTAATAATTCCACTTTTGATATTTTCTTAGAAAATCGCCAGCCTCTTGCTCTTTGTTATTTAGGTAATATTCATCGGCCTCCCAGTAAATAAAAGCTTTTCCTTTGTTTAAGCAATGTGTAATAATTTTTTCTTCAATTTTGGTTAACACATTAAAACCCACAAAAACAAATTTATTTTCTGGGTTTTCTAAATAAGTGGGTAGATTTTGTAATGCTTCTTTATAGGCAAAACCTTCGTATCCTTTTTTATTTTCACTAAAATATTTAACGGTATTTAGGTAAACCAACTCCATTTCTTTCCAAAAGAGTATTTCTTGGTTTAGTAAAGTGATATCTTTTTCCCAGTCTTGCTTTCCCCATTTTTCTATTCTTTCTGAGGAGGCTAGTGCATAAAAAAATTCTTTTGGCGAAGATAAAGATTTGTCTAAATCATTAAAATCATTTAAAAGGGTTGGTGCCCATTTTAAAAACTCTTGAAAAGATTTTGGTTCCTTTACAGAAGCACAATAAATAGTATAAAAAACAAACCAAAGATTTATACCAGAAATTACATGAATGCCAGATATTTTACCAACCCACTCCTCAATGGTTATTAATTCTGGTAAAATACCTACATAACCTAATTTTTTAAGTGTATTTTTAAAAAAAATTATAGGTCTTTTACCAGGAAATATAAGTGAGGTATTAGAAAAGTTAATCTTTTTTTCTAATAAATCTTTTGCAACTAACTCAATAAAAGGAATCATATGTTCAAAAATATGCTATAATATTTTATTATATTTAAATAAGTTTAATAATTTTAAAAGATATGCTTAAAACTATTCAATTTTTTTTTGCTTTTATAATAGGAATTGCTGTTGCTTACTTATTTTTAAAGAATAGTGAGTATAGAAAGAAAGTAACCGAAGAAAATTACGCTGTTATTATTAGTCAAAAAATAGAGCAGCTAAACAAACTTGTGGTTGAAGAAGACAATTTGGCAGAAATCTACACCTACAAAAATGCTAAAAATTTCTTAGGAGAATGGATATCTTTCGATAAAAAGATTGTATTGTTAACAAAAGCAAAAATTCAGGCAAGTTATGATATGAAAAAAATGGAGGTTAAGATAGATTCAATTAACCAAATTATTTACATTAATAAAGTTCCACAGCTTAAAGTAGAGGTTTTTTCTGACACCCAATTTTACGATTTCGAACAAAGCAATTTTAATAAATTTAATAAAGAAGAAATAAATCGCATAAAAAAAAAGGCAATTAACAAATTGGTAAGTAAAATAAATAAAAAAGAACTAGAAAAAAGAACTAGGGTGCAATTAATTAAAAACCTATCAGAGATTTATTTATTGGCAAAAATTTATGGGTGGCAAATAAAAGACAATACAATATACCAGCCCGAGCTAATAAGAATTAACGCTTTTTAAATTCGATCTAAAAATAATTTTAGAAACAAAAAATGAGGTGAATGTACCTAACGAAATTACAATTAAAGAAATATAAAAATAATTTTGCCACACAAATTCTATAGGAAATGGCGTATAGGCATTTGCCATTACCAAAGAAAACTCTTTTTGTATTATAGAAATAAAAGTTCCTAAACCCAGGCCAAATAAAACACCAGCAAAGGTTATTGCAAGACCAACATAAAAGAATATTTTTCTAATTTCGTTTATAGGCAGACCCAAAGAAGATAAAATAAAAATATGTTCTTTTTTATCTAGAATTAAAATAATGATGGCGCCACTTAGGTTAAAAATTGTTATAAATAAAATTAAAGAAAAAATAAAATAAATAATTAGTTTTTCTGTATTCATTACCTTTACAAAAGCCTCATTTTGATCTAAACGAGTTTTAATTGAATATAAATTTGTAGAAATAAGACCAGATAATTTTTTTTTAAAATTTTCTGCAGATTCTTTAGCATTTAACTTTATTTCTAAATTATAGGCCTCGTTATTTCCCATACCTAGTATTTTTTGACCAACGGATAGTGGGGTAAAAATAGAATTTTCATATAAGCTATTCTGCCCTACAATTCCGTTAATATAAAGTTCTGCTTTATTAAAGGCATCATCTTCGTTTGTTATTAAGTTTATTCCTGGTTTTGGCACAAAAAGTTTTACTGGTTTTAAAACGCCAGAAAGAAGAAAAAGGTTATTTGCAGCCCCTGTTCCTAATATAGAATTATTTGTGTTACTAAAATCTAGGTAAGAACCCAAAACCATTAGGCTATCTATTCTATAAATTTCGTTAAAATTATAATCTACAGCTTTAAGATTTAACACCTCGTTTTTATCGCCGCAAGAAACATATACTTTTTCTGTAATGGTTTTAGAGAATACATAAACCTCTTGTTGGTTTTTAATAATTTTTTCTAGCAAGTTTATATTTAGTAGTTTTTTTCCTTTTTTAGAAGAAATTTCAATTTCTGGACTTAACGAATTCTGAAACTTCAGGTTGTATTTTTCTAAACCAGAAAAAGTTGATAGTATAACAAAAGTAGACGAAGTTGCTATTCCAATAGCCAAAATAGCTATTAGCGTTATAACATTTACAATGTTTTTATTTTTTTTTGCAATTAAATATCTAAGGGTAATAAATAATTTAATGTTCACTACAAAAAATAGTATTTAAATTAAAGAAAAGGATTCTCTCCCTCGCCTTTTAAACTTTTTTCAATTTTTTCTAATTCATCTAAAGTAATATCTAAAAAAAATGTAAATGAAGGAATTTTTCTAAGGTGTTTACCCAGCCTCATCCCCAGTAAACCTTTGTAATGAAGTGTCTTTTCCTTAATTTCCTTAAACACCAATTCTTTAATGGCAGAAGGGTATATACTTAGATATACTTTAGATATACCTAAATCTGGGCTTACTCTTACTTCAGATACGGTTATAAGTAATTCTGAGTGAGAATTTTTAGCTTCTTGTCTAAAGATTTCAGATAATTCTTCTTGAATTAACTTGTTTATTTTGGTTTGTCTAATTGTTGCCATCGGATAGCAAAGATAATTATCTTTACTTAATTAATACATATTTAGTAATCATGAAAATTGAACACATAGGAATTGCAGTTAAAGATATCAAAACCTCAACCAATATTTTTTCTAAATTATTTAATAGCGCTCCCTATAAATCAGAAACCATAGAATCAGAAAAAGTTAAAACAATTTTTTTTAAAATGGGCGAATCTAAAATAGAATTATTAGAGGCAACCAACCCAGAAAGTCCAATAGCTAAATTTATTAAAAACAAAGGAGAGGGAATTCATCACATTGCATTTGATGTAGAGAACATTTACGATGAAATAGAGCGGTTAAAATTGGAAGGATTTACCTTGATTAACGAAATACCAAAAGAAGGAGCAGATAATAAATTGGTTGTTTTTTTACACCCCAAAAGTACTAATGGAGTTTTAATTGAATTATGTATGCAAAAAACCAATCACTAATTGCGTTAAATAAATAATTTTATTTAAATTTGCAATTCGTTTTTAACGATTTTTTTTGTTTTTCTGGTCCCATAGCTCAGCTGGTTAGAGCATCTGACTCATAATCAGAGGGTCCTTGGTTCGAGCCCAAGTGGGACCACCCAATAAAAGCCTTTACAAATATGTAGAGGCTTTTATTGTTATAACTATAATTATATATTTTAATTGTGTAAATTGTATATTAATTAAAAACAAACTAACCCATTTAAATTATATGAAAAAAACAGTTTTGATAACAGGTGCTTCAAGCGGAATTGGCTTGGAACTGGCTAAAATTTTTGCTTCTAAAGGAAACAACCTAGTTTTAGTTGCTAGAAGTTTACAGAAATTAGAAGAATTAAAAAATGAATTAGAAAGAGATTTCTCTGTTAGCGTTTTAAATATTAAAAAAGATTTATCAATTCCAAATTCTGCATCAGAAGTTTATAATGAAGTTAAACAACACCAGATGGAAATAAATTACTTAGTAAATAATGCGGGAGTTGGTGTATTTGGACCTCATATAAAAACGGATTGGGAGAATGAAAAAAGTATGATTCAACTAAATATTACGTCTTTAACAGAATTAACAAAATTATTTGTAAAAGACATGGTTAATAAAAAATCGGGTAAAATAATGAATGTTGCTTCTGTTGCAGCTTTTGTTCCTGGTCCGAATATGAGCATCTATTTTGCCTCAAAAGCGTTCGTTTTAAATTATTCAGAAGCACTAAGATCAGAATTAAGCAAATATGGTATAAGCGTAACTACACTTTGTCCCGGAGCAACCCAAACCAACTTTTTTGATCCCTCGCCAAACTTTAAAAATAGAACCACCAAAACCCCTTTACCAACAGCAAAAGAAGTTGCCCAATATGGTTATAGTTCTATGTTGAATGGAAATAGCATTGCTATTCATGGAATTAAAAATAAAATAGCGGTTTTACTTACCAAATTTTCCCCAAGAAATTTAACATTAAAAATTACAAAAAAAATTGCTAATAACTTTTAAAAAAAAAGTAATCTAGATAAATTTAGATTAACCCCCTACTTGTACAATCATTTAAAGAAGGGGGTTATAAAAATCTTTCGTAAACATAGTAAAGAACTCGTTAAATTTTTAATTACTTATTTGTTTTACTGTTAATAAACATTTGGCAATTTTTAAAAATGAGTAAGTAATTATTTTTGGTTTTGGATTTTAGAATTTTTAATACCGTAAACAAAATAAATAACCAAGCCAATAGATAGCCAAATAATTAACCTTAACCAAGTTTCGCCTGGTAAAAAAACCATCATTCCAAAACAAGTTAGAATTCCTAAAATTGGCACCAAAGGAACAAACGGTGTTTTAAATCCTCTTGGAGCATTGGGCATTTTATAGCGCATATAAATTACACCAAAACAAACCAATACAAAGGCGAAAAGAGTTCCAATGCTTGTCATTTCACCAACAATTTCTGCAGGAACAAAAGCAGAAAACAAGCAAACGAATACCATAATTATCATATTTGATTTAAAAGGAGTGTGAAATTTTTTATGAACTTCAGAAAAAACAGAAGGCAATAAACCATCTTTAGCCATAGAGTAAAACACCCTAGACTGCCCCATTAATAAAACCAATATAACAGACATATAGCCGGCAAGAATGGCAAAAATAATAAACTGGTTTAACCATTTGTAAGGCGTGTGGGAAATTGCCACACCAACAGGCGCAATTCCGTCTTGACCTTTAAACTCCGTGTAATGAGCCAAACCAGTTAACACATGGGCAAATAATAAATACAAAACCGTACAAATTAATAGTGAACCCAAAATACCAATAGGCATATTTTTTTTAGGATTTATAGTTTCTTGTGCAGCGGTACTAACTGCATCAAAACCTATGTAGGCAAAAAATACAACGGCTGCAGCTCTAATAATTCCACTCCAGCCATATTCTCCAAATTTACCAGTGTTTTCTATAAAATAAGGTTCTTGGTTGGCGGGGTTCATATAATTCCATCCTAAAATTATAAAAGCAAAAACCACAAAAAGCTTTAAACCCACTATAATAGAAGTTGTTTTGGTTGATTCTTTCATCCCTCTGGCTAAAATTAAAGTTACCAATACCACAATAAACACAGCGGGTAAATTTAAATATCCTCCTTCAGAAGGTGAAGCAGTAAGTTCGTGAGGAAGAGTTATACCAAAGTTTAAAAAAAACTTTTGAAAATATTTAGACCAACTTATAGCCACAGTAGAAGCGGCAACGGCATATTCTAATACCAAATCCCAACCAATTATCCAAGCAAAAAGTTCGCCCATAGTAGCGTAACTGTAAGTATAAGCGCTTCCGGCTAAAGGAATCATAGAGGCGAATTCCGCATAACACAATCCCGCAAAAACACATCCTAAACCAGCTATAACAAAAGAAATAGTAACGGCTGGCCCTGCGTAATTAGCCGCTGCCATGCCTGTAATGCTAAATAAACCTGCACCAATAATAGCACCTATCCCCAACATAATTAAGCCCCACGGGCCAATAGTTCTTTTTAAAGTTCCCTCGCCTTGTTGGTTGGCTTCTTCAATTAAACTAGAAATGCTTTTTTGCTTAAATAAATTCATAATATTGGGGTTTAAAAGTTTAATAATACAACTTATTTCTTAATTTGTAATTAATTTTTTAATCTTTTCATCGCTCTGAAGGTTTCTCATTTGCCTTCTTATCCAAGATGACTTTTTAGTTATTAGATTAGATAAAGGAATAATTGTGTATAATTTAGGGTTTGGCAGTGTGGCAGCAATGTAAGAAGCCTCTCTTTTGTTTAAGTTTTTTGCCGATTGTTGAAAATAATGTTGCGAGGCAGCCTCAATGCCAAAAACACC
The DNA here is from genome assembly GCA_041730375.1 of Solirubrobacteraceae bacterium. Classification (GTDB taxonomy): domain Bacteria; phylum Bacteroidota; class Bacteroidia; order Flavobacteriales; family Weeksellaceae; genus JBGSBU01. The sequence goes on from JBGSBU010000045.1 coordinate 6,744, forward strand.
ATTATCCATTTCTATACAATTTAGGTAAACGGTTAAAATTCTTTCTTTTCCCCAAATCAACTCAATCATCAAAGTAAAGTAAACCTCCAATCCTTTTCTTAACCAGCTTCTACCTTGCCATAAAAACACATTTTTAGCTGTTTGTTGGCTAATGGTACTTGCTCCTCTAGAAAAATTACTGTTTTTACTTTTATTTAATACTTTTTTTATGCTTTCTAGGTCAAATCCATTGTGATAAGGAAATTGTTGGTCTTCGGCGGCAATTACTGCTAATTTTATTTCATTTGATATTTTAGAAGAACTAACGTGCGTTTTTTTAAGCCCTTCCCCTAAAACAAGGCTTTCCATTTGGGTTATGGTTATGGGGGGCAATATCCATTTAAGTAAAACAAGGTAAACCAAGTGACTTATAAAAAGATACATAAAAATCTTTTTTAGCCAAGTAAAAAATTTATTTTTTTTCACAATTATTTAAATTTTTCTGTGAAATTAAATATAATTTTGATTTAAATAATAATAGCATCTATTGCCTTTGCTAATTTAATATCTTTTTCGGTTATTTTTTTTTGGTCGTGTGTAGTTAGGTTTATAATAACGGTGTTGTAACTATTTGTCCAGTCTGGGTGGTGGTTTTGAATTTCTGCATAAAAAGCCACTTTAACCATAAAGGCAAAGGCCGATTTAAAGTCTTTGAATATAAATTTTTTAGAGATTACTTGATGGTTAAAATACCAGGTTGGTAGATTTTCTTTAATAGTTTCTTCTGTAAAACTTGCCATAAAATTAAATTGTTTAGATTTTTGCAAAATATATTGCTTTTAAGGTTAAATATATTAATTAAAATAGAAGTAAATTTGTAAATACTATGCGAACAAAAACAAATAAAAAAAATGTAATAAATATTGTAACGCTGGGTTGCTCTAAAAATATTTATGATTCGGAAGTGTTAATGGGCCAATTAAAGGCTAATGGCAAAAAAGTGGTGCACGAAAGCCAAGGAAATATTGTAGTGATAAACACCTGTGGCTTTATAGAAAATGCCAAACAAGAAAGTATAGATACTATTTTAGACTTCGCACAACAAAAAGAAGAGGGCAAGATAGATAAGTTGTTTGTAACGGGTTGCTTATCTGAAAGATACAAAGGAGATTTAGAAAAAGAAATTTCTGTAGTTGATAAATATTTTGGCACTAGAGATTTGCCGCTTCTTCTAAAAGCCCTAAAAGCAGATTACAAAGAAGAATTAGTGGGCGAAAGACTATTAACTACCCCGCAACATTTTGCTTATTTAAAAATTTCTGAAGGATGCGATAGACCATGTTCTTTTTGTGCTATTCCAATAATGAGAGGAACGCATCTTTCAAAATCAATAGAACAATTGGTGAACGAAGCCAAGAAATTGGCTGTAAAAGGAGTTAAAGAACTAATTTTAATTGCACAAGATTTAACTTATTATGGGTTAGATCTTTACAAAAAAAGAAGGCTTGCTGATTTGCTTAAAAGCCTAGCCCAAGTAGAAGGTATAGAGTGGATAAGGCTACATTACGCCTATCCAAGCGGGTTTCCGGAAGATGTTTTAGAGGTAATGAAAGAGGAGAAAAAAATTTGCAATTACCTTGATATTCCGTTACAACATATTTCTAACGAAGTGTTGAAATCTATGAGGAGAGGAACTACTAAAGAAAAAACAACAGTGTTAATTAATAAAATAAAAGAAACTGTACCCAATGTAGCCATTAGAACCACGTTAATTGTGGGATACCCCAACGAAACCCAAGAAAATTTTGAAGAATTATTACAATGGGTAAAAGATACAAAGTTTGATAGATTGGGATGTTTTAGTTACTCGCACGAAGAAAACACACATGCAGGAGAAACGCTCGAAGATAATGTACCAGCAGAAGAAAAAGAAAGAAGAGTAAACGAAATAATGGCAGCCCAACAAGAAATATCTTTTGAAATGAACCAACAAAAAGTGGGTAAAGTTTTTAACTGTATAGTAGAACGGAAAGAGGGCGATTTTTACATAGCTAGATCAGAATTTGATTCGCCCGATGTAGACAATGAAGTATTATTTTCTGCTAAAGAAAACTATTTTTCGCCAGGCACTTTTGTTAATTTACTAATAAAAGAAGCCACAAGTTACGATTTGATGGCCGAACTAGCAGATTAGGCTTATTATATATTGAAAAAAAAATAGTATATAAAATAGGTGTTTTTATAGAATAGGATCTTCTACCACTAAATTTTCTATTATAAATTCTTGCCTATCTTGGGTATTTTTTCCCATATAGAACTCAAGCATTTCTTCAATAGTCATATCTTTACCTAACATTACAGGGTCTATTTTTATGTCTTTGCCAATAAAATTTTTAAATTCATCGGGCGATATTTCTCCCAAGCCTTTAAATCTGGTAATTTCTGCATTTTTTCCTAATTCGTTAAGCGCATCAACTCTTTCTTTTTCAGAGTAACAATAAAAAGTTTTTGTTTTGTTTCTAATTCTAAACAAAGGGGTTTGTAAAATATATAAATGACCTTCTTTTATTAATTCTGGGAAGAATTGTAAGAAAAAAGTAATAATTAATAATCGAATATGCATTCCATCTACATCTGCATCGGTTGCAATTACTACATTGTTAAACCTAAGCTCTTCTAGTCCGTCTTCAATATTTAATGCGGCTTGTAATAAATTAAATTCTTCGTTTTCGTAAACAATTTTTTTGGTTAAACCATAACAGTTTAAAGGCTTCCCCCGTAAACTAAATACGGCTTGGGTTTCTACATCTCTACTCTTTGTAATAGAGCCACTTGCAGAATCGCCCTCGGTTATAAAAATGGTGGTTTCTAATTTTCTTGCAGATTTAACATTGTTGTAATGCTGCCTACAGTCTCTTAATTTTTTATTGTGCAGATTTGCTTTTTTATCTCTATCTCTTGCCAATTTTCTAATGCCAGATAATTCTTTTCTTTCTCTTTCTGAAGCCAGAATTTTACTTTGTATTTTTTTTGCAGTTTCTGGGTTTTTATGAAGGTAATTGTCTAATTGTGTTTTTAAAAAATCGGTAATAAAATATTTAACGCTGGTTCCACCTGGTTCAATATCGTTTGATCCTAGTTTTGTTTTGGTTTGAGATTCAAAAATTGGCTCAATTACTTTTATAGAAACAGCAGCTAGTATAGATTTTTTAATGTCGCTGGGGTCGTAGTTTTTGTTGAAAAACTCTCGTATAGTTTTAACATAAGCTTCTTTAAATGCAACTAAATGAGTTCCGCCTTGAGTAGTATTTTGACCATTAACAAAAGAATAATACTGTTCGCTATAAGATCGGGAGGTGTGGGTAATAGCCACCTCAATATCATTTGCTTTAAGATGTATTATATCATAAACCAAATCTTCGTTGTTTAGATCTAATAAAAGATCTTTAAGTCCGTTTTCAGAAAAATATTCTATTCCGTTAAAAATAATTCTTAATCCAGGATTTAAATAAACATAATTCCGAATCATTTTTTCTATATACTCTGTTCGGAATTTAAAATGAAGAAAAATATCTTTGTCGGGTGTAAAA
>JBGSBU010000046.1:0-10146 GCA_041730375.1 Solirubrobacteraceae bacterium
CCGTAACCCAAACATTACCCATTGTAATGGCAATTGAACCATATATTTGAATCCCCTGGTTTTTGTCTCCCGCATTTTGGTATCTAGCTTTAACCCATGGCTTTAATGCAAAACCTTTGTCGTTAGGGTATTCTGAGTCTCCTGCAACAAAATAAGATAATGCTCCTTTTTTGTTATTTCTAAAAGTTTGGTCGCCGTATGCTAATGTGGGTTTAAAAAATACTTTACCATAATCATAGTTATAAGCAGTAGAAAGAACCTCATTTGCGTAGGCTCTGTAATCACCACCCTCTTCTTTTATTTTACCAATTTTTACTAAAGCATCGCACCAAGCTTTTTCTGCCGCGTGAACTTCTTCATAAGTAATAATAGTTTGTGCGCCTTCTTCAACATAAACTAATCCTAATTCGTTAATAACTTTTTGAACCTGTTCATTGGTCTGATTTGTAATTTTGTCTGATTGCGCTTTTGATAGTTGTTGCGATTGATTACAAGCCGAAAAAATACCAGCTGTTAATACCACGCTAAGAATCATTTTTTTTACGTTCATAATATATGTTAATTGTTAAGGTTTGCCTACTTTTTAATACGGTGTTCGGCTTTTCCGTTTTTTTTTATAATATTAAACCAAGTAAAAACTTACCTCTATTAAAGTTATTAATAATAATAATATTTATATTAACTATAATTTTTGTATATTAATAATAAATAAAAAAATACCATGTATAAAGAAAATTTTAATGAAAATTAATTTAATATGAAGAATCTAAAAAACAATATTTATTTCTAAGTAGGCGCAATTTTTTTTATGGTTTTATTTTTTTTAATTCCTACCTCAATGATTAAGGATTTAATTAATGAAAGATAAGTGTATCAAAATGAATCAATTAAATAGGTTAGTTCTAAATAGGCATAAGAACAAACAATTTCTAGCCCAGTTATTTCTATCCCTTATTACAGGTATGTAAAAGAATTTTCTAAGAATAATTCTACAGAAAAAATCATTCAATTAAAAGAGTACTTACATATCTTGCCCTCCCAGCTAAACATTTCGGGAAATATAAATCCCGAGAAGCGTTATAGAGGAATTTATGAGATTGTTGTTTATAATTCTAAACTTAAAATTTCTGGAACATTCAATAAATCTGATGTACTTTAGATATTCCTTCAAAAAACATTTTATTTGATAAAGCTGAATTTATTGTTGGTATTAATGATTTAAGAGGAATAGAGCAAAAAGTAAACTTAAATTGGAATAGTAAAGAAATACCATTTAACTCTGGTGTAACCTCAAATAATCTTGTGAATTCTGGAATTAATGCAGTTGTTGATATTAATGCAGCTACTAGTTCTTCTTGTAATTTTGCTTTAGATTTAGACCTTAAAGGGAGTCAACTTTTATACTTTACTCCTGTTGGCAAAGTAACCGATGTTAAATTAAATTCTAAAAGGACTAATCCAAGTTTTAATGGTGCTTTTTTACCAGACAACAGAACAGTAACGAATAAAGGATTTAAAGCCGATTGGAATATATTGCACTTAAATAGAAATTTTCCTCAGATTTGGAAAGGTATTCCTACTCATTAAAAGACTCTTCCTTTGGTATAGATTTGTTACTTCCAGTTGATAATTATCAGAAATCATATAGGTTTATTAAATATGTAATTTTGTTTATAGGATTTACTTTTTTAGTCTTTTTCTTCATTGAGGTTTTAAACAAAGTATTTATTCATCCAATTCAATACATACTAGTTGGTTTTTCATTAATTATATTTTATACACTTTTACTTTCAATATCAGAATACTTAAAATTTAACTTTGCTTTTATTATTTCTTCTTTTTTAACCTTGTTGCTTCTTGGGGGTTATGTAAAAGCTATTTTAAAATCTAATAAATTATCATTATTAATTTTAAGCATACTAACAGTGCTTTATACCTTTATTTTTGTTATAATTCAACTTCAAGATTTTGCTTTATTGATAGGTAGTTTAGGTATATTTATTATACTTGGATTAACGATGTATTTTTCTCGAAAAATTGATTGGTACAACTTAAATCTTAATGACCAGAGTGAATGAAAATAACACGTTTAGATTTTTTTGGTAAGAATAGTTGTATACACACAACTAAAAATATAAATCCCTAAAAAATTATAAAACAATTGATTAGGGATTTTTTAGAGGTTCCGAGCGGATTCGAACCGCTGTACAAGGTTTTGCAGACCTCTGCCTAGCCACTCGGCCACGGAACCATTATGTATTTAGAAATGCAAATGTACCAAATTAATTTAAATTAAATTTTATAAAGCTTATAAATTTAAGAAATCTACCAAAAGTAGAAGAGTAATAAAAAATATAATTTACTATACAAAAATGGGTAAGTTAAAATTTAATTAATATTGAGTTAATTTTTTAAATTCATTTAATCTATTTTCAAAATCTGCTAAAGAGGTATTTGTTAAACCTTCTGTACCAAATTCTTGTACACAAAAAGAGGCGGCAATAGTTGCATAAACCAAAGCGGTTTTTAGGTTGTTAAAAGATAAATCTTTAGATTTTGTTAGGTAACCAACAAATCCACCAGCAAAAGAATCGCCCGCGCCTGTTGGGTCAACCACTTTATCTAAAAGCATTGCAGGTAAAATAAAAGTTTCGTTTTCATTAAAAAGCACCGAACCATATTCTCCTCTTTTAATAATAACGGTTTTTGGCCCCATTTCTTGAATTTTCTTTGCTCCTTTATTAATTTTAGTTTCGTTAGTTAGTAACCTCAATTCCTCGTCGTTAATTATTAAAACATCAACATTTTTAATTGTGTTTAATAAATCATTCAGGGTGTTTTCTATCCAAAAATTCATGGTGTCTAAAACAGTTAATTTTGGTTTTGGAGTAAGCTGCTGTAAAGCTTCAAGTTGCACACTTGGAGATAAATTACCGAGCATAACTATAGAAGGGCTAGTATTTTCTTTTGGAATTTTTGGAGAAAAATTTTCTAACACATTAAGTCTAGTTTCTAGTGTATCTCTAAAATTCATATCGTTGTGGTATTTTCCTTTCCAAAAAAAAGTTTCACCTCCTTTAATTATTTCAATACCATTAATGGCTATTTTATTGCTAGTTAATAAATCTAAGTGGTTTTTTTCAAAATCTTCGCCAACTACAGATACAATAGAAGAGGTTACACCTAATTTAGCAGCAGCTAATCCAATATAGGTAGCGGCACCCCCAAGAATTTTATCGGTTTTGCCGTAAGGCGATTCAATAGCATCGTAAGCAACTGTTCCAACAATCAATAAATCCATTTTGTTTTTTTTAATAGACACAAATATAATTTCTTTGCATTTTAAAATAACTATTTTAGGCAACGAAAAATGATATAAATCTTTTAAGATTCATATCTAAAAGGTTTTCATTAAATTTGTTATATTCATATTATAGACTATAAAAAAATGATTGATCTTTTAGACAAAGCAAAAAAAACAATTAAGCTTAAAGGATATTTAGATTTAGAAATTCCAAAGAATATAGATTTAGTAGAAGAGATTTCTAGAATTAAAAAGGAAAAAAATGCCATTATTTTGGCACATTATTACCAAACCAAAGAAATACAAGATATTGCAGATTACTTGGGCGATAGCTTGCAATTAGCAAGAGCAGCAAAAGAAACCAATGCAGATATAATTGTTTTTTGTGGCGTGCATTTTATGGCCGAAGCAGCAAAAATTATAAATCCAGAAAAAAAAGTAGTTTTACCAGACACCTTAGCTGGTTGTTCTTTGGCAGATTCATGCTCGGGCGAAGGGTTAAGAAAACTAAAAGAAAAACACCCCAATAGTGTGGTGGTTACTTATATAAATTGCGATGCGGGAGTGAAAGCCGAGAGCGATTATATTGTAACTTCTAGTAATGCAGAACATATTATAAGCTGTATTCCAAAAGAGCAACAAATTATTTTTGCGCCCGATAAAAACTTGGGAGCTTATTTAAATAAAAAAATGGGAAGAAATATGATTTTGTGGGATGGTGCATGCATTGTACACGAGGCATTTTCTTTAGAAAAAATCGCAACACAATTAGCAAATAATCCAAAAGCTAAATTAATTGCTCATCCAGAATCCGAGGCGGCTATTTTAGATATAGCTCATTTTATAGGAAGCACCTCTGCCTTATTAAATTTTGTTGAAAAAGATACTGCACAAGAATTTATAGTAGCTACAGAAGAGGGAATTTTGCACGAAATGCAAAAAAGAGCACCAAATAAAAAATTAATTCCAGCTTTGGTAGAAGACGAAAGTTGCTCTTGTAGCGAATGTTTTTTTATGAAAAGAAACACTTTAGAGAAAATTTATCTTTGTTTAAAATACGAGTTACCAGAGATTTTAATTGATGAAGAGTTAAGAATAAAAGCCCTTGCCCCAATAGAAAGAATGTTAACACTTTCTAAAAATATAAAGTAATAGATTTCTCAATTACTCAATAATTAAAGATGAAGATATCTGATGTATTAATTTTAGGATCTGGAATTTCTGGCCTGTCTTATGCCGTTAAGGTAGCAGAAAAAATACCCAATGCTAAAATAACTATCATTACCAAAAGTAATGTAGTAGAATCTAATACCAACTATGCACAAGGCGGAATTTCTATTGTTTTAGACGAGATAAAAGATTCTTACAAAAAACACATTGAAGATACCTTAATTGCTGGAGCTAATCTGTGCGACGTAGAAGTAGTTAAATTTGTAGTAGAAGAAGGCCCGATTAGATTCGATGAAATTATTTCTTGGGGAGCTCGTTTCGATAAAAATTCTGATGATACCTACAACCTTGCAAAAGAAGGTGGGCATTCAGAAAATAGGGTAGCTCATTACAAAGACATAACAGGTAACGAAATAGAAAGAGTTTTGTTAGAAAAAGTTAGGTCTTTCTCTAATATTGAAATTCTTGAACATCACTATGCCATAGATTTAATAACAGAGCATCATACAAACAATAAAAAACTAGGTAACGAAATTAATTGTTTTGGTGTCTATGCTTTAAATAAAAGTTCTAAAGAAATAGAAACATTCGTTTCTAAAGTAACTGTTCTTGCCACTGGCGGAGCAGGGCAGGTTTATGAACACACGACTAATCCGTTAGTTGCCACAGGAGATGGAGTAGGAATGGCTTTTAGAGCGAAAGCTAAAATAAAATTTATGCAGTACTACCAATTCCATCCAACTGCTTTGTATGGCGTTTCTAATCCAGCTTTTTTAATTTCAGAGGCAGTAAGAGGATTTGGAGCCAAAATAATAACCAAAGACGGTGAATCTTTCTTGGAAAGATATGACAGTAGGGAAGAACTAGCCTCTAGAGATATAGTTGCCAGAGCCATAGATAACCAACTTAAAATATCTGGCGATTCTTTTGTTTGTTTAGATTGTAGGTCGTTAAACAAAGAAGAATTTTTAGCCCATTTCCCTACTATTTACCAAACCTGTCTTTCTATTGGAATAGATTGTTTCAAAGATTTAATTCCGGTGGTTCCGGCCGCCCATTATATGTGTGGTGGGGTAGAAACAGACCATTTTGGTAAAACCAATATTAATAATCTATTTGCTATTGGAGAAGTAGCTTATTCTGGGCTACATGGTGCCAATAGATTAGCCTCTAACTCATTGCTAGAGGGATTGGTTTTTGGCCACAGAGCAGCTAATAAAACCATAGAGCATTTACCTAAGGCTTCAATAGCTACTCAAATAAAGCTTATTCCCAAATGGAACCAAGAAGGAATGATCTTACCAGAAGAAATGGTATTAATTAATTTTTTAAGAAAAGAATTAAAAAGTTTAATGAACGATTTGGTAGGAATTGTTAGAACAAATAGAAGGCTAGAGCTTGCCAGAAAAAGGTTAGAAGAAATTTTTATATCGGTTAAAGAATTATATAAAATATCAATTATTACACCACAACTAGCAGAACTTAGAAATTTAATTGATGTTGCTTATTTAATTATTCAAGAATCTATAAAAGAAACAGAAAACAAAGGGGCTTTCTATAATAAAGATTTAGATAATAAAGAAATTTAAAATATGTGGCCAAATTACGTTACCCCAGAGAGACTTGATCACTTCATAAATGAGGCACTAAAAGAAGATGTTGGCAGCGGAGACCATTCTACTCTTTCTACTATCGATGAACATATAACCAAAAAAGCGCAACTTATTATAAAAGAAGATTGTATTTTAGCTGGTGTAGAATTAGCTAATTATATCTTTAAAAAAGTTGATGATAAACTTAATATTTCTACTTTTAAAAAAGATGGCGATTTAGTAAAAAAAGGCGAAATAGCTTTTTTTGTTGAAGGCAGTGCTAGGTCTATACTCTTATCAGAAAGATTAGTTTTAAATTGTATGCAAAGAATGAGTGGTATTGCTACTTATACTAACTATCTAAACTCATTTTTAAAAAATACCTCTTGTAAATTATTAGACACCAGAAAAACTACTCCAAATTTTAGGCTTTGCGAAAAATGGGCAGTAGTAATTGGTGGAGGAATAAACCATAGATTTGGTTTATATGATATGATAATGTTAAAAGATAATCATATAGATTATGCTGGAGGGATAAAAAATGCCGTATTAAATGCTAAAGATTACCTTATTAAAAATAAATTAGCTATAAAAATTGAGGTGGAAACAAGAACTATTAACGAGGTAAAAGAAGCCATAGAAGCTAACGTTGATAGAATTATGTTAGACAACATGGCGGTTGATGTAATGAAAGAAGCAGTTAAAATAATTAATAAAAGTTGCGAAATAGAAGCTTCTGGTGGTATAAACGAAAATAATATTGAGGCTATTGCCCAAACCGGAATAGACTTTATTTCTATTGGCGCCTTAACACATTCTGCTAAAAATATTGACCTAAGCTTAAAAGCCTTTAGTTAATTTTTTATATTTGATAAATAAAAAAAAATCACACAAATGGAAATCATACCTAAAATTCATAGTTATTGGGCTTATTTAGTAGTTTTATTGGGAATTAGTTTAACAGTTGTTTCAATAATTTACTTTATAACCAAAAAACCAATAGATAATATACTAAGAAAATTAGCATTATTTACTTTAATTTCTTTTCATATTCAGTTACTAATAGGTATTGCTACTTATTTTACTTCACCAATTTTAGAATCTTTTTCTAACCTTTCTACTGCCGAAATTATGAAAAATGATTTAGCCAGGTTAATAAAAATTGAACACCCAATGATGATGATTGCTGGTATTATTTTTATAACCATTGCAAATGCAAAAATTAAAAAATCTGAAGTTGTTTCTGTTGGTATTGTAGCAATTATTTCACTTGGTATTTTAACAATTCTTAGTAGAATACCATATAACTTGTGGTGTAATTAAGAAATAGATTGATTTTTATAAAAAGGTTAACCCGAGTTATTTTTAAATCAAAATATTTATGAGCCAAAATTTAATTAACATTTCTAAAAAAATACTTGTATTTTATTGTTTCTCTGTACTAGTTGCGTTATCTTTTTTTTTAAAAATATCCTTTGGTTATTATTATGCTGTTTTAGGTATATTTTTTCTTTTAATTCATGTGGTCGAAATCTTTATATTTAATAAGGTTTTAATAAAGTATAGCAATAATTTAAATAGAGATAGATTATTGATGTTGCCTTTTGGCATGTTGGTTCCCACAGAACTTAAACTAAAAAATAAGTTAAAGTAAGTAAACTATATTAAAAATTAAAGAATAGTTTTAGTATAGTTATCTTTTTCAATTACTAAAAGGTAAATTTTCGTTATCAATTATTTTTATGCCATTTTTAGAAAAAGCTAGTAATAAACATTGAACTAAAAAAAAATCAATGTTTCAATTTAAACAATTTAATATTCTCCAAGATAGATGTGCAATGAAAATTGGTACAGATGGAGTTTTATTGGGAGCTTGGTGTCCAATAGATAACAATCCAAAAATAATTTTAGATATTGGTACAGGTACAGGAATTATAGCTTTAATGTTGGCACAACGTACAGATGCTATACAAATTGATGCTATAGAAATAGAAGAAAATGCTTTTGAACAAGCAACCGATAATTTCGAAAATTCAATCTGGGCAGATAGGATAACTTGTTACCATGCAGGCTTAGACGAACTGGTAGATGAGCCTGATGATGAGTATGATTTAATTGTTTGTAACCCGCCTTTTTATTCGGAAGATTTTAAAACAGGAGATGAAAGAAGAGATGCTGCAAGATTTCAAGATGCTATGCCTTTTGAAGAATTGGTAGATGCAGCCCATTTATTATTGTCTGAAAATGGAATTTTCGCAGTAATTATTCCATTTAAAGAAGAAGATAAGTTTATAGATTTATGTGCAAATTGCGAACTTTTTCCTATAAATGTAACTCGGGTAAAAGGTAACCTAACATCAGAAATTAAAAGAAGTTTATTGGCTTTTAAACGTTATGAACTTCCTATTTTAACTACAAGCCAATTGGTTATAGAAGTAAATAGAAACGAATTTACAGTAGATTACATTAATTTAACTAAAGATTTTTACCTTAAAATGTAGGTTATTGTAATTTATTTAAAATTATTTGATTAAAAATAAATTATAATAATTTGTAGGAAATAAAAGCAGTATTTTTTTTATCCTAAAATAATTATTCTTTAGCTAACCAAAAATTATCTGCCTGTTTAATAGAATATTCACCAATTGCAGTTCTGGTTAAGCTAGTTAAATAGGCACCAGAATTAAGAGTTTTACCAAAATCGTTTGCAAGAGAGCGAATATAGGTTCCTTTGCTACATTTAACTTTAAAACTAATAGTTGGCATATTAATTTCTGTTATTTCGAAAGAATAAATAGTAACCTCTCTTTCTTTAACTTCTATTTTTTTACCTTCTCTTGCTAATTCGTACATTTTTTTTCCATTTACTTTTATGGCAGAATAAATGGGTGGAAGTTGTTTTATACTTCCAATAAATTGGTTGGTTGTTTCTATAATTAATTCTTCTGTAATGTGTTCTGTTGGGAATAGTTCATTTTCTTCCATCTCGGTGTCATAACAAAGTGTTGTAGCACCTAATTTAAAAGTTCCGGTGTATTCTTTTGGTTGATTTTGTATTTCATCTATTTTTTTAGTTGCTTTGCCAGTACAGATAATTAAAAGTCCCGTTGCTTTTGGGTCTAAAGTTCCAGCATGACCTACTTTTATTTTTTCTTTATAGGTATGTTTTATCTTAGATTTTATTTTATTCGCTACATCAAAAGAAGTCCAGTCTAGCGGTTTATCAATTAAAACAATAGAACCTTCTACTAATTTTTCTAGAGAAATCATTTTTTAATTAATGGTTAGTTTCATTACCGTTAAATGAATAATTAGTATAACTAAACCTAATAAAATTCTATAAACTCCAAACCATTTAAATCCTTTTTCGTTTAGAAAAGTTATAAATGTTTTAATAGCAATTAGTGCTACTATAAAGGCGATTAAATTTCCAATTAATAATAAGTTTATTTCGTTTTGTTTTAGGGTGAAACCCATTTTATAAAAATCGTATAATTTTTTGGCTGTTGCTGCAGTTAATGTAGGGATGGCTAAAAAGAAAGAAAATTCTGTTGCAGTTGCTCTGGTTAAACCTTGGGCCATGCCACCTACAATACTTGCACCACTTCTAGAAACACCAGGAATCATGGCAATACACTGGTAAAAACCAATCTTAAGGGCTTTTGAATAAGTAATTTCTTGTTGTGTATTTGATGAAAACCATTTATCTACATAGAGTAAAATAACACCACCTAAAATAAGAGAAATAGCTACTATTAAAGGATTTTCTAATAAGCCATCTATAAAATCGTTAAGCAAAAAACCCAAAACCAAAGCTGGAATAACACCCACTAATAGTTTGAAGTAGAAAGAAAAGCTTTGAAAGAATTTTTTAAAATAAAGAACAACTATTGCTAGTAAAGCCCCAATTTGAATAGCAATTGTAAATAACTTAGTAAAATTGTTACTAGTTAACCCCATAAAAGATTCAGCAATAATCATATGTCCAGTAGATGAAACGGGCAAATATTCTGTTATTCCTTCAATAATTGCTAGTATAATTGCTTGAAAATAATCCATTTAAGATTTTTTTAATTTAAA
>JBGSBU010000047.1:0-10089 GCA_041730375.1 Solirubrobacteraceae bacterium
AAAGCCGGAGATATTACTGGGGGTTTACCAAGAGTTACTGAATTGTTTGAAGCAAGAAACCCTTCTATACCAGCAGTTGTTTCTGAAATTGATGGGGTGGTTTCTTATGGTAAAATTAAAAGAGGAAATAGGGAAATAATTATTGAATCTAAAACAGGAGAATTAAAGAAATATTTAGTAAAGTTATCTAACCAAATACTAGTTCAAGAGAATGACTTTGTTAAAGCTGGTATGCCTTTATCAGACGGTTCAGTTACTCCGAACGATATCTTAAATATCAAAGGATTGAGAGCTGTACAAGAATATTTAGTTAACGAAATACAAGAAGTTTATAGATTGCAGGGGGTAAAAATTGATGACAAACATTTTGAAATTATCGTTAGACAGATGATGAGAAAAGTTGAAATTAAAGAACCAGGTGATACTAAATTCTTAGAAAATAATCTAGAACATAGACTGGACTTTATTAAAGAAAATAACAGAATTTTTGGTATGAAGGTAGTTGAAGAGGTTGGAGATAGTGAAAGTCTTATGCTAGGAATGATTGTTTCTAATAGAGTTTTAAGAGATGAGAATTCTAGATTAAAGAGAGAAGATAAAAAACTTGTTGGTGTTAGAGATGCAGTACCATCTGTTGCAAAAATAATATTACAAGGTATAACCAGAGCTTCGCTTCAAACTAAATCATTTATATCAGCCGCTTCTTTCCAAGAAACTACAAAAGTACTTAGTCAGGCAGCTGTTACCGGTAAGGTAGATTTTTTATTAGGACTAAAAGAAAATGTTATAGTTGGGCATAAAATTCCAGCTGGAACAGGTTTAAATAAATATCAAAATATTATTGTATCTGAAAACAAAGAAATGGAAAAAGTAATTAACTAAATATTGCTTTTAAATTAGAATTTTGTAAAAAGAACAAAACATTCTAATTTTTCTACATCTTATTTTATAAACATTCCTCTTTTATTGATTTTTTACAGAATTAATAAAAGAGGAATGTTTTTTTACAAATTATTTTTATTACCTCAATTATATTTTGCTTCTAAGTAATTTAATAATTGAAACATTCTTTGGTTATTGCTATTTAAATAATTCTTATTGTTAAGTATCTCTTTTTCGGTTTGAATATAATTTTCTGGTGTTATTAACTCAGAAATCCCAAATTCAATCATTTGTTGTATAGAATTTTCAGTAACCTCTAAGTGAAATTGAAGTCCTATCACCTTGTTGTTGTAGATAAATGCTTGGTTGGTACAAGCATTACTAGATGCTAAAAGTACAGCATTTTGAGGCAAATCAAAAGTATCTCCATGCCAATGAAAAACAGTATAGTTTTTTTGATTATTGAATAAAGGATTTGTTAGGTTTTCTGAAGCATTTATAGGAAACCAACCAATTTCTTTTTCATTATTTACGAATACATTTGCACCCAAAGCAGAAGCAATGAGTTGAGAACCTAAACAAATACCAATTACAGTTTTATTTTGTTCTATGGCTTGTTTAATAAATTCTTTTTCTTTTACTAACCAACTATATTTTTCTTGCTGGTAAACGCCCATTGGTCCGCCTAAAATAATTAACCAGTCATAAGAGGAATGATTGGGTAATACAAAATCTGTATAAAACTTGGTATAGGTTTGTGTATGTCCTTTTTCTAAAATCCATTGTTCAATACAACCTAAATCTTCAAAATGAACATGCTGTAAATAATGTATTCTTAATTTTCTCATTTAATATTTGTGAGATTCTTATTTACAATTTAGGGTTTCGTTGTCTAGTATTATAATATCGTCTATTTGAATAGTGGTTGTAATATATTCTTTACCACTTATAGGCATATTACTATATTCAAAAATTAAAAAACCAGTAACTGCTGTATTATTTTTTGGAAAAGTATAGATTCCCGAGTTTATAAATTTCTTAGCATATCCATCAGTAGAGCCATTAGATATAGCAAAATTATTTGTTATGTCTGTAAATATATTAGAATTACTTGTATCTAAAACTTCATTAAATCTGTATTGATCAATCTGAAATTGAGTAGTATAATAAATTTTTAGTGGATTCCCGTTATAATAGCCATCTTTTGATAAAAAAGAAATAGCATCAGCTTTGGTAAAGTCAATTGGAATTAATAGTTGGTGAACCATTTTTTTATTTATTCCATAAGCAGAAGATTCTAAATACCCATTATTAGCAATAAATTTTTGAACCGTCCATAACTTTCCACCTTTTGATACATGATTTATTAAGTTATTAAACTGGTTAGAATTTACCTCATAATTATTAAAACTCTCATTTAAACAGGAAATAGAATTTTTAATTAGTATGTCTTTCTCAATTTTGGGAATATCGAAGTTTTCCGTAGAAATGCAACTTAAAAAAAGTAATAAGGAACAAAAAAAAGCGAGTATATTTATTTTCATAGTTAAAGTTTTAAAGAAATAGTTAAAAAATAGGTTCGTCCAACATCAAACCAATACCTTGAACCAAACAAAGGATTTTGACTGGTTTTATCGTCTTTAAACGCAACATAGTCTGTTAGTCTAGCTTGTTCAAAAGCACCAGAAATATAGTCTCTATTATTTAGTAAGTTATTTATGGTGCCATAAAAAGACAAATAATAACCTCCAAATTTAAAAGATTTACCAAAATTTAAGTTAAATAATATCTGACTTTCAAATTCTTCTTGTTTTAATAAACCTCTAACCTCTTCTTCGGTTGGTATATATGGCGCACTATTTACAAAAGAATTGGTTCTTAATAAATAAGAAAAGTTAGAATAGTTACTTCCAAGAAAGTTTCCAGATAAACCTAGCCACCAATATTTTGGCGATTGATATTTTATTCCTAATGTATAGGCTTGTTGAGCCGAACCAGGAATATTGTTGTTTTTTATATAAGATTTTCCTAGATCTCTGTAAGAATAGTTTACATCGTAGGTAAATAAATTTGGGTTATTGTTAAATGTATATTTAGAGAAAGAAGCAAGGCTAAATATATTAATAGAAGAGGTTAGTTTAAAGTCAAAACTTAATTCGGTGCCATAGAATTTTTTATTCACGCCTGTTAAAATTTCTGTAAGCAATTCGTCACCTATAACACCTTGTGTAAAATATCTATTTATTTCTATATCGTCTTTAAAGTAATTGTAAAATAAAGATATTTTTGAATTGAATTTAGGCTTTCTTAAAAAATAAGTTACATCTGAGTTAAATATTTTTAATGAATTTAAATTTGGACTAACCAGGTTATTTTCTCTAGCAGTTGGGAAAACCTGAGACAAAGTTGGTGCCGTGCTATAATTACCCACATTAACTTGTAAATAATTTTGTGGATTTATTTTTAATAAGGTGCTTAATTTTGCACCAAGATTTGTGAAATTTACCACTTGGCTTTTTCCTTTAGATTCGTTATTAGTTTGGTAATTAAAGTGCCTAAAATTACCTACTCTAAATAAATTAGTATTGCTGGCATTTAACCCCAAATCAAATTCCCATTTTTTAATTTTATAATTTGAATTAATAAACAGATTAAAAAAATTATGTTTAAAATTATAGCTATACTCTACCACATCGCCTTTGTAAAAAGCGGTATTTATATTGTCTAAATTAAAACGCTCATAATCATTAAACTGAGCTTTAGATTCAACAAAATTAGCACCTAATAAATCGTTAACTTCTTTATAAAATTTAGTAGTAGATCTTTGAAAATTAAAAGCTCCTGATAAATTTAATTTTTCAGAAAATTTTGTTTCAAACTGGCTATTTGCAGAAAAATTATTATTTCTTTCCACATCGTTAAATATTGCGTATTTAGCTACTCCAGAAACAATATTTTGTGCATATAAATTTTGCCAATTAATTTGGTTAATACTGGTGTTTAATTTCCATTCGTTTTCAGAAATAAGCCCAAAACTGGGTAAATTTTTAAAATAAACAGGAGAAAAACTTTGTGTAAAATTAGAGGAAAATTCTGGCGAATAGCCTTGTAGTCTAGAGATTTTAGAACCTCCGGTTTGGTAAGAAAAAGTATTTTTAAGTAACGTATTTTTATTTATTTTCCAATCGTGTGTTAGCATAAAAATTGGCTCAAAAATAGTGGAAATCCTTTCATTTCTTTTTTTGTTATTTTGCCAACCCCATAAAGAATTATAATTTACTCCGCCAAGTCGCCTAACTTCTAAGGTGTTTGGACTTGCACCTCCTCTTTCTATTGGCGTTCCAAAAACAGTTAAATAAATACTATGAAAATTATTTATTTTTTTTTCTAAAGCTAAAAAATAAGACCATCCACTATAAAAAGTACCATCTATTATTCCTTCTTTTGCCCAGGTTCTAGAGCCCGAAACAGAATAAGCCCAACCATCTTTGCTTAAACCAGAGTGGTATGAAATAGAAAGTCGGTTATTATATACTCTATTTGCACTGGTGTAAGATAAATTAAATTCATTTTTATGCAAAGAAGGTTTTGTAGAAACATCTGTATATCCTCCCGAATTACCAAATGAAAAAGGCGCTGCATTAAACCCATAAACATTATTTGCTGGGTTTCTGGTTATGTTTGATAGCCCCGTAAAATTATTGTAATTAATTTGTCCGTCCTCAACATCTCTTAACGAGATTCCATTAATATTAAAAACGTATTGGTCGCTTGATAAGCCTCTGGGCTTAAACCAATAAGTATTTAATTCGAAACCACTAATTCTTTGAAAAATATCTTTGGAAGACTGTAGTAAAGCAACCGATTCTTGGTTTGTAGATTCGCCAGATAAAAGTTCATTTTCAATTATTATGGGTAATATTTCTAAATCAGACGAATTTTTATTTAAATAAATCGTTTGTAAATCTAATTTGGCTTCCTTTACTTCTATTTTTTTTGATAAAAATTGATAGCCATTATAACTAAAAGTAATAGTTTGTATTCCCTCTGGTATGTTTTTGAAAGAAAAATACCCAATTATATCTGTTTTTGTATTTAGTTCTAGTTTATTAATAGAAACCTTTACATCTGCAAGTGCCTTTCCAGAAAGACTATCTTTAATGTATCCTTTTATAATATTTTGAGAGAAAATAATATAAAATGGAGTTAAGATAAAAATTATCAGGAAATATCTAATCATTTCATAAATTTATAAAACATAACGTACTAAAATTATATAAAATAATTGGTTTTTAAAAATTTGAAATTAAAATATTTATCTCTTTTTTTTATTCTATCTATATTTATGTTGTCTCAAGAAAACAATAACAAATACAATGTTGCAACCTTTGCTTTCTATAATGTAGAAAATATATTTGATACAATTAACTCTGTCGATTTATTAAATAAAAAAACACAAACCATAGAAACAATATCGCTTAACAAAGCAATATTAGAGGGTGCGGATTTTACAAAAAATAGAATTTTTAACCAAACCCACAATCAAAATTTATATTTAAAATTAATTAATAACGAAGAATTTACTCCTAAAGGTCCAAGATTGTGGAATAAAGCTAGGTATGAAAAAAAGATAGAAAAAATAAGTTATGTAATTTCTAATATTGGAAAGGAACTTTTTCATAGCCCTCCTGTAATAGTTGGTTTATCTGAAATTGAAAATGAAACCGTGCTTAAAGATCTTTTAAACAGCCAATTATTAGGAAATTATAAATATAATTATGTGCATTTTAATTCATTAGACAGCAGGGGAATTGACTGTGCATTAATCTATCAATCTAGTAGATTTAAGTTAATAGAAAGTAAAAACTATAGAGTAGAATTAATAAAAGACCAGATTAAAGAATACTCCAGAGATATTTTATTTGTATCGGGGTTATTAGATGGAGAAAAAATTTCTGTTTTTGTAAATCATTGGCCCAGTAGAAGATCTGGTGAAAAGCTATCCGAGGCTTATAGAATTAAAACGGCAACGATACTAGCAACTAAAATTAAAGAACTCAAAGAAAAAAATGCAGAAGAAAAAATTGTGATTATGGGAGATTTTAATGACAACCCAACTAATAAAAGCATTAAAATGTTAAATAGCAAACCATTAAAAGAAAATTTGGCTAACGAAGATTTCTATAATCCAATGGAAGTGCTTTTTAAAAAAGGATTTGGTACTGCTGCATATATGGATAGTTGGTTCCTATTCGATCAGTTTTTGGTAAGTGCCTCTTTAGTTAATGAAAAAAATATGGGTTTATACCATTATCATAATGCAGGAATTTTTGATAAAGAATTTTTAAAAACCCCTAAAGGAAAATACAAAGGCTACCCAAGAAGAAGTTTTAATGGAATTATTTTTGATGAAGATGGATTTAGCGATCATTTTCCTGTTTATCTTAACTTAAAAAGAAGAATTAATAATTAGTTTTATAAACTACTATTTAAAATTATTAATTCTTCTAAAATAATTCTATCGTTACAAAGTCTGGGAATTTTATTTTGTCCGCCAAGTTTATTTTTATTTTTTAACCAAGTATAAAATAAATTCTTTTTTGCTAGGATAATTATAGGAAAGCTCAAGGTTACATTGTTTTTTCTTTTTGCCTCGTAATCAGAATTTAATTCCTTTAAAGTTTGGTCTATAATTTCATTAAATAAGTTAAGATCTGTTGGGTCTTTTTTAAATTCAATAATCCATTCATGCGCACCATTTGTACTTTCTTTTTGCATAAATCTTGGAGCAACCGTGTAATCTATAATTTCTGCATTGGTTTTTTTGCAAGCTATGCCTATTGCTTTTTCTGTATTATCAATCATTAATTCCTCTCCAAAGGCATTAATATATAATTGTGTTCTACCCGAAATAATAATTCTATAGGGATTTTTAGAAATAAATTTTACCGTGTCTCCAATTAAATAACGCCACAACCCGCCATTGGTTGTTATAACCATTGCATAATTTGTGTTTAACTCCACTTCCCACAACGGAATAGCGTTATTTAAATTATAATTATCCATTGAAATAAACTCATAAAATATACCATAATCAAGCATTAATAGCAATCCGTCTTTATTGCTTTTTGTATCTTGAATGGCAAAGAAACCATCCGATGCATTATAAACCTCTAAATAATTTATGGGATTAGAAAATAAATTATTAAAATTTTCTTTGTAAGGGTTAAAAGAAATCCCCCCATGAAAAAACACTTCAATTGTTGGCCAAATTTCGTCTAAATATTTTTTATTACTTTGTTCTAATAATTTGGTTAAAAAAACATACATCCAAGAAGGAACACCGGTTAAACAACCTATTTCTTCTTCCATTGTTTCTTTTATAATTAGAGGTAA
Organism: Solirubrobacteraceae bacterium; assembly: GCA_041730375.1. GTDB lineage: Bacteria > Bacteroidota > Bacteroidia > Flavobacteriales > Weeksellaceae > JBGSBU01. Next base: position 7,279 of record JBGSBU010000047.1, read on the forward strand.
TTTTTCTTCCCAAGAAGAAATTAAAGAAGTTTTTTTAGAAGGAGTATTTTTAATTTCTGCCCATATGGGTAAATTATGAATTAAAATGGAGGATAAATCGCCAAATAAATAGTTGTTTTCTTTGTTTTTAACAAAACTTCCGCCTAATCTAAGATTTAATAAATCAAAAATTTTTGTCTCAGAATTATTGTTAGCATACAAAGCAAACATGTCTTTTCCTCCTTTAAAATGGCAACTTTCTAAAGAGTTTTTTGAAATAGGAATAAATTTACTCTTTGCATTTGATGTGCCAGATGATTTTGCATACCAATTTATGGGTTTGTTCCAAAACACCTCTTTTTCTCCGTTTAAACTTCTTTCAATGAAGGAATGGAAGTTTTCGTAACTTACAATTGGAACAGTATTTTTAAATTGTTGGTAGTTTTTTAATTCAGAAAAGTTAAAACTTTTTCCATAAATAGTTTCTTTTCCATTACTTAATAAATTATTTAATTGAGATTGCTGAATTTCTGCAGAATGCGAAGAAAAAAGACTAATTTCTTTAATTCTTCTTTCAATCCACCAAAATAATACAGAATTAATTAATCCTTTGTTTGGCATGGTTTATAATAAGTTATGCTAATCTATAAAAAAATTAAGTAACGCTAAAACTCTTTCTGTGATGTTTGCAAATGCCTATTTGTTTTATAACGTCTCTATGTATTTTAGTTGGGTAACCTTTATTGTTTTCCCATTGGTATTTTACAAATTCTTTAGATAAATTAACCATATATTCATCTCTATAAGTTTTAGCTAAAATAGAAGCTGCTGCAATAGAATAGTACTTTGCATCTCCTTTTATAATGCATGAATGCTTGATGGACTGGTAGGGTTTAAATTTATTACCATCTACTAAAATAAAAGTGGGCTTAACATTAAGTCCGTTTAAAGCCTTGTGCATAGCCAAAATACTTGCATTAAGTATATTTACTTCATCAATTTCTTTGGCGGTTACAGCTGCCACAGACCAATAAATGGCTTCTTTTTCTATTTCTACTCTAAGTTTATCTCTTTTTCTTTCCGAGAGTTTTTTAGAATCCTTTATATCTAGGTTTATATAATCTTTTGGTAAAATAACCGCTGCGGCAAATACTGGCCCAGCAAGGCATCCTCTTCCAGCCTCGTCGCAACCAGCTTCTAATAAAGTATTAGAATAATGGGTTAATAACATTTTTACTCTTCAAGTTCTATTAAGGCAGAAAACAGTTCTCTTTTCTTTTTGTTTGCATATTCTACACTAAATTCCTCTGCATTTTGTAACATTAATTTAAATGCCCCTGTGTAAACAAGAATAATGTCTTGCATTTCTACTTGTTCTTCCCTTGTCGAGGCGTTCAATTTTTCTATAATTTGGTTATAACTTTTTTCTATTTCTTTAAAAGAATTTTGTAGATAGATAAAACCTTTTTTATCCTCACCCTTTTTTTTATAAGCCGATGTGGTGTATTGAACCACAGTAGCGTACTCTAACCCAATTCTCTTTATATCATTTTCTATTGATATTCTTTCGTTCTCGTTTAATGAATTATAAAATAAAAGTTCTTTTAGTAGGTTGTTTTTATAATTTTTAACTAATTCTAATGCTTTTTTCTCTTGGCCAATTAAAATGTAATTATGAGCAATTTCTGCCAAAGAAATAGAATAACCGTAAAGTGATGGTGGAATTTTAGTTAATAATAAATCCATAATTTCTTTTGCTTTTTTATTTTTGCCTTCTTTTACCAATTTTGCAGCAGTAACGGTAATAGTATTTCTGTAAGAAGCAATGTTTCTAAGCGAGGTTTCATCGAAATAGGCTTTTGGATTATCAAAATTGCTCCATTTATAGTTTTTAATAATTTTATACAAAACATCGGTATCTACTCTTCCATAATCTTCACTCTCTGATGTTTTTGTTTTTATAGGTATAAATTTATAGGCCAATCCTTCATTCTGAAGATAGTCTTGAAGATAAAAAATATTTTCTTCATCATACATTCCACCACTACTAAAATAAATGGCCCTATCCCAATTATAATTTGCTAACATGGCAAGAAAAACAAAATTATTTTTAGAAATACTGGTTGATTCATACTCCCAGTTAATATAATCTAATACTTTATTTTTATCTTCTGCTTTAATAATTTTATATTTTAAGGCATTCTCTTTGTTTACTTTTAAATAAAATTTGTTTAATGGTAGAAAATTTTCTTTTAGACTTTCTTCTCCCTCTCCAAAAATAACAGTTTTAATTATGTCTTTGCCCAGGTCTTTTTTTCTTATAAATTGCATGGCTTCTTGAACCGAAATGCTGTCTTTTTTAAGAAAACTGCTTACATAATCAAAATAATGAGCGGGTATATCTTGATTTTTAGGTAATTCCGTAATTATATACTCAAGCTGTTCTTTGCTAATAATTTTTATATTTTCGTTTGCGCCCTCTCTATATTCGTTAATAGATAGTTTAGAAGGTAGAGACATGGCTTCATAGGTTTTTCTTTGAACTTGTTGAATGTACCATGCAGTAGCTAAAAGTGTGGTGTTAACAATTTTTAAATCGCTTCTAAATTTTTCTGTTTCTTGTAAAGCCCAAACTGGGTAGGTATCATTGTCTCCATAAACAAAAAGGATTGCATTTTTATCTAGTGGTTTAAGAAAGTTTACAGAAAAATCGTAGGCTGTTTTTCTATTAGAGCGGTCGTGGTCGTCCCAGTTTTCAAAAGCCATTAAAATGGGAATGCAAAGCCCCAAAAGTATTAACCCATATGCAAAGTTTTTACTTTTTACTTTTAA
>JBGSBU010000048.1:0-9840 GCA_041730375.1 Solirubrobacteraceae bacterium
GAATCGCCTGTAACAGTAGTTTGGATTAATTTTCCCCAATTATTGTAGGTATTTTGGGTAACCGCGCCTAAATAATCTATAGATTTAGTTACTTGCCCAATACTGTTATGCTCAAACTGAGTAGTGAAATTATCTGGGTCGGTTTGTTTGGTTATAAATCTTTTTGTAGTATCATATTCATATTTATTTACTCTGGTTGAAACGCCAGGGGCACTTACGCTTTTTTGCGTAATGTTGCCCACTTCATCGTGCAACATATTTTCTGTTATATAATCTGTGTTGTGTGCTTTGGTTTGTTTTTGTGTAAGTAAATTGTTGGTGTAGGTATATTTTTCTTCAGAGGTGCGGGTATCACCATAAGCAGTAATACTTTCATTTTTTTGGGTAACTCTACCTATTATATAGTCTTTTTCTACCCCTGCTGGATTATTAAAATAAGAATAAGAAGTTGTTTTATTTCTAACTCCGTTATTTTCTGTTACTACCAATGGATTAAAAAATTCATGGTAAGTAGTATTGGCAGTAGATTTTACCCCTGTTATAAAATCTTTACTAACCACTTGGGTGGGAAAAAGTTTTTTAATGGTTTTTTGGTTAATGATGGGTGCAGGAAGCTCTATGCCATTGTTATAGGTATATTCTGTTAAACTTAATAAGTTAGTATTATTAGAATCTACTGTGGGCGAGGTGTGGAATAAATCGTGGCTATCTCCTCTATAGGTCCATTCTTTTACTGGCTTACCCAAAAATTTGGGGTTGGTTTCTATAACACTCCATATTCTTTCAGGTTCAGCATCGGTATAAAAACTGCTTCTACCCATTTTTTTAAATCCAAAATAGCCATAGCCATGGCTATTTAAAATTAACCCATAGTATTTAAAATCTTGTTTCTTAGTAAACCCACCTCCAGTAATTTTAAGTTGAGAAACTAAATTAGAGGTTGGTAATTCTTTTACCACCGCATTGGGGTAAAGCTCGTCGTTATTAGAATAATAAAAATCGTTCTGGCTTCCAAAACCGTTATTTGCGGTGCTTGGTACCATGGGGGCATAAGTTATTTCTGTTTGTATGTTGCCACCTTCCGTTACTTTAGCAATGGTTAAATCTTTTGTGAGGTCTTTATTGTATTTTGCTTTCCAAATTTGTGTAACTTCTATAAAAACTATGTTAGAAGCATTTGTAAAAGAAGAAGGTTTAAAACTTCCTGTAAAAAAATAGGTTGGACTATAGGGTGTATCATTTTCAAATTCAAATTTAATGGATAGACTTAGATCCAACTATTGGAAGTGAAATAAATAAAAAGAGACCTTGCGTAATTCTATCTCCCAATGAAATGAATAATTCACTTAATACCGTAATAGTTGCACCATTAACATCAACAATTAAAAAATATCCAACCAGAATAGTAACCAATATCAATGGAAAAAAAGTACAAATAGCCATAGAACAGTTAAAATGTATAGATAAAAAGAGTATAAATAATTTCATAGGAGAATTAGAAATAGAAGCAATAAGTGAAATAAAAGAGGTTATTAATACTATTTTTATTTTATAATAAATAGCCCTAGGCTACGCAAGACCCCCCGCTGGCACGAGCAAGATACTCGCGCCAGCGGGGGGATATTTTAGATTTTAATTAAAGAAATTGGTTTATTTAGGTAAATAAATATATTCATAAATTATTTCTGTTAAGATTTTTCCCGTTGCTTTTTATTTTAGAAAATATCTAGTAAAAAAATCATCAGAATCATATTCAAATTTAGACTCATAATTCTCTCTTGGCTCTGAACCTATGGAAGAATAAATTTCAAGATTTTCATTGAATGATTTTTTTGAAGGAACAAACGAATCAAAATCAAAGTATTTAAAGTATTTGTTATGATTAATATATGGGTTATATTTTTTTCCGTGATAGATATTTTTAATAAAAGGTTTAAAAGTTGTTTCAGAGTAAGCACTCTCGATTCTAACCAAATTCTTGCCTTCATAAAAATATTTAGTTGTATATTTTGTATTATACGAAGGAGCATAGGATTTGCGAGACTCTACTACTTTATTTGAAGCATCATAAAAAAATTCACTTCTTGATTCATCTGTACTTATTTTTATTACATTATCTCCACTGTATTCAAAAATCGTTTTCCAGTTCGGGTCTTTCTCATCTGTAATTTCAATCAATTTATTACCAGAATAAGTTAGTTGGTCTATTCCTAATTCTGAATGATTTACCTCAGTAACTTGGTTGTTGGTATATTTAAACTCAATACTCTCATTATCTACACTATTTTCTGCATTTTTTGGATCAATAAATTTATACTTAATCTTAGAAATTACTTTTTGGGTATTTAATGGTACAAGCTGTTCTTGAGGGGTTTTTTCAGGATTTTCATCTTCTTTATTGCATGAAAAAAAATATAATCCAAACAATAAAAACACTAACAATTTTCTCGTTAAATAAAATTTCTCACAAATTTAAAAACTATTTACAGTAAAATACCCACACACATTATATGACATGCATCATATCATTGAGTTTTAACTGTGTATGTATTTTTAAAATTATAAAATCTAATAAATAAAAAAAGTATTTAAGGTACTTGGTTCTGTATGAATACATATGGCTTAACCTGCTTAGGTAAAGTAACTATATGTGTTTTTAAATACAATTTCATCAGCCTTTTTGTATAATATATTTATTCTTTCATTATTCTAAGATTCATGAGTCTAATCAGGATTTTTATGTGATTTATAGAATAATTTTTTTTTATTTATTAAACTTTTTAACAATTCTCTGATATTCTTTAGCTCCATCCTTTAATGTTCTTTTTTTTGTTGTATAATCAACATGGTATAAACCCATTCTGACATCGTATCCTTGTGCCCACTCAAAGTTATCCATTAACGCCCAGTAATGGTAACCTTTAACATCATACCCGTCCTTTATAGCTTCTGATAGAGAATACATACTTTTTTTAATGAAATCTTTTACTAATTTTCCCGTTGAATCGTAGATTCCATTCTCTGTAATAATTATTGGTTTTTTTAAATCAGAAACAATTTTAATAGCTGTATATAATCCTTCGGGGTAAACACTTCCAAAACCTCCTACTGATGGAACTTCACCTTCAACATTCGAATATAAAATTGGATAATTTTTAAAATTAGAAAAGTTTATTCCTGCCGAAAGATGACTATAATAATTTACTCCAATATAATCTAATGTATTGGGGGCATTTTTATCTTCGTATTTTAAATTTACAACCAAAGGAGCAATATATTTGTATCTACCCGATTTAAAAAATTGTAAAATATTACCATACATATTATTGTTATAGAAACTTGCCACAATCCAATCTATTAAATTATATTTATTCATCGGCTCAAAAAAAGTAACGCTCAATACAATCCCTACTTTTGAAGTATTTCCGTGAGGCATACTTTTAATTAAATTATAAGCAAGAACATGAGATTTTAATAAATTTAAGGTAACAGCTGCAGATAGCTTCATGTCTTTTTTACCTGGAGGGAAAGCACCTTCAACATAACCAAATGAACTATACACATTTGGTTCATTAATTGTAGACCAATAAATAACTCTATCTCCGTATCTACCATAGATTTTTTTAACAAAATCTAAAAAATATTTAATATTTTTTTCTTTTTCAAAAGCCCCTTTTTTATAAAACCACAAAGGTTCCTCCCACCAAAAAAGTGTTATATGAATTTGAATATTATTCTTTAATAATTCATCAATTACTTTATCATAATGCTTTAATACTTCCTCGTCATATACTCCTTCTTTTGGGCAAATTTTGCTCCAAGAAAAATTCATTCTATATGCATTGACCCCTAATTCATTCAATAATTTTATGTCTTCAGGATATTTATTCCAATGATCTGGCCCTATGCCAGATTTTTGATTGTTTTTAATTCTGGGCTTCCCATTTTGGTCCTTTGCATTCTCCCATAAAGTCCAATTACTATTTCTCGCATTTCCTTCAACCTGATAAGCCGCAGTAGCTGTTCCCCAGAGAAAGTCTTTTGGAAAATTTAGATTCTCTACATTAGTATTTTTATAATCTATTTTCCTAACAGGGAATTTATCATTTAAATAAAAAATTGTAAGAATATATAATGTAACAAGAACTAACAGTAGAGAAAATACTTTTTTCATTTCAATTATTTTATTTATAAACTTAAAGACTAAAAATTAATTTATACCCCCCATTGTATGATTTTTATCATATAAAAAGAGAAAGAATTTAGAACTAAATTGTTCTTTTGTAGTAAGTTAAAAAAAAAGTTATTAAAAAGATAAAACCTTTAAATAGTAGTATTTATATCAAATTTTTATAAAAAATTAGTACTGATTCTTATATAACCATTTATTAATTTTTATCTTAAATTTCATCTATTTAAATTTTCAATTAACCCAAGTTTACTCAAAGTTTGGTTTTCTTTTTTCTATAAAAGCCTTGGTTCCTTCTAAATAGTCATTTGTACCAATTAGTTCGCCAAAGGAATTAATTTCTTTTTCAAATCCAATGGTTGGTTGGTTGTATAAATTTATACATTCAATTGCTTTAGAAATAGCTGTAGATGAGTTTTTTATTATTTGGCTGGCTATTTCCTCTGCTCTTGTTTGTAGATCTGCTAATACAACTACTTCGTTAACTAATCCAATTTTTTCTGCATAAGCCGAATCAAAAAACTGTGCAGTAAAAATAGCTTGCATGGCTATTCCTTTTCCAATTACTTGAGCCAATCTTTGCGTGCCTCCATAACCAGGAATTAAACCTAGGGTAACTTCTGGCAACCCCATTTTTGCATTGGTCGATGCAATTCTAATATGGCATGCCAAGGCAAGTTCTAATCCGCCACCTAATGCAAAGCCATTTATGGCGGCAATTACAGGTTTATTTAAATTTTCTATTTTATTAAACACTTTTTCGTGTGCATTTTTAGCCACTTGTTTGCCTTGCTCGCCATTTAAGTTGGCTAGTTCTTTTATGTCGGCTCCTGCAACAAATGCTTTTTCGCCAGAACCCGTTACAACAACTACTTTTACTTTTTTATCGTCTTTTAATAAGTCTAACGCATTACTTAATTCGTTTAATGTGGCTGCATTTAAGGCATTTAAGGCATTAGGCCTATTGATAGTTATTTTTGCTATGAAATTATTAATTTCTAGTATGATGTTTTCGAAATTCATGGGTAATTATTTTTTTGAAATTCTAAATTAATTGATTTGTGGAGAATATATCAACTATTTAAAATAAATTTGTAAAAATATTAATAAACTGAATGAAAAACATTCGAAATTTTTGCATTATTGCTCATATCGATCACGGAAAAAGTACGCTTGCCGATAGATTACTAGAGTTTACCAAAACTATTACCAGCAGAGAACTTCAGAACCAAACCCTAGACAACATGGATTTGGAGAGAGAAAGAGGAATTACTATTAAGAGTCACGCCATTCAAATGGAGTATGAATATAAAGGAGAAAATTATATTTTAAATTTAATAGACACGCCTGGTCATGTCGATTTTTCTTACGAAGTTTCTAGGTCTATTGCGGCTTGCGAAGGTGCATTGTTAATTGTAGATGCAGCACAAAGCATACAAGCCCAAACTATTTCTAACTTATATTTGGCACTAGGAAATGATTTGGAAATTATTCCAATTTTAAATAAAATTGATTTACCAAGTGCAAACCCAGAAGAAGTTACCGATGATATTGTTAATTTATTAGGTTGCAAACCAGAAGATATTATACATGCAAGTGGTAAAACAGGAGTTGGAATAGAAGCTATACTTTCTGCTATTATTGAAAGAATTTCTGCCCCAAAAGGCGATCCAAATGCACCTTTACAAGCTTTGGTTTTTGATTCTTTTTACAATCCGTTCCGTGGTGTTGAAACTTATTTTAGGGTTAAAAACGGCGAGATTAAAAAAGGGCAGCATTTAAAGTTTATGTCTACCAATAATAAATACCACGCAGATGAGGTGGGCACACTAAAATTAAGTCAGGTTCCTAAAAATATTATAAAAACAGGCGATGTAGGTTATTTAATTACAGGAGTTAAAGAAGCTAAAGAAATAAAGGTTGGCGACACAATTACCTCTGTTGATAACCCCACAGATAAGGCAATTGATGGGTTTGAAGATGTTAAACCCATGGTTTTTGCTGGAATTTACCCAGTTGATACCGAAGATTACGAAGAACTAAGAAATTCTATGGAGAAACTGCAACTAAACGATGCTTCTTTGGTTTTTATACCCGAAAGTTCTGCGGCGTTAGGCTTTGGTTTTAGATGCGGATTTTTAGGCATGCTTCACATGGAAATTATACAAGAAAGATTAGAAAGAGAGTTTAATATGACGGTTATTACAACCGTGCCAAATGTATCTTATTTTGGTTACACTAAAAAAGACCCAACCAAACAGATTATTATTAACAACCCATCTGATTTACCAGACCCCTCTTATTTAGAAAAAATAGAAGAACCTTTTATAAAAGCTACCATTATAACTAAATCGGACTTTGTAGGTAATGTAATGAGTCTTTGTATTCAAAAAAGAGGACAAATTACTAACCAAAACTATTTAACCACAGACCGTGTAGAGTTAATTTTTGAAATGCCTTTGGCAGAAGTAGTTTTTGATTTTTACGACAAGTTAAAAACCATTTCTAAAGGATATGCTTCTTTTGATTATTCGCCAATTGGTGTTAGAGAATCTAAGTTAGTAAAGGTAGATATTTTATTAAATGCAACTGTGGTTGATGCCTTATCTGCTCTTCTTCATGTTGATAATGCCTACGATATTGGAAAAAAAATGTGCGAAAAGCTAAAAGAATTAATTCCTAGGCAACAGTTTGATATTCCTATTCAAGCAGCAATCGGAGCAAAAGTAATTTCTAGAGAAACCATAAAAGCACTTAGGAAGGATGTAACTGCTAAATGTTATGGAGGCGATATTTCTAGAAAAAGAAAACTACTTGAAAAACAGAAAAAAGGAAAAAAAAGAATGAGACAAGTTGGTAACGTAGAAATTCCGCAAGAAGCATTTATGGCTGTTTTAAAACTAGATCAATAAAATTTATTTTTATTTAGAGATGCAAGAAACCATAAGTAATTATAAAATTTATTTATTTAACCTTTTAACAAATAAAGAAAGTTATCAACTTTTTTTACTTTTATTAATTCTTGTATTAATAGTTGGAATCTCAGACTACTTATTTAGGTTTATAATAACCATTATATTTAAGAAAATAAACGAAAAATCTAGTTTTGACTGGTATGTACTTTTATATAAAAAGAAGATTTTTACCAGTATTGCTCACTTTTTTTCTTTTGGCTTAGGTTTAAGTATTTCTCATATTTTATTACATGATTTTAAATGGATAATTATAGAAACAGATAAGGTTTTCTCCATTTCAATTACTTTGTTTTTTTTTCAACTTATCTTTAAACTAATTGATTTAATTGGAGTTGTAGTAAATAAAGACCAAGAAACCTATAAAACAGTTGCTTACAGAACTTTTTCGCAATTTCTTAAAATCATTACCATACTTCTAGGTTTTATAATTATAATTTCACTTTTATTTAATCTAAATTTAAATACAATAATTACTGGTATAAGTGCAATAACAGCAATTTTATTATTAATTTTTAAAGATACAATTGTAGGCTTTGTATCGGGAATTCAAATTTCTACTACTAAAATTTTAAAAGTGGGCGACGTTATTTCTATAGAAAAATTTAACTTAGAAGGCATAGTAAAAGAAATTAATTTAACCAGTACTAAAATTGAGAATTTTGATAAATCCTTTTCATTTATTCCTACTTACGATTTATTATCTTCAAAAATCATAAATCACCAAAGTATTATTGATTTAGATTTAAAAAAAATGAAAAGAACTATTTTTTTTAATATCAATTCTATTTGCTACTTAGAACCAGAAAAAATAAATTTATTAATTCAACAATTTCCTCTTTTAACTATTATTAATGAGGACTTTAATAATAGACCATTAAAATCTTTTTCTAACCTAGAATTATTTACTAATTATTTAGATTTTTATTTAAAAAATCACCAAAAAATATCTAAAAGAGAACTTGTTTTAATAAAAGTTTTACCCATTATTAACCATACAATTCCTATTCAAATATCTTGTTTTTGCAATTCTTCTAAAGTAACTATCTATGAACCGGTTATTTCCGAGATTCTGATTCATGCTTTAATAACTTCAAAAAAATTTGAATTAGAATTAATCGACAAAGAAAATTAATGATAAACCTAAGTGTTAATATCAATAAAATTGCAACCATTAGAAATGCAAGAGGCGGTAATAAACCAAATTTAGTAGAAGCGGCAATTTTTATACAAGCATTTGGTGCACAGGGCATTACAATTCACCCCAGACCAGATGAAAGGCATATCAAATACCAAGATGTATATAATTTAAAGCCTGTTGTTTATACAGAATTTAATATTGAAGGCAATCCAGCTCACAAGTCTTTCATTGATTTGGTATTAGAAATAAAACCCACACAAGTTACCTTGGTTCCCGACACTAACGAAGTATTAACCTCTAATGCTGGTTGGGATACAGTTAAACACCTAGATTTTTTAAAAGAAGTTATTCAAACTTTTAAAGAAAAAAATATAAGAACTTCTATTTTTTTAGATCCTAACATAAATTTTGTTAAAAGTGCCAAAAAAACTGGAGCAGATAGAATTGAATTATACACAGAAAGTTATGCATCTGCTTTTGAAAAAGGAAATAAACAAGCTATAAAACCTTATTTAGAGGTTGCTAATTTGGCAAACGAAATTGGATTAGAAATAAATGCGGGTCACGATTTAAGTCTAAAAAATATTGGTTATTTTATTGAAACAATACCTTTTATTAAAGAAGTTTCTATTGGCCACGCATTAATTTCAGAAGCTTTGTATTTGGGCTTAAACGAAACTATTAAACAATATTTGGCTGTTTTAAAATAAAAGTGGTAATTTATTATTAATCGTTTTACTTTTTTTAAAATATATTTGCTTGTTAAAAGCAAAAAATCAATTTAATTATTTTAAACACCAACCCTTAATGAATAGTAATAATTACTGCATAATAATGGCTGGGGGCATTGGCACTAGACTATGGCCGTTAAGTACCAGCAAAAAACCCAAACAATTTCATGATTTACTAGGTGTTGGCAAATCTATTCTGCAACTTACTTTTGAAAGAGTGGCTTTAGTAATTCCAAAAGAGAATATTTATATAATAACAAATTACGAATTTGAAGAGATTACTAAAAAACAATTAAAACAAGTTAATGCAGAGCAAATAATAATTGAACCCCATGCAAAAAATACCGCAATCTGCAATATTTATGGGGCGTTGAAAATTTATAAAAAAAATAAAAATGCAACAATTTTAGTTACTCCTTCAGACCAAATTATTGTAAATGAATCTTTGTTTATTAACGATTTAAAAAATGCTTTCCAAAAAGCTTCTAAGAATAATCTAATTACTTTTGGAATAAAGCCTATTAATCCAAACACTGGTTATGGCTATATACAATTTGAAATAGAAAAAAAATCTGATGAGTTAAATAAAGTAAAACTCTTTACAGAAAAGCCAGATTTAGAGATTGCCAAATCTTTTATTGAATCTGGAGATTTTATGTGGAATTCAGGAATATTTGTTTGGAAAGCAGAAAGTATTTTAAATTCTTTTAAGTCTTTTTTACCAGAAATGTATTACTCATTTATAGAAATAGAAGATTCTATTAATACTAGTTCTGAATATAAGGCTATTAAAAAGGTTTATACCTT
>JBGSBU010000049.1:0-9774 GCA_041730375.1 Solirubrobacteraceae bacterium
CCAGCGTATTTTTTTAACATTTGGGATTGCGTAGCATGAACCACGTCTCTAAAATCCATGTATTCCTTTAAAACTCCTTTAAAAGTTACTTTAACAGAATCTGGAATTGGCATAGAAGCTTCGCCTGTTGCTAGGGCAAGAGCCACAGTACCAGAATCGGCACCAAAAGCAACGCCTTTAGACATTCTTGTATGCGAGTCTCCACCAATGGTTATATCCCAATCGTCAATAGTAATATCGTTTAATACTTTGTGTATAACGTCTGTCATTGCGTGGTATTCTCCTTTTGGGTCTCTGGCTGTAATTAACCCAAAATTGTTCATAAATTGCATTAGTTTTGGAATATTACCTTGTGCTTTTTTATCCCAAACAGAAGCGGTATGGCAACCAGATTGGTACGCTGCATCAACCGTTGGCGATATAATTGTTGCTGCCATAGATTCTAGTTCTTGGGCTGTCATTAAACCCGTAGTATCTTGCGACCCAACGATATTAACTTTTACACGAACGTCTGAACCTGCGTATAAATTCTTATTTGATGATTTACTTAACGCATTTTTGTTAAATATTTTTTCTACTGCTGTTAGTCCTTGCCCTTCGAACGAAACTTCTTTTGAAGGAGCGTATACCAAAGGAGTAGCAATGCCCAAGGTATTAGAAGCAAAGGTTTGAAGCTTTTTACCAAAAACCACTGCATAAGAACCACCCGATTTAATGAATTCTAGTTTCTGAGGGGTTAAAGCAGACGAAATATCTATTAATTCTTGGTTGTCTTTGTATAGTTTTTTCTTTTTGGTATTTATGGTTAAAATTGTTCCGGTTTCAACAGAATAAACTTGTTCTAATATTGCTTCTCCGCTATCATTTGTTACTATTTTACCTTCTGCATCTTTCTTTTTTACCCAATTTTTAAGGTCTATACCAATGCCACCTGTTACATCTACAGTGGTTAAAAATATGGGCGAAATACCATTTGTGCCACCTACAATTGGTGCAAAGTTTACAAACGGAATATATGGGCTAGACGGATTCCCTGTCCATAAAGCTACGTTATTTACACCCGACATTCTAGAAGATCCAACGCCCATGGTGCCTTTCTCTGCAATTAACATAACAGTTTTATCTGGGTGTTGTGCTCTCATGGCCTCAATTTCTTTTTGTGCCTCTGGCGTAATCATACATTTGCCATGTAATTCTCTGTCTGATCTAGAGTGTGCCTGATTTCCTGGCGATAATAAATCGGTAGAAATATCTCCCTCGCCCGCTATGTAAGTAATTATTTTGTATTCTTCTGGTACCTCTGGTAATTTAGTAAAGAACTCGGCTTTTAAATAGCTTTCTAAAATATCTTTTGCAATTGCGTTTCCTTTTTTATATGCTTCTTCTAAAAGCATCATATCTGCCTCGTAAAGAAATACTTGTGTTTTTAAAACCTTTGCTGCTTCTATATTAACAGTAGCTTCTTCACTCAATGCAAGTTCTAATAATACATGGATTGATGGGCCGCCTTTCATGTGCGACAATAACTCAAAAGCAAATTGAGGGGTAATTTCTTTTACAACAGATTTGCCTAGTATAATTTCTTTTAAAAATTGGGCTTTAACTTCTGCTGCCCCTGTAGTACCAGGTAAAGTATTATATATAAAAAATTGAAGAGATTGTTCTCTGTAAGAATTATTTAGGTCTTTAATTTGATTAATAATTTCAGTTAACAACTCCCTACCATCTATTGGTTTGGGATGAAGTCCTTGAAGTTTTCTTTCTTCAATTTCATTTAAGTATTCTATGTATGTTTTCATAATAGGTGTTTTCTGTATTAATAATTTGTTGTGTAGTTGATTATGTCTTAAATAAAAAAAATATTTTTGATTAAATGTATTTATTTTAAACGCTAATTTAGAAAAATAGCATTTAATTTAAATACTTATAATTGTTTAAAGTTTTTAATTTAGAACGATTGTAAATTATAGTTCTCTATTATATAAAGTTTATTTTTGTGCAAATCGTTTTTTAATGCATCTAAAGAAGCAAATTTTTTCTCGTCTCTCAATTTTTCTAAAAATAGAATCCTTATATTTTTATCGTAAATATTTTCGTTAAAATTAAAAACATTTACTTCTATTCTTTTATCTGTTCCATCAACGGTTGGTCTCGTTCCAATATTTGCCATACCCAAAAAAGTTTTGTTTTCATAAAAAACCTTTACTGCATAAGCTCCATTGGCAGGAACCAATTTATATGGGTCTATTATTCTTAAGTTGGCGGTTGGGTAGCCAATGGTTCTACCAATTTGGTCGCCTTTTATAACTTGGCCTTCTATAGAATATGCTTCATTTAAATAAATTTTTACATCATCTAAATTACCCTCTAACAACAAATTCCTAATTTTAGTAGAGCTGATAGGTACTCCATTATTAGCAACAGCAGGCAGTTCTATTAATTTATAATTATACAAACCTGCCCACTCTAATAATTTCTCGAAATTTCCTTCTCTGTTTTTACCAAAATGGTGGTCGTGTCCAATAACCAAAGTGTGCATACCTAAAGAATCAACCAAATAATCCCTCACAAATTCTAAGGCAGAAAATTTAGAAAAATCAGGGGTAAAAGATTGAACAATAAGGTGATTTAAGTGGTATTTATCTAATTTCTTAAATTTTTCTTCTTGTGTGGTAAGTAATTTTAAATCTGTATCTGGATGCAATGCAACTCTAGGATGAGGATTAAATGTTATTAATAACGATTCTCCATTAATTCTAGCTGCTTCTTCGTTTAAAAGTGTTAGAATTTTTTGATGACCCAGATGAACTCCATCGAACATACCAATAGTTATTACTGGGTTTTTAATGGATTTTATTTCTTTGAGGTTATTATAAATTTTCAAGGCTAAAACAATCTATTTAATCTACAAAAATAAAGCTCTTTATATTACAATTAACATTTTATGATAAAAATTACCTAAATAAACTAATCCTTAAAATCATAAAATTCTTTATATTTGCACCCAAAATATATTAATATTAATTAGATGTCAAATCAAGTTAAAGGGAAAATCTCTCAAATTATTGGGCCAGTTATAGATGTTTTATTCAATAATACTGCTGAGTTACCAAATATTTACGATTCATTAGAAGTTCCTAGAGAAGGAATGGAGTCTTTAATTCTTGAAGTAGAGCAACACATTGGTCAAGATACAGTAAGATGTATCTCCATGGATTCTGCAGATGGCTTAAGAAGAGGACAAGAGGTTATTTCAACCAACAGACCAATTACAATGCCCATTGGCGAAGAAATTAACGGAAGGCTATTTAACGTAGTTGGTGATGCAATTGATGGGTTAGGTAACCTATCTAAAGAAAATGGTTTGCCTATTCATAGACCTGCTCCAAAATTTGATGATTTATCTACTTCATCAGAAATATTATACACAGGTATTAAAGTAATTGACTTAATTGAACCTTACGTAAAAGGAGGTAAAATTGGTTTGTTTGGTGGAGCTGGAGTGGGAAAAACCGTATTAATTCAAGAATTAATAAACAATATAGCTAAAGGACATGGTGGTTTATCTGTGTTTGCCGGAGTTGGCGAAAGAACAAGAGAAGGAAACGATTTAATGAGAGAAATGCTAGAAGCAGGAATCATTAAATATGGCGAAGAATTTATGCATTCTATGGAAAATGGCGGATGGGATTTAACCAAAGTTGACAAAGAATTAATGAAGGAGTCTAAAGCAGCGTTTGTATTTGGACAAATGAACGAGCCTCCTGGAGCAAGAGCAAGAGTAGCTCTTTCTGGATTAACCTTGGCGGAATACTATAGAGATGGTTCAGAATCGGGTAAAGGAAGAGATGTTTTATTCTTCGTTGATAATATATTTAGATTTACCCAAGCTGGTTCTGAGGTTTCTGCTTTATTAGGCCGTATGCCTTCTGCTGTAGGTTACCAACCAACTCTATCTTCTGAAATGGGTGCCATGCAAGAAAGAATTACCTCTACTAAAAATGGTTCTATTACCTCTGTTCAGGCTGTTTATGTGCCTGCGGATGATTTAACGGATCCAGCACCAGCTACAACATTTGCTCATTTAGATGCAACTACTGTATTGTCTAGAAAAATTGCTTCTTTAGGAATTTACCCCGCAGTAGATCCGTTAGATTCTACTTCTAGAATTCTAGATCCAAATATAATTGGAGAAGATCATTACAATTGCGCACAAAGGGTAAAAGAAATTTTACAAAAATATAAAGCACTGCAAGATATTATTGCTATTCTAGGTATGGAAGAGTTAAGCGAAGACGATAAATTGGCAGTACATAGAGCAAGAAGAGTACAACGTTTCTTGTCTCAACCTTTCCATGTTGCAGAGCAATTTACAGGAATTAAAGGTGTTTTGGTTGATATAAAAGACACCATTAAAGGCTTTAACATGATTATAGATGGCAAACTAGACCATTTACCAGAAGCTGCATTTAACCTAAAAGGAACTATTGAAGAGGCAATTGCTGCAGGCGAAAAAATGTTGGCCGAAGTTAAATAACCTTAATTATAAAAATGGATATAGAGATTTTAAGTCCTATTAAAAAAATATTTTCTGGTTCTGTAGACTCAGTTATTGTTCCTGGAAAAAATGGTTCTTTCCAAATGCTAAATAACCACGCTCCAATAGTATCTGTCTTGGGTAAAGGAAAAATAGAGATTTTTACTAAAAATTCTACTATCAATCCACAAGAATTAGATTCATTATTTGTTCAAAGTTTAGAGAATTCATCTATTTACACAATAGCTGTAGACAGTGGTGTAATAGAGTTAAACAAAAACAAACTAATTATTTTAATTGAGTAGATAAGCTCAGGCTATAGCTATTTAAAAACTTCAGGTTTTTACAATGAGTATTTTAATTTATAATAAAAACCCAGTATTCGGTCATGTTTACTGGGTTTTTTGTTTTACTGCAAACAATTTACCCTCTGCATAAGTTAGATTTTACCCAACAAACAGTTAATAATTCCCCTCCTACTTTAGGAGGGGTGCCCAACGGGCGGGGTGGTTTTATAACAAATTCGTTGGGTTTTTAGCCCGTACTAACTAACTGCCAATAAATAATTTTTAACCTATGAACCAAAACTTAAAATTGGTTCCTATCTTTGAAACAATTATTTGTTTTTTAGTGTTCTATGTCTAATTATTTATCAGATCTTAACGAGGTTCAAAAAGAAGCAGCCACCTATACCAAAGGGCCATTAATGATTATTGCTGGGGCAGGTTCTGGCAAAACAAGGGTATTAACCTACCGCATTGCCCATTTAATGGAGCAAGGTGTGGAGCCTTTTAATATACTTGCTTTAACTTTTACCAATAAAGCCGCAAAGTCTATGAAAGAGCGTATTGGCTCTTTAATTAGCGAAAGCAAATCTAAAGGCTTATGGATGGGTACTTTCCACTCTGTTTTTGCAAGAATTTTACGGTCCGAGGCTCATTTATTGGGATTTCCAACCAATTTCACTATTTACGATTCTCAAGATGCACTAAATGTTATAAAAAAGCTAACCGAAGAACTTCAGCTAGACAAGGATATTTACAAACCCAAACAAGTTTTACAAAGAATATCGCAACTAAAAAACAACCTAATAACGGTTAAAATTTATTTTAGTAGCAACGAATTAATTGAGGCAGACGCCATGGCAATGAAACCCAAAATGGGTGATTTGTACAAAGCTTATGTAGAGCGGTGTTTTAAATCGGGCGCCATGGATTTCGACGATTTATTGCTTCGTACCAACGAAATACTTACCCGATTTCCGGAAGTTTTAGTAAAATACCAAGACCGTTTTAGGTATATTTTGGTAGATGAGTACCAGGATACCAACCACTCGCAATACCTTATTGTTAAAGCCCTTGCCGCAAGACACGAAAATATTTGTGTGGTGGGCGATGATGCACAAAGCATTTATGCCTTTAGAGGGGCAAACATTAGAAATATCTTAAATTTTCAACAAAACTACCCCGATGCCAAGTTATTAAAACTTGAGCAAAACTACCGATCTACTAAAAATATTGTAAACGCAGCTAACAGCATCATTAAACACAACCAAAACCAGCTAGAAAAAACTGTTTGGACAGAAAATGAAGAAGGACAAAGGTTAATGGTGTACAATGCTTTATCAGACAATGATGAGGCGCAATTTATTGCCTCTACTTTATTTGAGAAAAGTGTTTTAAACAACTATAAATACTCCGATTTTGCCATACTTTACAGAACCAATGCCCAGTCTAGAGCCATAGAAGAATCTTTAAGAAAAAGAAATATTCCCTACAAGGTATTTGGTGGCATCTCTTTCTATCAAAGAAAAGAGGTAAAAGATTTTTTATCTTATTTAAGACTTTTAATAAATAAAAACGATGAAGAGGCACTTTTAAGAATTATAAACTACCCTAAAAGAGCCATTGGCGAAACCTCTATTCAAAGATTAATTGTGGGGGCAAATCAAAAATCAACAACTATTAGGAATTTAATAGACAATATTGCTTTTGAATCTGTTTCTTTAGGCTTAAACAAAGGAACAGCCTATAAACTAGAAGAGTTTGCAGTGATGTTGGCTTCTTTTGAAGTATTTGCCGAAACCCATAACGGTTACGAAATTGCAGACCATATTGCAAAAAAATCTGGCTTTCTTAAAGCACTAAGAGAAGACGATTCGCCAGAAAGTGCCTCTAGGTTAGAAAACATACAAGAATTGTTAAGCAGCATTCAGGGGTTTATAGAGGAACAAATACAATTAGACGATGGCGATTTTTCTTTGGCTAATTTTCTTGAAAACGTAGCTTTAGTTAGCGATTTTAAAGACGATGAAAGCGAGGAAGACAAAGCCAATAAGGTTTCTTTAATGACGGTTCATTTAGCAAAAGGATTAGAATTTCCTATTGTTTTTATTGCTGGCTTAGAAGAAAATCTTTTTCCTTCTATCATGAGTATTAATTCTAGGTTAGAAATAGAGGAAGAAAGAAGGTTGTTTTATGTGGCTATAACCCGAGCAGAAAAAGAGGCTATTATTTCGCATTGCTCGTCTAGATTTAAGTGGGGCAGAATAGATTACCCAGAAGCAAGCAGATTTATAGAGGAATTAGAACCAAAATATTTAAACTTTATTAATCCTACCGATAAAAAGAAAAATAAACCTATTCTAGATCCAACTATTTTTGGATTCGATGATTTATCCACTAAAAATAATTTTAATAATTATACTTCTAAATCTAATTTTAACAAAAAAACAGAAAAAGAAGTTTTTATTAATCCTAAATTAAAGCCAATAAATAGTACCACATTAAATAGTGCAATTACTAACGACGATGTGCTGTTAAATGTTGGCGATAGTGTATTGCACGATAGATTTGGGAAGGGAGAGATTATAGAACTTTTTAAAGAAAGTGATGCCCACAAAGCTTTAATTAAATTTGAACATTCTGGCGAAAAAAGGCTGCTTTTAAAATTTGCTAAACTAAAAAAGTTATAAATTTATTTTTTTATCGAAAGTTCTCTTTATGAATAAAATAATTATTAGCTTTTTTTTATTTTTACTCGCTTTTTCTATAAAAGCCCAATCTGCCGAAGATATACTTAAGCTTTTGTTAGAAAAGAAAATCCTTTCTCAGCAAGATATTGATTCTCTAAAAAGTTCTTTAACGCTACAAAATAACGATGATGTAAAAAATCAATCTTTTACCTTAAGCGGACAAATAAAACCCCGATTTGAAATAAGAGATGGCTATGGCAACAAAAATATTCCTTCGCTACAAACCGTTCCTGCTGCTTTTATAAACCAAAGAACCAGGTTAAATTTTGATTACGAATACAAAAATTATGTAAAAGTTTATACCTCTATTCAAGATGTTAGAATTTTAGGAATGTATGATCCCAGAGGCTTAAACGGTTCTTTACAACTTTTTGAAGCTTATGTAGAGCCTTATATAAATACCAATTGGCAACTACGAATTGGGCGACAAAGAATTATGTTAGATAACCAGCGTTTATTTGCAGAAAACGAATGGCGAGTTAATGCGAGTGCACACGATGGGATTAAATTATCTTTTGAAAACAAAAAATTAAAATCGTTAGTATTTGGTGCCTGGAACCAATCTTTTGAAAGGTTTTATGGCACAGATTTTACCAATTTTAGCGACAGTAATTCGCTAAATTCCCTACCAGCAAGTACACAGCCCACTAAAATAGAAAAATCGTGGGATAACCAATGGTACAAAGGTTTATTTGTTCATAATTTAGTAATTAACCTAACCGAGAAACTAAAACTAACCACCATTCAGGCTTCAGATATTTTTCAAGAAAAAAATTCTTTTATAACCACACCTTCTGCAAACCCAGAGAAACATTTTATTCGTTTTACAAATGGCGGTAGAATAGAATTTTTTAAAGATTCTTGGTATGCTACTTTTAGTGGTTATTTGCAATCTGGTAAAAATAGAATAGGTAAACAAATTCGTGCATTCTACCTTCAACCAGAAATTAAATACACCCAACTAAACAATTTTGAAATAAGAATGGGGGCAGAAATAATAAGTGGCGATGGAAACAAGCAACAATTAACCAATTCTATCGATGGTAATTTTGATGCCCTATACGGGGTAGCTCATAGGTTTAACGGCTTTATGGACTTATTTACAAATTTTTATAGTGGTAGTTACCAAAATGGCATTGCTTCTGTAGGTAACCATATAAAAAACCAAGGACTTGTTAATCCCTATTTTTTTGTTTCTAAAAAATTAAATAACAAGTGGGAAATAAATAGCCAAAATCATGCTTTTTTTACCCAATACAACTACAAAAACACGGTTGATACCTATGATAAATATTTAGGAATAGAAACTGATCTGTTACTAAAATACACGCCCAACAAAATTACTGATATCGAAATAGGCTATTCTTATGTGTTTGCAAATAAAAATCTGGCAGCTATTAAAGAAAATAACCCTAACGAAAAATTTGCTAATCCCCAATGGTTCTATGTACAGCTAAAGGTAACGCCCACCTTCTTTAAAACCAACTTTTAATTATTATATTTTATGAAATTATATTTTTCGCTTTTATTTATACTCCCATTCTTTGCTTGGGCACAAGACGGAACCATTACTGGTTATTGCACCGGGAAAAGCCAAGAACCTTTGGCTGGTATAACAATAAGTATTGAAGGCACTAATTTAAATGCAATAAGTAACGAAAAAGGCTTTTATTCTATTAGTAATGTAAAGCCTGGTACTTATAATTTTACTGCTTCGGGCAATGATTATCTATCCTTTACTCTATTTAACATAATTGTAAAATCTGTTGGAAATGCAGAAATAAATTTTTCATTTCAAGAAAAAACTAACACTTTAGAAGAAATAGTAGTTAAAAAAAGTAAAATAAAACGATTAAAAGAAACTCCACTTTCTATTCAATCTCTTTCTGCAGTAGAAATAGCCAATATACCTGGAAGCAATAATGATGTTGTTAGAGCGGCTCAATCCTTGCCTGGTATTTCGCCATCGCCTGGCGGTTTCAGAAACGATTTAATTATTAGAGGAGGTGCGCCCAACGAAACGGTTTATTATTTAGATGGAATGGAAATACCCAACATTAACCATTTTAGCACTCAAGGATCATCTGGCGGACCAGTTGGTATGTTAAATATTTCGTTTATAGAAGATGTTACCCTTTCTACTTCTTCTTTTGGCGCACAATACGATAATCCACTTTCTGGCGTATTACAGTTTAAACAAAGA
>JBGSBU010000050.1:0-9680 GCA_041730375.1 Solirubrobacteraceae bacterium
TAAAATGATGAATGATGATGGAAGTATTAATACACAACACACAACAAACTTGGTTCCTATGATCTTTGTAACTTTAGATAATACAATTTCTATTAAAGACGGAAAATTAGGAGACCTCGCTCCTACTATTTTAAAAAGAATGAATATTAAAATTCCTTTGGAAATGACAGGAGATGTATTAATAAACTAAAAATAATAATGAACACTAACTTTATAAATTCAAAAATTATAGCCGTAGACTTCGATGGTACCATTGTAGAAGATAATTACCCAGGAATTGGGAAACCAAAATTATTTGCTTTTGATTCTTTAAAAAAATTACAAGATAAAGGTTATAGATTAATTTTATGGACCTACCGAAGTGGAAAAAGACTTGAAGCAGCAGTTGATTTTTGTAAAAAAAATGGCATAGAATTCGAAGCCGTTAACCAAAGCTATACTGGGGAAATATTTAATAATGAAACACATAGCAGAAAAATAAATGCTGATATTTTTATAGACGATAGAAATGTAGGTGGTTTTTTGGGCTGGGGTCCCATTTTTTTATCTATTACAGAGAATAAAGATTTTTCTTTTGAAAATTCTTCTACACCTAAACCTAAAAAGAAATACTGGTTTTTCTAAAATATATGATACAATTAAAAAATAAAGAAGAACTTATTTTAATGTTCCAAAGTGCCCAATTAGTTTCTAAAACATTAGGCATTATAGCAAAAGAAATAAAACCTGGTATAACTTCTATTAAATTAGATAAACTTGCAGAAGAATTCATTAGAGATCACAACGCAATACCAGGCTTCTTAGGGCTTTACGGTTTTCCAAACTCTCTTTGTATATCGCCTAACAGCCAAGTTGTGCATGGTATTCCCAATAATATTCCTTTAAAAGAAGGTGATATTATTTCTATAGATTGTGGCGTATTAAAAAATGGTTTTTATGGCGATCATGCCTATACTTTCGAGGTGGGAGAAGTTAACAAAGAAACCAAAGCACTTTTAACCACAACCAAAGAAAGTTTATACCATGGCATTAGAAAATGTAAAGTAGGAAACAGAATTGGCGATATTGCAAACGCCATACAAACCCATTGCGAAAAAAATGGCTATGGAGTTGTTAGAGAACTTGTGGGGCACGGATTAGGCAAAAAACTTCACGAAGAACCTCAAGTGCCAAACTATGGCAAAAAAGGAACCAAAGAAATTATTCAAGAAGGGATGACGCTAGCGCTAGAACCAATGATTAATTTAGGTACAAGAAAAATTATTCAGCACAAAGATGGATGGACAATTACTACACAAGACAATAAGCCTTCTGCCCATTTTGAACATAATGTTGCTATTGTAAATGGAAAACCAAAATTACTATCTACCTTTAAATATATTTATGAGGCATTGGAAATTGTTAGTAATGAAGAAGAAGATTTCTTATTTGTAATATGAAAAAATTTATTGTCTTATTATTAAATACCTTGCCAAGAGAATGGTTAATTAGATTAAGTTACTTAGCTAAAACTATTTTACCTTTATTGCTAAAAGGAAATAACTTTACAGACCCAATAGACAATAGAAAATACCGCTATTTTTTACCCTATGGCTACGAGAAAATTAGGCAAAACGCCCTTTCTCCTGGTACTTTGTCTTTAGAAAGACACCGATTAATGTGGCTTTATTTAAAACAAACTAATTTTTTTACAGCCAAGTTAAAAGTGCTTCACTTTGCCCCAGAACAATGTTTTTACAGTCTTTTTAAACAACTAAAAAACCTAGATTATACCACTACCGATTTATATTCGCCACTGGCCGATATAAAAGCAGATATATGTAATCTTCCTTTTAAAAATAATTCTTTCGATGTGATTTTTTGTAACCATGTATTAGAACACATAGTTGATGATAAAAAAGCCATGCAAGAACTATATAGAATTCTTAAACCTAATGGCTGGGGAATCTTCCAAATTCCTATTGACGAAAAAAGAGAAGAAACCTACGAAGATTTTTCTATTATAAATAAAGAAGATAGAAAAAAATATTTTGGACAATACGACCACGTAAGAGTCTATGGGAATGATTATTACCAAAAACTAGCAGATATTGGATTTGCAGTAGAAAAAATTAATTTATCAACTAAGCTAACCCCAGAAGAAGTGCAGAGATTTGGACTACAAAAAAACGAAATACTTCCCCTAGTTAGCAAATAACCTTAAATAAAAAATGACTCACAAAGCAGGCTACGCAAATATAATTGGCAGACCCAATGTTGGAAAATCAACCCTAATTAATCAATTAATTGGAGAGCAACTTTCTATTATAACAAAAAAAGCACAAACCACAAGAAACAGAGTGTTAGGAATTGTAAATACAGACGATTACCAAATTGTTTTTTCTGATACGCCCGGAATTTTAAATCCGGCTTATGAGTTACAGGAAAAAATGATGACTTATGTTGAGGAAGCTTTTGAAGATGCTGATGTATTAATTTACTTAGTAGAAATAGGAGAAAAAGAACCTATTAATAATGTTTTCTTCGAAAAATTTAGAGATACTAAACAAAACAAACTATTAATTATAAATAAAATAGATCTTTCTAACCAAGAAAAAATGGAAAAAGCCATAGATTATTGGCATGGTTTGTTACCAGAAACAGAAATTTTACCCATTTCTGCAAAAGAAAATGTGGGCGTAGATTTTATCTTAAATAAAATAATTTCTCTTTTACCAGAATCGCCTCCCTATTATCCCAAAGAATATTTTACAGAAAAACCGAAAAGATTTTTTGTAAACGAAAAAATAAGAGAAAAAATTCTTATAAATTACGACAAAGAAATTCCTTATGCAGTAGAAGTAGTTACAGAAACATTTGTGGAAGATGAAACAAGAATTGAAATAGAAAGTATAATTTATGTAGAAAGAGAATCTCAGAAAGGCATAATTATTGGTCACAAAGGCGTTGGATTAAGCAAAATTGGAAAAGAGGCTAGATTAGAATTAGCAGTTTTTTTTAATAAAAAAATCTATTTACATCTTTATGTTAAAGTTAAAAAAGACTGGCGAAAAAATAATAATTTTTTAAAACAATTTGGTTATTAAATTAATTGTGATTTGGTTAGTGATGTTGATTTTAAAAGTATGTTTTCATAAAATTTAATCTATTTTTTTTAGTGTTAAAAAATCAATTAGTAAACCAAAATAATTTTTATAATAATTTAATTAAAAAAAGTTTTGAAGTAACTACAAGCATAATAATTATTATCTAATCTTGTGTTTTTTTTGAGCTGTGTTCTTATAGATTTAATATTTTCTAACTCATTTAATCTATCTTTAAGCCATGATTTAAGTATTTTATAGTAAAGAAAACCTTTAATGCACCAAGAAGCACAATCTACTAATAAATTAAGACTACTCAATAATTACTAAACCACTTTTTTTAGCACTATTTTTTAATATGTTTTTCCCAAGCTAAAATTTCAATCTTTTTTTCAATTCCCCACTTATAACCTCCTATTTTTCCTGTTTTTTGCAATACTCTATGGCAAGGAATTATAAAGGCAATTGGATTATTGCCAATTGCGGTTCCTACTGCTCTTAAAGCTTTAGAATTATTTATAGAATTTGCTATTTCACCATAAAAAGTTGTTGTGCCAAAGGAAATTTTTAATAAACTTTCCCAAACTTTTAATTGAAATTCTGTTCCTACCAAGTGTAGATAAATAATAGAATTGTTTTGGTATTGTTTATTTAATAACTTTTGTGTGTTAATTTGAAATTGATCTTGTTTTGGAATTAACTCTACTTTTGGGAATTTATTTTTTAAAAAATTAATATTCTTTGGTATATCATTCTGAAAAACCAAAGAACAAATCCCTTTTTCAGAACTAGCAATAAACATTTTACCAAAAAAAGTTTCAATTACACTGAAATTAATAGTTTTTATAAGTTTTATTGGCTTTTTTTTCTCAAGCTTAGTTTTAAAAATTTCAATTTTTGTATTCATCTCTAATTTTAATTTATATTTTTTATAACTTTAGCTTTATGGATAATTTAGAAATCACTCTCTTACTACTTTGTTTATTTTTAATAGCAACTGTCTTGTATTTTTTTTTTAAGAATTTACAAAATAAATTAACTTTTAATCAATTTAAAGAAAAAGAAATATATTTAGCTCAGCAACATCTCGATAAGATAAAACTATATGAATCTCAAAAAAACGATTTATTAAAAGAATATAACGAGCAAAAAAATATTATAGCAAATAATAATAAAGAATTTAATTCTTTAACTAACCAAATAACCTCTATTTCTAAAGATAAAATTTCTTTAGAAGAAAAGTTAAAAACCCAGAAAGATGAATTAGAGAAATTGAATGAAAAATTTAGTAAAGAATTTGAAAATTTAGCCAATAAAATTTTAGAAAAAAATTCTGAAACTTTAAATCAAAGAAGTAAGTTAAATATTGAGAGTATTTTAAATCCATTAAAGGAAAAAATTTTTGCTTTCGAAAATAAAATAGATCAAACCCATAAAGAATCTTTAACTACCCATGCTGGACTGAAGCAACAAATAGAAGATCTTTCTAAATTAAACGAAAAAATAACAACAGAAGCAAAAAATTTAACAAAAGCACTTAAAGGCGAAAATAAGACACAAGGAAATTGGGGTGAATTTATTCTTGAGTCAATTTTAGAAAAATCTGGATTAATTAAAGACAGAGAATATTTTACACAACAACAATTATTTAACCAAGAAGGTAAAAAATTTCAACCCGATGTTACCATTCAACTTCCAAATAACAAACAAATAATTATAGATAGCAAGGTTTCTTTATTAGAGTACGAAAAATATTATAATGCCGATGAACCAGAAATTAAAAAAATACACCTAAACAACCATTTAAACTCAATTAAAGCCCATATAAATGGGTTAACTTCTAAAGAATATCAAAAACTTCAAGGGATTAATACGTTAGATTTCATTATTCTATTCTCTCCTATTGAAGGAGCTTTAAACCTCGCATTTACAACAGACAATCAGTTATTCAATTACGGTTTCGAAAGGAATATAATTCTGGCTTCTCCCTCAAATTTAATTGCTATGTTAAAAACAATTTCAAGTGTATGGAAAAGAGAATATCAAAATAAAAATGTAATAGAAATTGCAGAAAAAGCAGGAGATTTATATGATAAATTTGTAGCCGTATTAGAAGACTTTCATAAATTGGGCAACCAATTAGGTACGGTACAAACCACCTACTCAGAATCTATGAAAAAATTATCCACTGGTAAAGGTAATTTAGTTAAAAGAGTAGAAGAAATTAAAAAACTAGGTGCTAATACTTCTAAACAGATAGATCAAAAATGGCTAGATAAAAGCGAAGTTTAAAAAATGAAAATTATTTTTAACCTATTTTTTTTGGTACTACTTTCTTTTTTAACCATTATAATTGGTTGTAATTTTTATATAAAATTTTCTGTAAAAAACCAACTCTATGATTCTATTAATTCTATTCCATACAACAAAGTAGGAATGGTTTTAGGCACTTCTAAATACTTAAAAAATAGGGAATTAAACTTGTATTTTATTAACAGAATGGAAGCTGCCATTGCTCTTTACAAAGCAAAAAAAATAGATTTTATTTTAGTGAGCGGCGACAATAGAAATGTTAATTACAACGAACCTAAACAAATGACTATTTATTTATTAAACAAAGGAATTCCGGAAGACAGAATTATTTTAGATTACGCCGGAAGAAGAACTTTAGATTCTGTTTTAAGAGCTCATACTATTTTTAACCTAAAAAAGTTTACAATTATTTCTCAAAAATTTCATAACGAAAGAGCTGTTTTTATAGCTAATAAATATAAAATGCAAGTTGTTGCATTTAATGCTAAAACAGTAAAACCTATAATTCCTTACATTAAAAACGAAATTTTAAGAGAGTATTTAGCAAGAGTTAAAGCTGTTTTAGACTTATTAAATAATGTAAAGCCACAAGTTGAAGGTTTAATCGAGCCAATTTTGGTTCCCAAATCTTAAATTACTAAATTGTATTAAATTATTTTATGAACACAGAATTTATACATAAATTAATTAAAAAAAAATATTTAATTATACTTAGTTTATTTATTGTATGGATGGCTTTTTTTGATACAAATTGTCTAATCACTCACTATCAATTAAGTAAAGAGTTAAAAAAAGTTAATTTAGAAAAAAAATATTTAAAAGAAACAATAAAAAAAGAAGCAAAAGAATATAATGTTTTAGTTAAATATCCATCTGAAATTGAAAGAATAGCTAGAGAACTATACTATTTTAAAAAAAATAATGAAGATTTATTTATAATTGAATCAAAAAAAATAGAAGAATGAATAAATTATTTTCATCTTTCAATCAAAGTAATCATTCAGATTGGCAAAATACAATAATTAAAGAGTTAAAAGGCTTAGATTATAACGAAACCCTTGTTTATGAAACCCTAGAGGGTATTAAAATTAATCCTTTTTATACCACTGAAGTAAGTGAAGTAAAAAACTTTACATTAAACAAAACTCAAAAAGGATGGGACGTTTTTACAGAAATTACTAACCAAGATTTATTAAATTTAAATGAAGTTGATGGCTTAGTAATAGATTTAGAACAAAATAAACCCAATAAAAATTTTAAAAATATTTTATTAAGTAAAAACCCTTATTTATTTAATAATTATTTAAATGAACCAGAAAACGCTTTTTTTAAACTAGACATTTATGGCGGTTTATTTAAATCTGGTAATTGGTTTAAAGACCAAGAATCTGATGAAACACTAATAAAAAATGTTTTAAATACTTCTAATTCAAAAAAAGTTATTTGTGTAGATAATTCAATTTTCCAAAATGCAGGTGCAAATATTGTACAACAAATAGCCATTGCACTTTGTCATGCCAACGAGTATATAGAAAAATTTGGCAACGATGCTATAAATAGAATTTACTTTAATTTTTCTGTAGGCGGAAATTTCTTTTTTGAAATTGCTAAACTTAGGGCTTTTAGATTTTTATGGGATTCTTTTGTGGCCTCTAAAAATATTAATTCTGAAGCTTATCTTTTTACTGAAAATAGTTTTAGGAATAAATCTAAACTAGATAAAGATAACAATACTATTAGAAATAGTATTGAATGTTGTGCGGCTATTCTTGGAGGTAGTAATGGTATTTTAATTAATTCGCACGAAATAATTTCTTTAAACAAAAACGAATTTTCTTTTGAATTAGCACATAAAATTCAACTTATTTTAAAACAAGAATCTTTTTTTAACGAATTTTTAGATCCAATTGCTGGAAATTACTATGTAGAAAGTATTACAGATGAATTGATTGAAAAGTCATCTGCTTTATTTAGAGAAATAGAAAAAAGTGGTGGATTAATTATTGGTATGAAAACTGGTAGCATTCAAAAAATGGTAGAAGACAGTAACCAAAAAGAATTTGATCTTTTTAACAACAACAAAAATATTTTAATTGGGGTAAATAAATATAAGTTAGAAAAACTAGATTATATAAACGAAGAAGCAGAAAAAACTTTTATAAATACCCAACTATTTAATCCTATTTCACCAACCAGACTCGCACTAAAAATTGAAAAAACAAATGAATGAAAACATTATAGCAAAAGGAATTTTAAAGTCTATTTTTACACTAATTGGATTTGGAATTATTTTTTTTATACTCTGGAAAATTAGTTCCTTGCTTGTTTATATTTTAATAGCTGCAATTGTTTCGCTTATTGGAAGACCTATTGTAATTTTATTTAACACAAAACTTAAACTACCCTCTTCTCTTAGTGCTGGTTTGGTAATTTTTATATTCATTTCTATAATTGGCTTATTAGTTTATTTTTTTATTCCATTGCTTTCTAACCAAATAGAATTATTAACAAAAATTGATAAAACGTTTATAGAAGAGAAATTAATTAATAAAAATTTAGCCACTTTAGAGTATTTAACCAATATTAAAGCAGATTATATTAAAGAGAATTTAACCATTAGATTTGAAACCTACTTAAACAAAATAGACTTTAAAAACATAATAAATTATGTATTAAATACTGTTAGCTCTATATCAACTGCTCTTGTTTGTGTAACTTTTATTTCTTATTTTTTTTTAAAAGATAGATTGGTCTTTTTAAACATGATTTTAGCTTTAGTCCCTACTAAACACGAAAAAAGTACAGAATTTGTTATAGAAAAAGTAAATGTACTTTTAGGTAGATATTTTCTTGGACTTTTATTACAAGTATTTGTAATATTTTTAATTTATTTAGCTATTCTAACTTTTTTTACTATTAAATTTTCTTTTACAATTGCATTACTATGCTCGGTACTAAATTTAATACCTTATGTTGGTCCGCTTATTGGATTTTTTATTTTTACCGGACTTTCATTAAATTCCTTAAATTCAATAGATTTAGATTTAGATACTATTTTATTTAAAATTTTTTGGTTAGCAATTACCTATAATATTACACAAATCATAGATAATTATATACTTCAACCCATTATCTATTCTAAAAGTGTAAAATCTCACCCATTAGAAATATTTATAATAATTATGATTGGTGGTTACCTAGATGGAATCATAGGAATATTTATTGCAGTGCCTTTTTACACAATTTTTAGGGTTTTTTTGAAAGAATTTTTCTCTGAATTTAAATTGGTGAAATCTTTAACAAAAGATATTTAACGCTATTTAAAAGTTAAAAAAGCTTCCAAACCGTTCCAAAAACAACAAGTCTTTGTAGAAAGAAAAAGTCTTGACTTCCTACATCGGCTTTATCAAAAGAAACCTTAATATCATTCATATTTATATAACCTCCTCTTAACTCGCCTTGAATAAAGTAATGTTTAAAAAAGGTTAAATTAAGACCCGCTTTTATGTGGGTTCCATATCCAGATAAGTTATAATCATCATGCCTGGCTTTAGAAAGTAATGTGGCATCAGTTTTTGGAAACAATAAACCAAAACCAACTCCTTCGGTTAAATTAACCTGAAATTTATCGGTGTTTTTAATGCCAAAATATTTAGATAAATCATGAACTCTTGCAACTTCTAAGTTAATATAGTTTAACCCATCTGTATTTTCGTATCTAATAAATTTACCATCAGATAAATCAATAATCCCATCTATAACCTGTACCCCATCATAAGAGGAGGGATAGGTTCCAGAAATTCTAGCTCGTTGGTTTTGAGACATTACATATTTCATGTGATCTAGTCCAAAAGAAACATTATATTTATCAGAAATAAAATATCCTATTCTTAAATTATTTTGAGGAATAGTTAACCTTGATGGGTTTATATAATCTGTAGTCCAACCTTGTGGTCTATCATGAGAATCTAAGTCGTGTAAAACAAAATTATATCCTTCTCCTTTAATTCTTAATGAAGAGTTGGTAAAAAAAGATCTGTTTCCGCCCCAATAAACATATAATTTTCCTTTATTGTGTTGTGTATATTTTTCTTCTGATGATAAACTAGGAATAATTTGCGATGTTAATAAATTAGAAGTAAAAAGTGTGAAAATAAAGAATTTACAAAGTTTTAATTTCATTAGTGAAAATTATTATAATTTTATTTTTTATTAAACGGATATTCTAAATTTTCGTGGTGATTAAGATTAACTTTTATAGAACCAACTACCAATTCTGCTTGA
>JBGSBU010000051.1:0-9318 GCA_041730375.1 Solirubrobacteraceae bacterium
ATAACTTGTATCATGGCTCTAATGAGTGGTCGAGGCGTATAGTATTGCCCACCATTACGCCCTGCATTGCCCATGTTTTTAATTTTGGTTTCGTACAAGTGGCTCAGTTCATGTTTGTCTTTGCTACTACGGAAAGGTAAAGTGTCTGCCATTTCAATAATTTCACGAAGGTTGTATCCGCTTTGTATTTTATTTTTTAGTTCGCTAAAAATTTCGCCAATTTTATATTCAATGGTTTGTGGGTTATCTGTTTTTAGCTTAAACCCTGCCAAATAGGGAAACAATTTGTGGTCAACAAATTGCACCAAATCAACCCCCTGTCATGGCTTTGTGAATGTCTAATTTACCTTGTTCAGTTTTTGGCATTGCCCAATTTGGCCAACGATATTCTTCATCAATTATGTATTTGTAATCTTTGCCTTGCAATCCTGCTTCGTCGGCTTTGTCTTGTTCTAAATCATGTAAATAACGAAGAAACATTACCCAAGAAGTTTGCCCAATATAATCTAATTCGCTGTCGGCTCCTGCATCCTTAAAAAGAATGTCGTCTATATTTTTAAAAGTTTGTTCAAACATTTTTATCTATCCTATATTATTTTAAATAAAGGGTTTTATTTTTATACCCTTATTAACGACCTATTTTGTTTTATGGTTGGTAGCTTAAAAGCATTTGCAATTAAAGTAATAAAAAAATTACTTTGTTGTAGTATCCATCATTGCTTCGTAGATAGCTTGTTGAATGTTTTCTCTTGTTCCCATAGAATTTAGTAATTTACTATCTGATGGATGAACTCTGTTGGATAAAAACACGTAAATGAGGTTGTATTTTGGATCGACCCAAACCTTTGTGCCTGTATAGCCTAAATGCCCATAACCTTCTTCTGAAGGTCCTGTTTTGTTGTTTTGAATTGGTTTTTTATCGAATCCCAATCCTCTTCTGTTGTGGTTGTCTTTAAATTGATAGGAGGTAAATTCATTGATTACTTCTTTATTTAATAGTTTTTTGCCCGCATATTCTCCGTTATTAGAAAACATGAAAAGCATTTTTGCTAAATCTGAAGCGGTTGAAAATAACCCAGCATGCGCGGCAACTCCACCCATCATAATAGCGCCTTGGTCGTGAACGGATCCATGAATTAATCTGTTTCTATAATATTTATCTTTTTCTGTTGGAATAATGTTTTCTAAAGAAAATTTTTCTAACGGATTAAAAACGGTAGCGTTCATTTCTAAAGGGTCAAAAAAATTATCTTTGGCTTGAATTTCTAGAGGTTTTAAATTTTTTTCTTCTAAATATTGTTTTAAAAAATAATAACCTAAGTCGCTGTAAACATATTTTTTTGAACCAAGTGGAATTTTATACAAACTGTTATAAATAGAATCTTTCATGGAAGATAACATATAAATATTATCTGCTATTTTAATTGAAAAATCTTTAGACGGCGTTCTTGAATAATAATCTAAATATAACTTAGCATTTGCGGTGTTTACTGTTTCTTTGTAAAAGCCAAGCCAATCTGGTAAACCAGCTTGGTGTGCTAACATTTCCTTTAAAATAATATTTTCTTTGTTTGTTCCTTTGGCTTTTTGCAATATTTTACCTAGTTTATCATCAACAGAAAGGTTTTTTCTATCCACTTCTAGCATTATTAAAGGGATGGTAACAATTACTTTTGTAACAGAAGCCAAATCATATAAATCTGTTAATTTAACTGGATTAACTTTTTCATAGGTGTGGTGCCCTAGCGCTTTTTCGTATATTATTTTTCCATTCCTTGCCACTAAAATCTGCATGCCTGGTGTGGCTTTGTTTTCTATTGCGTTTGTTGCTAATTTATCTATTTTATTAAAAAGAATATTAGAGTTTATAGCTACATTTTCTGGTAAAGCATAACCCAATCTTCCGATGGACTTAGTATAAATACCAGAATTAACCATGAATTTATTATTAACATCAACCGGGAGGGTTCCGTTAGCTTCAATCGCTCCAAATATTACCTGAGGAACTATGGTTTGTGTAGTTTCGTTATTTTCATAGGCTATTATTACGGATTTGGTTTCTGCCGTATCTAAAGAATTTAAACCATACGGACTGGTAAATAAACATAAAATTGTATTATTTTGTTTACTTATTGCAGATACTATGCTTTTTGTATTTGCAGACGAAACGTAAGATTTATAAGGAGATTCTGTTGGTTTATTAATACTTATAACCACATAATCGTAACCAGAAAGCAGTTTTGTTTGTTCTGTAGATTTAATGTTAATTTTATCGAAATTAGCATATTTGTTTAAATACTCGAAAAAAACATTGTTTTCGCCTTCTTCCAAAGATACATAGGCGAATTTCTTTTTATTTATTTCCTTTATTGGAAGATTATTTTTTTCATTTTTTAAAACCGTTATTGCTTTTTCATAAATTTTAAAAGTTAGTGCTTTGCTTTCTGCATCGCTTAAATCATCTAATAAATTTTCTGGCTTAATTTCTTGCGGTTTATTATTAAGTCCCATAAAATATTTAGCCCTAAGAATTTTCTTAACACTTTCTTCTAGTCTTTGGTTAAAAATAGAATCTTTTGCAACCGCTTCTATTATTTTTTGTTTTCCTTCTTTAACTGCTTGCGAAAACAATAATATATCGTTGCCAGCTTCAAAAGCTTTTAACTCTATTTCTCCGGGGTTTAAATTGCTTAATACTCCCTTCATATTTAACGCATCGGTAATAATAAGTCCTTTATAGCCTAGCTTAGTTTTTAATAAATCTGTAACTATTTTTTTTGATAAAGTTGCGGGTAGATTATCCGGTTCAAGAGAGGGAACGTTTAAGTGCGCCACCATAATGGCACCTACTTTTGCATCAATCAATTTTTTAAACGGATACAATTCTATTTCTTCTAATCTTTCTACTGAGTGATTTAAAAAAGGCAATGCAAGGTGCGAATCTTTGTCTGTATCACCATGACCCGGAAAGTGTTTGGCGCTGCCCAAAACGCCAAATTCTTGCATACCCCGCATATAATCTATAGCTTTGGTTGTTACATTTTCCTTATCGGAACCAAAGGATCTATTACCAATTATTGGATTATTTGGATTGGTATTTATATCTACCACCGGACCAAAATTTATATGAATGCCCATTCTTTTACAATGTTCTGCTATTTTTCTTCCTACTTTAAAAGCTAATTTATCTTGGTTATTGGTTGCGCCAATAGTTAATGCCCACGGAAATTTATTGGTATTTTTTAGCCTCATGCTTAAATCCCACTCGGCATCAATAGAAATTAGCAAAGGAATTTTACTTATAGTTTGATAGTTGTTAGTTAATTTAACTTGCTCTAGAGCATTATCTTGCATAAAGATTATTCCGCCTACATTTTCCTCTTCTATTAACTTCTTTATAGCATCTGTATGGGTTTGGTCTTTATTTGTATAGGCTTCAATCATAAATAATTGTCCAACTCGCTCTTCAATAGTTAAGGTATTAAATTGATTGTTTACCCATTCTTCTTGTTTATCGTCTTTGTACAAAGGCGATTCTTTATCTTGCGCATTTAAAACAATTGAAAAGTAAAAAATTAATAAATAATATTTCATGAAACTATATTTTTGTTAAATTAAATAAAAAAACTGGCAGATATAATAAAAATCTACCAGTTTTTTATAGCCAACTCGTTTATATATGTGTTTATATAAACTATTATTTAAGCTTAATGCTTGTGTACTTTACCCCCATGTTGTCTTTTCATTTCTATTAGCTTGTTTTTTTGCTCTTGGTTTAAAATAGCCTCGAATTCGTTTATTTTTTTTTCTCTTAGCAATTTTATTTTATCTCTCAGAGGTTTAGCTTCTTCATTAATTTTATCTATATCTGGCTTGTATTTAGAATGAATTTCTTTTGCCTTAGAAAGTTGTTCCTCAGAAATGTTTAAGGCTTTATTTATTCTTTCCGTTCCTCTTTCGTGAAAATCACTGTTTTCTTGGGCTGTTAAATTTATATTAAAAACTAAAACAGTGGCGATTAAAAAAATAAAATTTTTCATATAGGTAAATAAGTTAAAAAATGTGTGTTTAATTTTAGATTGTAAACATTTTAAAAGGTTTAATTAACCAAATAGTGTAGATTTTTTTATATCTAAAATATTTAATTGTATCGCTTTGTTTCCCTGCCAGTTATTTTCTAAAATATTATATACAATATCATATTTAGCGTCTGTAGATTCTTGAATACTGAAATTACATTTAAAATAAATTGCTTGAAATGTTTTGCTTTCATCTACTTTAACCTTACATTTTAAATGGTTTTTATCTTTTCCTAACCAGTGCAAATCTTCTATATTAACTTCTTTAGAAACAAAAGTGGGTCTTAAATTTAACGGACCAAAAGGCGAAATTCTATTTACTACCAATAAAAATTGTGAGGTTATTTTATTTAGTTTTAGTTCTGTATCTATATATAAGGTAGGGGTTCTTTCTTCTTTTTTAACTGTGCTTTTTAAATGTTTTTCGAATTTATCTTTAAATTCTTGTAGGTTTTCTTCTAAAATAGTTAAACCAGCTGCAAATTTATGTCCGCCATACCTTTCAAACAAATGTTCGAATTTAGAAAGCGCTTCGTACAAATCAAAAGTAGCGGTAGACCTGGCTGAGGCAACCCATTTTCCCTCATTTTTTGCAAATACTAACGTGGGGCGATAATAGGTTTCAATAAGCCTAGAGGCTACAATTCCTAAAACACCAATATTCCAATTATCGCTATAAACAACCGTGCTATAATTTTCTTGTTCGTTATTTGTTGCTATTTGTTTTAAAGCCTCCTCAGCTATAGATTGATCTAAATTTCTTCTTGTGTTGTTGTAGGCTTCTATTTGGTTTAAAATCTCTTTTGCTTCTAAATAGGTGGTAGAAATTAATAAATCAACCGAGCTTTTGGCGTGTTTTATTCTACCAGCTGCATTTATTTTTGGGGCAATTAAAAAAACTATTTTACTAATATCTATTTCCTCATTTTTTATATTTTCAATAAAAACTTTTAATCCAATTCTTGGCGATTTATTTAAAATCTTTAACCCATAAAAAGCCAACGTTCTATTTTCCTCAACCATTGGTACCATATCTGCCGCAATACTAACCACAACCAAATCTAAATAGCTTAAAATATTATTTATTGAATTCCCTTTTTTGGCATTATGTGCTTGTACAAGCTTAAAGCCTATTCCACAGCCAGTTAGCTCTTTAAACGGATAATTACAACCTATTTGTTTTGGGTTTAGAATGGCATTAGCATTGGGTAGAATTTCGCCTGGATTATGGTGATCGCACACAATAAAATCTATGTTGTGCTTTCTTGCCATTTCTATTGTTTCTATGGCTTTTATGCCACAATCTAACGCAATAATTAAAGAAACATTATTGTCTATTGCATACTTTATACCAAGTGTAGATATTCCATACCCTTCTTTATGCCTATCAGGAATGTAGTATTCTATTTTGTTGGTAAATTCTTTTAAATAACTATAAACAAGGGCAACAGAGGTTGTTCCATCCACATCATAATCACCATAAATAATTATTTTATTTCCCTCTTCAATGGTTTTATTAATTAATGCTATAGCTTTTTGCATATCCTTCATTAAAAAAGGATCTAAAATATCCTCTATTAGCGGATTAAAAAAGGCTTTAGCTTCATTAAAATCGTTTATTCCTCTCTGAATTAAGATAGTAGAAATTTCGCCCGAAATATTTATTTCTTCTGATAGTTGATTAATCTTTTCAATGCTGGCTGGACTTTTAATTTCCCATTTAAATTTATTCATTTTTTATTCGTAGAATCAATTACAACCACTATTTCTCCCTTTAAGATTCTGGTTTCTAGCGTTTCTTTTAATTGTGCTAAATTACCCCTAATTATTTCTTCAAATTTTTTAGATAATTCTCTACAAATAACAGCTTCTGTCTGTTCTCCAAAATAAGAGACTAAATCCTCTATTGTTCTTTTTATTTTATGAGGAGATTCATACAAAACAAGTGTTTTGTTTAGCAAAACCAGGTTTTCTAATGCAGTTTTTCTGCCTTTTTTAATTGGTAAAAACCCCACAAATAAAAACTGATTGATTGGAAATCCAGAAACAACCAATGCCGGAACAAAAGCCGTTGCACCAGGTAGGCATTCAACCTCTATTTGGTTTTGAACACAAGCTTTAACTATCAAATAAGATGGATCTGATATACCTGGCGTTCCTGCATCGCTAATTATGGCTATGTTTGATCCGTTTTTTATTTGCGCAACAAATTTTTCTGTTAAAAAGTGCTCGTTATGCATATGATAGGGCTGCATTAAGGTTTGAATGCTATAATAAAAAAGTAATTTTCCGCTTGTTCTTGTGTCTTCAGCTAAAATCAAATCAACTTCTTTAAGTGTTCTTATGGCTCTAAATGTAATATCTTCTAAATTTCCAATTGGAGTAGGAACTATGTATAGTTTACCTTTCATTTAAACTTAACTAATAATGGTTTTTGTAAAAATATTGCTTAATAACTTATTATAAAAATAATAAGTTGTTTATCTTTAATGTATACAGTAACTATACTATAAATTTTAATCTATTTAACACATGGGAAAATTTGAATTAAAAACCAGAAAAAACGGAGAATTTCAGTTTAACTTAAAGGCTTCTAACGGGCAAATTATACTAACGAGTGAAGGTTATTCTTCTAAAGCTGGCTGTTTGAATGGAATAGAATCTGTTCGTAAAAATACACAAGACGAAAATAGGTTTGATAAAAAAATAGCAACAAACGATAAGTTTTTTTTTAATCTTACCGCAACAAACGGACAAATTATTGGTAAAAGCGAAATGTATGAAACTGCCGCTTCTAGAGATAACGGCGTGGCATCTGTTATAAAAAATGCGGTAGACGCTCCCGTTGTTGAGGTGGAGGATTAATTTATTAATCTAAATTGTTAAATGACCCAATCAAGAGCTTTATGGCTAGATTATATGCGTTCGTTTATAACCGTTTTAGTGGTTGCTTACCATTCTTCTCTTGCCTATACAACATACGCCTACTTTAACACCAAAACCTATAGCTTATCTACGCATCCAATAGTAGATCGCTTTCGTTGGATAGGCATGGATATTTTTGCCCATTTTAATGACATTTTTTTTATGTCGTTGATGTTTTTTATTAGCGGTTTATTTGTTTATAAAAACCTTCAATTAAAAGGGCCTAAGCTATTTTTAATTGATAGATTAAAACGATTAGGAATCCCATTTTTATTAGGTGTTTCTATAATATTACCTCTGGCTTTTTTTCCTTCTTTTTATTTAAGTCATCATAGCTTAAATATTATTGATTATTTAAAAGATTTTTTATTAAACCAAGATTGGCCTATTGGCCCTCCTTGGTTTCTTTGGGTTCTACTAGTTTTTAATGCAATTAGTATATTTATTCCTTTAAATTTGTATTCTTCTATTTCACACAAAATTTTTAACTATTCTAAAAGTCCTTTAAAGTTATTTATTTCACTCTATTTTTATTTATGTCTTGCTTTTATCCCTTTAAGCTTATATTTTGGGCATTATAAATGGTTGGGAATTGGTCCATTTGATTTTCAAGTTAACAGAATTTTACTTTACTTTTCTATTTATATTTTTGGGTGCTTTTTAGGATCGGGTAATTGGGAAAAATATTTTTACACTAATAAAAAATTGCTTGCTATTAAATGGACTTTTTGGTTGTTCTTTTGTTTATTGTCTTTTTTTATAACAGTATTATTTGGTTTTAATTTTTGGGAAATTATAAACAGCACATTTTTAAGCAACACCTATGGTTTGTTAATTTTTAATCTGCTTTTTGTATTATCTTGCCTGTCAATAATTTTTTGTTTTTTAGCTATTTTTAAACTAACTATACATACTCCAATAAAAACTTTAACAAACCTTTCTTCTTGCGCTTTTGGTATTTATTTAATTCATTATGCTTTTATTACCTGGCTTCAATTTATACTTTTAAACTTTTCTTTGCCTATTGTATTTAAATTTTTATGTGTTTTTTTTGGTTCTCTTTTTTTAAGTTGGTGTTTTGTATATTTTTTAAGGCGGTTTGCTTTTTTTAAGCAACTTTTATAGCCTATTTTAACTTTAACAAATCCCTCTTTATTAAATAGAATCATGAATCAAAATATTATTTAGCTTTGTTTAAACTTGTAACTTATTAAAAACAAAAAATGCAATATTCAGTTCAAGAATTAAGCAAAATTGTTAATGGAGTAGAGCATTTTTCTAACTCTGGTTTAATTGAAGAGCTTGTTATTGATACAAGATCTTTTTTTCATGCAAAAAAATCGCTTTTTATTGCTTTAAAAGGCGTAAAAAGAAATGGACACGATTATATTGAGGTTGCTTATAAAAAAGGTATTAGAAACTTTTTAGTAGAGTCTTTACCATTAAACATTTTGGAGGACTCTAATTTTATTTTAGTTCCTAGTTGTTTAATTGCCCTGCAAGAAATGGCAAAATACCATAGAAAAACGCACAATATAATTTCTCTTGGCATTACTGGTAGTCACGGTAAAACGGTTGTTAAAGAGTGGATAAGCCAACTCTTATCTCATCATAAAAGCATTGTTAAAAGCCCTAAGAGCTATAACTCTCAGATTGGTGTTCCTTTGTCTGTTTTGGGCATTCAAAAAAATAACGAATATGGTGTGTTTGAGGCGGGAATTTCCCAACCAAATGAAATGGCTGTTTTAGAAGCTATTATTCAGCCTACTATTGGTGTTTTATGCAATATTACAAACGCTCATATTCAAAATTTTAAAAATAAAGAAGAGTTAATAGACGAAAAAATAAAATTATTTTCTAATTGCACGGCAATTGTTACCAACACAAACAATGCCCTTGTTTTAAATAAAATAAATACAAAATATCCTAACATAAAAATAATTAGTTGGGGAAGTGAAGAAAATGCAAGTATTAAAATTATAAAAATCTCTATAAAAAACGATTGTACTTTTTTGGTTTTTTCTTACAAAGAGACTCACTATTCAATCAAAATTCCTTTTACTGACAATGCCTCTATAGAAAATAGCTGTACTGTTTTTGCTACTTTGGTTGCATTAAATTTAAACCTAACCGAGTTTATTGATGACTTTAATAAGCTTACACCGGTTGAAATGCGATTAGAAATTACTGAAGGAATTAATAATTGTTTAATTATTAACGATGGTTATCACTCTGATTTACACTCTATAAAAACAGCATTAGAGGTTTTAACGCATCAAAAAAAAGTTAATAAAACGGTAATTTTATCCTCTTT
>JBGSBU010000052.1:0-9218 GCA_041730375.1 Solirubrobacteraceae bacterium
AGTCCGTTTTCAGAAAAATATTCTATTCCGTTAAAAATAATTCTTAATCCAGGATTTAAATAAACATAATTCCGAATCATTTTTTCTATATACTCTGTTCGGAATTTAAAATGAAGAAAAATATCTTTGTCGGGTGTAAAAACTATTGTGGTTCCGTTGGGTTCTTTGGTTATTTCTTCTGGAAAATCGTTTA
Organism: Solirubrobacteraceae bacterium; assembly: GCA_041730375.1. Classification (GTDB taxonomy): domain Bacteria; phylum Bacteroidota; class Bacteroidia; order Flavobacteriales; family Weeksellaceae; genus JBGSBU01. The sequence continues at coordinate 194 of JBGSBU010000052.1, forward strand.
ACAGAATTCCTTTATTAAATTCAGCAATTTTAGTTTTTTTTTCTCTGGTAGATTGTACTTTCATGAAACAAGAAAGTGCATTTACGGCTTTTGTACCCACACCATTTAGACCCACAGATTTTTTAAAAGCAGTAGAGTCGTATTTTCCCCCGGTATTCATTTTAGAAACAGCATCAATCATCTTGCCTAATGGAATTCCTCGGCCATAATCTCTTACAGTTAAAGAATCATCAACAAGGGTAATTTCAATTTTTTTTCCAATCCCCATAACATATTCATCAATAGAGTTATCTACAATTTCTTTTAATAGAATGTAAATACCATCATCTGATGATGAGCCATCGCCCAGTTTACCAATATACATACCTGGCCTAGCACGTATGTGTTCTTTCCAATCAAGGGTTTTAATTTGATCTTCTGTATAGGTGGATTGAATCATTTTTATTTTTTTTGAATAATTGAAAGAAATAAAGCTGCGGTTACACAAAATTACAAAAGACTAACATAATATAGCTTGTTTAATTTGTAAGAAAATTTACTTGCGAGATACCTCACCTAAAATAATTGCAGCAGACATGGCTATATTTAAGCTATTTACATCTGCTTTTGTAGAAGCTCTTGGTATGGTTATTTTTTTAGTTATGTATTTTTCTAGTTCGTTTGATATTCCGTTTGCCTCATTACCAAAAACAAGTAAACCGCTCGAAGAAAAATTAACCTCATAAATAGCTTCGCCCTCCATATAGGTGCCTTAAATCTCTTCTGAATAACCAGATAAAAAATCCTCTAAAGAGGTATAAATTAGATTAACTCTTAAAAAAGAACCTTTTGTAGATTGAATTACTTTTGGATTATATAAATCAACAGAATTATTGCTACAAATAATATTTTCTATACCAAACCAATTGGCCAGTCTAATAATGGTACCCAAGTTACCCGGATCGTTTATATCATCTAAAACAATAGATAATTTGTTTGCTATGTTTTCTATTTTTTTAGGCGGCTTTATTTTGCATATAGCTAACATTTGATTTGGCGTAGAGAGATTGCTTATTTTTTTTAATTCTGCTTCGGTAATTAAAATACTGTTATATTTTTTTAAATTTAAATCAGGCTGTTCTGTTGTATAAAACAAATATTCTATTTCGTAATCGCTTTCTAATAGCTCTAAAACCACTTTTATGCCATCAACAATAAATGAATTATATTTGATTCTATATTTTTTTTGGTTTAAACTAGTTATATATTTAATTAAATTTGATGTTAGCATAATTATATAAATGAAGAATTTTTTTAAGCCTTTAATCCTTAAAAGTACAATTTTAAGTTTTTTTTTAATTATTTATAGCTGTAACCTAAGTAAAAATATTCCTGAAGGCAAAAAACTATTGGTAAGTAATAAATATACTTTTAAAAAAAATAAGTTTAATAAAGTACAAATAATTTCTTACACCAAACAAAAGCCAAATAATAAAATATTATTTTTTATTCCATTTCAGTTAATGGTTTTTAATATGGTGCCTAAAAATTTGGTTCCAGTTTTAGATGATTATAATAAACTATCCACCAAATTAAAAGTCCAAAAATCGTTAGATAGTTTATATGTAAAATACAATTTACCCCAAAAAGCAGGAAGAAAGAATTGGGTAAATAAAATGCTTTATAAATATGGTAAAAAACCAGTTATATTAGATACTGCTCTTATAGCAATTAGTACAAAAAACATTCAACAAAACCTAAAAAATAAAGGGTTTTTAAATACCAAGGTTAGCAATAGGCTTATAGAAAATAATGACTTAAAAAAATCTAATGTTTTTTACGACATTGATTTGGGAGAGCCATTTAAAATAAATAATTTTCTGGTTCAAATAAAAGACTCGCTTCAAAATAAGTTATATGAAACTAAAATAAAAGAAAATTCGTTAATCAGAAAAAATGATAGGTACGATTTAAACAACATAACCAAAGAAAGAGAAAGAGTAGGCGGTTTTTTTAAAAATAACGGGTATTTTAAATTTGATGAAGACCCGCAACAAATTAATTTTTATGCAGATACTATTTCTGATGGAACAAAAAAAATTAATCTTTTGCTTAAAATATCGCCCAAAAACAAAACAAAAAAAGATCAAAAATACTATTATGATCAAATAAATATTTTTAGTCAAAACCAAGAAAACAATACACCAGAAGTTTATAAAGGCTATAACCTTTATTTAGATGGAGACTCATCTTATAAGCCCGAGGCCTATATTTATTCTGTTTTAATTCAAAAAGATAAACTTTATAAAGAAGAAGAAGTAGCAAATTCTAGAAGAAATATTCTTGAATTAGATTATTTTAACTTAGAATCTTTTGAGGTAAATAAAAAAGAAAACTCAGACAGTTTATTAATTGCTAATATTAGACTTTCTAAAAAGAAAAAAAATTATGTAGAATTATTTTTAGAGAGTTCTTATTCAGAGTTATTTTCGGTTGGTTTATCACCCGGAATCTCTTTTTCTAGGAGAAATATTTTTAAAAGAGGAGAATCAATTAGATTTTCTGTTAAAGGAACGGCGGGAACCGTACAGCAAAATAATTTAACCAACACAGAATTTTTTAATGCCTACCAAGTTTTTTTTCAATCAAGACTTATTTTCCCTTACATAAGTTTTCCTTTTCTAGCAAAAAGCGATTTTTTAAAGCCGTATAACCCAAAATCGCATATAAACCTAGGGGCAAGTTCCGTTAAAAACATTGGATTAGATAGAATAGATTTTTCGGGCTCGGTAGAATATTATTTAAGCAAAAATAACACAATCAAGAATATTTTAACACCCTTTGGTATTAAATTAATAAGAAATGTTGGTGCCTCAAACTATTTAAACATATTTACCTCAGACGCAACTTTGTTTAATGATTTAGGGAGTTTATTTAGCCAATACACCATAAATACATTTGGTAACAATAACCTATACAACAATATTTTTACAGAAAGAAATTACAACACCGCCGAGGTTATTAAAGAGGTTTTAGATAATAATCCAAATTTTGTTCAGACACTATCTCAAGAAGAGATAAATAAATTTAGAAACCTAAGTTTTAGATACCAAAGAATAACTCAAGATGTATTATTTAGTTTTTTTTCGTATGAATTTTTATACAACGAGTATGATAATAAATACTTAAAAACACCCATTTATTTTTCGGGAAAAGTAGAAACAGGCGGAAATATGCTGGGTTTATTAGACAAAACATTTAATTTAAGCAAAGATTTAAACGGAAGCAAATCTGTTTTTGGCGTAACCTACTCTCAATATGTTAAATTTGACCTAGATTTTAGGGCCAAATGGAACCTAAACATAAACCAACAATTAATATTTAGAACTTATTTTGGAGCATCTATCCCTTATGGAAACCTAAATTTTAATCCGTTCGAAAAAACCTATTACGCTGGAGGCTCTAACGATGTTAGGGCATGGAGAGCCTATTCTTTAGGTGTTGCAGATAAATCTCCTAACCAAGGCCAATTTGCCATTGGCGATTTAAAATTAACTACTAATTTAGAATACAGGTTTAAACTTTCTAATAAATTTAATGGTGCACTTTTTGTCGATGCTGGAAACATTTGGACATTAAATAACAACACCCCTAATGAAGACACCACATTTAGTATAAATAACTTTTATAATCAACTAGGAATTGGTCCGGGCATTGGCATTAGATACGATTTAAATTATTTTATTCTAAGATTTGATTGGGCTTATAAACTGCACGATCCAGCCATACAAAAAATTTCAAAATGGAACGTAGATAACGATAGAATTAATTTAAACAAAACAACACTTAATTTTAGTATTAACTATCCGTTTTAGTTGTAAGTATATAATTTATATATTTGCTAACTACAATTAAGTTAAAAAATAATTTAAAATGAATAGAAAATTTCCTGCCGGCGTGGCTACCGGATCACTTGTACAAGAAATTTTTGCAGATGCAAAAAATAATAAATACGCTCTACCAGCAGTAAATGTAGTAGGTTCAAACACAATAAATGCAGTTCTTGAAACAGCCGCCGAGGTAAATTCGCCAGTAATTATTCAGTTTTCAAACGGAGGTGGAGTATTTAATGCGGGCAAGGGATTAAAAAATGAAAATCAGAAGGCTGCAATTGCAGGTTCTATTGCTGGAGCTAAACACATCCACGCTCTTGCAGGGGCATACGGAGCAACTGTAATTCTCCACACAGACCATTGTGCTAGAAATCTAATTCAATGGATTGATGGATTAATGGATGCAAACGAAGAGCATTATAAAGTTCACGGAAAATCGCTTTATAGTTCCCACATGTTAGATCTTTCAGAAGAAAAGATTGAAGACAACATAGCAACCTGTGTAGCTTATTTTAAAAGAATGGCAAAAGTTGAAATGACGCTTGAAATTGAATTAGGCGTAACAGGTGGCGAAGAAGATGGTGTGGATAATTCTAATATAGATAGCTCTAAATTATATACCCAGCCCGAAGAAGTTTTTTATGCTTATGAAAATCTATTAAAAATAAGCCCTAGATTTACTATTGCGGCAGCATTTGGAAACGTTCATGGCGTTTATAAGCCAGGAAATGTATTGCTAACGCCTAAAATTTTAGATAATTCTCAAAAATATGTTCAAGAAAAAACAGGAGCCGTTAATAATCCTATAGATTTTGTTTTCCATGGAGGTTCTGGTTCTTCTTTAGAAGAAATAAGAGAAGCGATTGGTTATGGTGTTGTTAAAATGAATATAGACACAGATTTACAATTTGCTTTTATGCATGGTATAAAAAAATACATGGATACAAACAACAAGTATTTAAATTCTCAAATTGGAAATCCAGAAGGTCAAGACAAACCAAATAAGAAAAAATACGACCCAAGAGTTTGGTTAAGGGAGGGTGAAAATGAGTTTAAACTAAGGCTTAAACAGGCTTTTGAAGATTTAAATAACATTAATAGATTGGCTCAATAGTATGGTTTGGTTTAGAAGAAAAGAAAAAAACATTACAACACCAACAGAAAGTAAAAAAGATGCACCAGAGGGTGCTTGGTATAAAACTACTGCGGGTGTTATTATTGAAACAGAAGAACTAAAGAATAATTGTTATGTAAGCCCTTCAGATGGTTTCCATGTTAGAATTGGGAGCAAAGAGTACTACGAAATACTTTTTGATGACAATAAATTCATAGAAATAAACGAAAATGTTGTAAGTAAAGATCCCTTAAACTTTTCTGATACCAAAAAATATATTGATAGACTAAAAGATGCCTATGAGAAGACAAATTTAAAAGACGCTATAAGAACCTGCTATGGAAAAATAAATAATATAGACACAATGGTTTGTGTAATGGACTTTTCTTTCATTGGCGGATCAATGGGCTCTGTTCTTGGAGAAAAAATTAGTAGAGCGGTTGATTTTAGCATAGAAAATAAATTACCTTTTATTATAATATGTAAATCTGGTGGAGCAAGAATGCAAGAAGCAGCAATTTCACTAATGCAGCTAGCCAAAGTTCAAATAAAACTAGGGCATTTATCAGATGTTGGTCTTCCTTATATTTCCGTATTAACAGACCCTACTTTTGGCGGGGTTTCTGCTTCTTTTGGTACAGTGGGCGATTTAGTTATTGCAGAACCAAATTCTTTAATAGGTTTTGCTGGTCCAAGAGTTATAAAAGAAACCATAGGTAAAGATTTACCAGAAGGGTTTCAATCATCAGAATTTTTATTAGAAAAAGGGTTTATAGATTTTATAGTTCCCAGATTTGAATTAAAAAATAAATTGTCAGATTCTATTAAAATATTAACAAAAACAAACATATAATCTACAATTGATTACACAAAAAAACGTATCACTTTACCCTAATTTACAAAGAAATCTATGAAATGTGGAATTGTTGGTTTACCAAATGTTGGTAAATCTACCTTATTTAATTGTTTGTCTAATGCAAAAGCACAGTCTGCAAATTATCCTTTTTGCACAATAGAACCTAACTTAGGAACCATACAGGTTCCAGATAAAAGGCTCTATAGGCTTGAAGAGCTCATAAAACCAGAAAAGGTGATACCAGCAGTCGTTCAAATAATTGATATTGCTGGGTTGGTTAAAGGAGCCAGTAAAGGAGAAGGATTAGGCAACCAATTTTTGGCTAATATTAAAGAAACAAATGCAATTATACATGTTATTAGGTGTTTTGATGATGACAATATTACACATGTTGAACAAAGCATAAACCCAGTTAGAGATAAAGAAATAATAGACCTAGAACTTCAAATAAAAGATTTAGAAATAGTAGAGAAAAGTTTAGATAAAGCCAAAAAAAAGTCTAAATCCCCTTCTAAAGAAGAATTAAGAGCAATCGAAGTTTTAGAGGAAATAAAAAAACATTTAGAAACAGGCAAAAATGCTAGAGAACTAATAATTGAAAACGAAGACGATTTAAAAATAATAGAAGAGTTAATGCTAATAACTGCAAAGCCCGTTTTGTATGTTTTTAATGTTGATGAAGGCTCTGTAATAAAAGAAAACAAACATCTTGCCCTAATAAAAGAAGCAATAAAAAACGAAAAAGCAGAATATTTGGTTTTAGCAGCAAAAATAGAATCGGAAATAATGGAACTTGAAACATTCGAAGAAAGAAAACTTTTTTTAGATGAATTAGGATTAGACGAACCCGGTGTAAATAGATTAATTAGACAAGCCTATTCTCTATTAAAATTACAAACCTATTTTACAGCAGGCGTTAAAGAGGTTCGTGCTTGGACATTTCAGAAAGGTTGGACTGCCCCTCAAACAGCAGGTGTAATACATACCGATTTTGAAAAAGGATTTATTAGAGCTGAGGTAATTAAATTTGATGATTATACTTTATACGGCTCCGAAGCAAAAGTAAAAGAATCGGGTAAACTATCTATAGAAGGCAAAGAATACATTGTACAAGACGGCGATATTATACACTTTAGATTTAATGTTTAAAAACACTTAGTTGGCATAATTTCTTTGCCTATTTGCCTCGAACAAACAGATGGTCGTAGCATTACTTACATTTAAAGAATCTATTTTTCCACTCATTGGTATAATTATTTTTTGGTCGCAAAAACTTAACCAAGATTCAGATAGTCCGGTAGACTCTGTTCCAAAAACAAAAGCAGTGGGCTTTTTTAAATCAAAATTATAAATAGATTTAGAAGAATTATTTAGATAAGTAGCATAAGAGGTAATTTGGTGTTTTTTTAACCAACTTTGAACTTTTTCTGAAGTTTCAATTACAACCTGATTAAGAAATAAGGCCCCTACACTAGCCCTTACCACGTTAGAGTTATAAATATCTAATAAAGAATCAGATAAAATAACAGCATCTACATTAGAGGCTTCAGCACTTCTTAAAATAGCACCAAGGTTGCCAGGCTTTTCTATAGCATCTACCACTACAATTAAGGGCTGGGTGTTTATAAATTTAATTTCATCTATTGTAATGTATTTTGATTCGTATAAGCCAATTATACCACCCGATGTTTCTCTGTAGGATATTTTTTCGAAGAGAGTTTTAGAAATAAAATTTTTTAAAACATCTTCGGGCAGTTTTATTTTGTTTTGAAAAATATCAGGGTAAATAAAAAATTCTTTAGCCAAAAAACCAGCCTCCAAGGCCCAATAATTTTCTTGTAAGCCTTCAACAACAAATAGGTTTTGCGTCTTTCTTTCTTTCTTTTTAGCTTCAAGTAGAAGTAATTTTTTTATTTTTGGGTTTTTAAGACTTTCTATTAACATTATAAGGAAAGGTGTTTATAAGTATTTTTATAATCAAATATAACCTGTTTTCATGAATTTTAAAGTAGAATTAGCATTAGGAGCTAACCTTGGTAGCAGAGAAGATAATATTCAAAAAGCAATAGAAGAGCTAGCACTAGTAGTGGGTAAGGTAATATACCGATCTAAAATGGTAGAAACAGAACCCTACGGATTTTTGTCGCCCAATAATTTTTTAAACATAATAATTATAATAGAGACAAAACTTAATCCTTCAGAATTATTAAAAAAAACAAAACAAATAGAAAAACAATTAGGAAGAGATCTTAAAGTTAAAGACTCCACGCTTTATCAAGATAGGCCAATTGATATTGATATTTTAAAATTTGAAAACATTAATTTTATTTCAAAACAGTTAAACATTCCCCACTTAAAAATAAATGAAAGATTTTTTTTTAATATAAATTGGTTAAATAACCAATAATGTTAAACAAAATATTATATTTGTGTGGTAAAAAAATAATATAAAAACATATTTTATGAAAATAACTCAACTACAATTAGCGTTATTTGCCTTTTGGTTTTCAGTATTGACTGTTACAATTAAAGGTCAAGAAGCAGACAAGATGGTAAAAACCGATTCAATTGTTACACAAATGGTAAAAGTCGACTCAACTGTTACACAAAAAAATCCGGTTAATAATACAAAGCAACCAAAACTTAGGTCTTGGAGCGTTCAAGCTTTTATTGGTCAGCCTTTGGTTTATGGCTCTTTTTTAGAATCGGATTTTGTTACAGACATTGGAAAAACATATGATATTCAATTAGGTGTAACCAAAAACATTAACCATGCTATTGGTATTCAATTATTAGGAAGTTATGGTGTTACTAAACAATATTCTCCAGGATCCTTCCAAAATACCTATGCAATAACTAATTATCATTCTTTAGCTTTAATGGGTGATGTTAATCTATCTGCACTAGGTAGAAAAGCAAGCTTAGTAAAAGCTGATTATTATAAATGGGCATTACACGCTTATGGAGGTATAGGTACGCTTGGATATAATCATGATGATTCTAATCGTGGAACAGTTTCTAATAATCCATCTTTTAATGGTCCGGTGGATGACGCTAAAATGTTTAAAAGAAGTTATTTTGGTCAAGCAGCGATTGGGGTTAGAAGAAGAATTAACCAATCTTTTGATGCGGAGTTAAAACAAACATTTGTAATGAGTGGTGATGTTAGTTTTGATGGAACAA
>JBGSBU010000053.1:0-9089 GCA_041730375.1 Solirubrobacteraceae bacterium
GGTGCTCCCACATTACTGGAAACAAATCTTGATATTTTTTTAGTTGATGTTCTTCTAATACAATATTATTAGAGGTGCTAGTAGAAATATCTAATTCAGAAATATAAATATCAAGCCCTAATGTAGCATAATCATCTAAAACAATTTTCATTTGTTTGCCATTCATGTTTTGTAAATCAAAATCATGGCACTGTAAGCCTATACCGTCTATTAAACCTCTTTCTTTTAATAAAGAAATTATTTTTTTTATACTCTTTTCTTGTTTTATATGACGACTCACCATATTCATTTATTAGTAGTTTTGTATTTGGCATTAATTCTCTAGCTTTCTTAAAAGACCATATTACCCAATCGTATCCAGTTTCTCCATCACCTCCAATAGCGTCTTTAAATGGTGGAGGGGCGTGGGTGGGTTCATTTAGTATATCAATGGCCCAAATGTCTGGGTATCTTTGTGCATATAAAGCCATCCACTCTTCAACTTCTTTTTTTTGTTCCTCGGGAGATAGTGAATCCATCCATTTAGGATATTGGTACCCCCAAATAAATGTATGTCCCTTTATTTTAATGTTATTTTTTTTAGAAAACGCATAAATAGAATCTAATTCTGCCCAATTCATTTTATTTCTTTCACCTTCTACCGTTTCCCATTTTGATGAATTTTCTGGTGTGGCTTGGTTCCAATATTTTAAAAAAATAGAATCTCTATCACCAAAAGTAGTGCCAAAGAATTTAGAGTGTCCCTTTGCTAATTGCGCATTTAGGTTGGGCGTAAACTGAAATAGCAGACAAAAAAACATAAACAATTTAACCAAAGATTGTTTAGTGAAATGATAAAGTGGGTTCATAGGGTTTTTATTTTAAATAATCACACAGTAATAACAAACAATTTAAATTATCTGTGATTCATAAATTATATTTTTTTCTTATTATTAGATAATTTTAATCTATAACTATTGATATTTATGATTTTTAATTTTAAAAAAATCTTGTTAAACTAACCGTTAAAAGACCAAAGACTTTTTTTTACCAAACCCAAATACTTTTTAATTGAAGAATTTAATTTACATTTCTTTAAAAAAAGTTATACTTTTACCAAAATTTATAAATCATGATGAACAAATTACTATTAATTGTAAGTATTTTCTTACAATTAAATTTATTAACAGCACAAACCACAGAAGGTATTTCTACCGTAGAAGCTAATTTAGATTTAATTAAAGCTGAAGTACCTAAAAAAGATTCTGTTAAAATTAAAAACTGGAAAACTACAGGAGTATTTAATTTTTCTGCCAATCAATCTACTTTTAACAATTGGTTTGCTGGTGGAAACAACAATATTTCATTTATTTCTGGAATCAATTACGACTTTAATTACAAAAAAAATACTTGGCTTTGGGATAATAAAATTATTTTAGGCTACGGATTAAGTCAAAACGAAGGTCAAAAAACGGTTAAAACAGATGATAGAATAGAATTAAACAGTATTATTGGTAAACAAGCTTCTAAAAATTGGAGTTACACTTTCTTTGGTAACTTTAGAACTCAATTTACAGATGGTTTTAATTTAGCAAAAGATCCGAATGATAAATTTAGAACCTCAACCTTTTTAGCTCCTGGTTATTTAACTTTTGGTCCGGGATTTATGTGGAAAAAATCTGACAAATTATTCTTTAATCTAGCTCCGGTAACTTCTAAAATGACTATCATTTCTCAAAAAATATATACTTTCGATGCCTTATCTAACCCTATCCCTAACAATATGATAGATGTATTTGGGGTAAAAGCAAACGAGTCTCTTAGATACGAACTTGGTTTTTTTGCAAGTGCATTTTACGAATTTAATTTAATGGAAAATATTTCAATTAAAAACTCATTAGCATTATATTCTAATTATTTAGAAAAACCAGAAAATGTAGATTTAGATTATACTGCTTTAATTAACATGAAAATTAATAAATACCTAGCTACTTCTTTTACCTTTCAAATGATTTATGACGACAATGCATTTAGAGGATTACAAACAAGACAAATTTTGGGAGTAGGTTTAAACTATAACTTCACCAAATAAGGTTAATTGTTATTTTCCAACTATCTGTTCTTAAATAATAAAAAAAGCCGCTTTAAAAGCGGCTTTTTTTATTACTAAATTTATACAGCAAGTATATTAAATAGTTTTTTAATTAGAATTTTGAATGTTTTTATCTAATAACTTCATAAATTCTTCTAGGTTTGGAAGTATAATAATTTCTGTTCTTCTATTAATACTTCTACCTTCTACATTTCCGTTAGATGCCTTTGGAACATATTGCCCATGACCTGCAGCTAATAACCTGGCCGGACTTACACCATGATCGTTTTGTAAAGCTCTAACCACAGAAAGAGATCTTAAAGTACTTAATTCCCAGTTGTCTTTAACTGCTTTAGTAGATATATCCTGTGTGTCTGTATGCCCTACAACCTGAACGTCATAATTACTATAATCATTTATAATTTTAGCAATTTTAGCAAGAACTGCATTAGCCGAACTATTTAAGTTATAATCGCCAGAACGGTACAACATTTTATCTGATAAAGATATAAATACAGCTGCTTTTTTAACTTTTATTTCAATATCTTCTGTGCCGCTTGAACCTAAAGATCTTGTTAATTTATCTGATAAAGCTTTATTTAAAGAATCATTTTTAGAATTGGCAGCAACTAATCTTTTAATATAAGAATTAGAAGATTTTATTTCATCAACTAATTTGCTGATATTCTGTCCACCAGTATTTTGGTTAGCTAAACATCTTTCTAAAGCACTTTTTAAAGAAGCTGTGTTTTCTGAATTGGAAGCACCTAATTCTTTGTTACCCAAAATAGTTGCTCTAGCAGCAGCAAGCTGTTCTTTAGTTGCAGATAATTCGCTATTACACATAGTTAAATTAGAGTACGTTTTTGTTAACTCTGCTTGCGTTTCTTCAAATTTCTTTTTAGGTACACAAGAAGTAATTAATAACCCAACGCATAAGGCGGTTAAACTTGTTTTTAAGTTTTTCATAGTATTATATTTAATTTTTTATTAAGTAGTAAAAATAACATTATTTAGATTGATATTTTGGTTAAAAGTTTAAAATTTCTAAAAATTAGCGATAATTTACATCTAAAGCATCTCTAAGTTCGTTGCCAAAAATTGTAAATGCCAAAACTAAAACCATAATTAAAATACCTGGTAATATGGCTAAATGTTGATGCCCAAACATAATTTGAGAGTAATGCTCTCTCATTATATTACCCCAGGATGGAGTGGGTGGCTGAATTCCAATTCCTAAAAAACTTAATCCACTTTCAATAAGAATTGCTGAAGCAAAGTTGGCGGAAGAAATAACTATAATTGACGAGGTTATGTTGGGTAGTATTTCTTTTATTATAATTCTTAAATCAGAAAACCCTAGTGCTCTGGCAGATTCAACAAATTCTTTTTCTCTAAAAGATAAAAACTGCCCCCGCACAAGCCTGGCAACATCTACCCACATGGTTAAACCAACTGCCAAAAATATTTGCCAATATCCTTTTCCTAAAATAATGGTTATTGCAATTACAAGTAACATACTAGGAATAGACCACACAATATTAATAATTAACATTATAATAGCATCTGTTTTTCCTTTATAATATCCGCCCAATGCTCCAAAAAATATCCCTATAACCAAGGAAATTAAAACTGAGAAAAAACCTATTAGAAATGAAAACCTAGTTCCAATCATTAACCTAGAATAATAATCTCTTCCAAATTTATCTGTTCCTAAGTAAAATATTTTTTTATAAATGTATTTTTGCTTTATTTCTGAAATAGAAATTCCTTTGGCTAAAAATGGTTTTAACTCAATTCTATTTTCTACAATAGCTTCATTAGAATTCTTAGTTTTAAATAATATGAATTTATCTTTTATTTGGAATGATTTAATAGGAATTTCTTTACTTACCATTTGTTTTCCAAAAAAAAATTCTTCTAAATAATTTATTTTTTTTTCTTTAATAAACAAAGGAACCTTTATAACCCAAATACAACTTCCGATAGATTTATTAGCCAACGCAACATTCATTTGGTTTGCATCTTTGGTATTGTCTGTTGCAAATTGAAAACAAAAAATACTAACTACAAATGATAAGAAAATTAAAGAAATTGATAAAAAGCCCAGCGGTTTTTTCATCAATTTTATAATTGTTTGTTTCATTTAAAGTAAACCAACAAATTATTTAATATCTTTTAAAGCATTTAATGCTTCGTTAAGCATAAAATCTTCATTTAACTTTTTAAACCATTCATCATTTTTAGCTTTAAGCGATTTTTCTTTTTCCTTATTATCCTGAGTAATTAAGTTTGAGTAAAAAGTTAAATTGTTTTGAAATTTTAAAATACTATCAAAGTATTTGTTTTTGGCTTCGGTTTCTTTTAAATATTTTTTATAAGAAATATAAGAAATGGGCATTTCTTTTCTATCTGCTATTTTTTTAACCCAAAGAGCTTTTTCGTTTCGAATGCCATATAATTTTTGAATTTTTAACCTTTCTTCACTTTTCTTAATAATATTTTCAATTATTAATGGTTGTTTAATGTTGTAATTTCCTGCCTCGTATATTTTATCCCAAGAAAGGGCATTTTCGTTTGCACTTTCGCTAATATCAGAATAAATATAATCTGTGGGTATAACAATATCAGACTCTACTCCTTTTAATTGAGTTGATCCGCCGTTTACTCTGTAGAACTTTTGAGTTGTTAATTTTATTGCACCATTGTCGTTTTCAGAAAACTCAAAAAAATCTTTTAATTCTCTAAAAGATTGAACCGTTCCTTTACCAAACGTTTTTTTACTTCCAACTATAATAGCTCTTTTATAATCTTGTAAGGCGGCAGCTAAAATTTCTGAAGCCGAAGCAGAAAATTCGTTGGTTAAAACGACCATAGGTCCATCCCAGGTGATATTAGAATTAGAATCGTTTAGTATTGTTATTTTTCCTTTATCGTCTTTTATTTGAACCACTGGTCCATCTTTTATAAAATATCCAACTATGTCTACTGCTTCAGAAAGAGATCCTCCACCATTATTTCTAACATCAAAAATTAGGCCTTTAATTCCTTCTTTTTTTAATTTTATAAGTTCATTTTCAACGTCTTTTGCAGCATATCTTCCTCCTTTATCTTTTATATCAAAGTAAAATTCTGGTAAATATAAAATGCCATATTTTTCACCATTTTTATCTTTTATTACTGCACTTTTTGCGAATGTTTCTCCATATTCTACTACATCCCTTACAATTGCTATTTGCTTTATAGAATTATCTTTCTTTTTAATGGTTAATGAAACTGTTGTGCCTTTTTTTCCTCTTATTAACCTAACAGATTCGTCTAACAACATGCCTACAATATCAACTGGTTCTTTGTCTTTTCCCTGAGCTACTTTCATAATCATATCGCCAGCTTCAAGTTGTTTGCTTTTCCATGCCGGACCACCAATAATTAATTCTGAAATGGTTGCAATTCCCTTTTTATCTTCTAATCTTGCACCAATGCCTTCTAATTGTCCAGAAATAGTTACATCAAAATCTTCTTTGTCTTTGGGCGAAAAATAGGTGGTGTGGGGATCATAAACCTGAGTATATGAATTGGCGTAGGAGCTGAAAAAATCTTTCTTGGTTCTTTTTTTTATTCTTCTAACAAAATCCTTTAAATTTTCTTTAACGTTTTCTTTAGCTTTTTTTAATAAATCTACCTCGGTTTTTGATTTATTTTCGCTAGAAGTTACAAGAGAATATAGTTCCTGAACAACTAAACTTTTTACATATTTACGCCAGTTATTTTCCCATTCTATTTTGTTTGTAGGGAAGTTTATTTTTTTAAAATCAACATTAATTGTTTCTTCTTTTGTTATTTCTATTTCATCTACCAATCTATCAGATATTACCCCCAACTCTTCTACTCTTTTAAAAAACACATCAATTGATAAATTAAAAAAATCTAGGTTTGGATTTTTAAATGAGTCATCTAGTTCTGTTTTATAGCCATCAAAGCTATTTATGTCTTCTTGCGTAAAGAATCTTTTACCGCCATCTATGGTTTCAATAAAATTATTAAACACCTTAACAGAAAAATCATCATCAATTTGTTGGGGATTAAAATGTAGGTTAGATAAATATATTCTTAGTTGTTTAATTATAGTAAGGAATTTTTCATTGTCTTCATTATTCCTAGAGGTATTGAAGCAAAAAACAAAAAGAAAAACCGAAGAAATTAAAAGTAAAATTGTTTTTTTTCTATATTTGGTCATTTAACAAAAGATATTTTAAATTTTAAAAGTAAATTGAATCAAAAAAACTTTTAGCTCAATAATTTACTACGTAAATATACTACAATAATATGAATAAACCTTTAATCCTAGTTACTAACGATGATGGAATTGATGCTTATGGAATAAGGGCTTTAATAGCTGTTATGAACGAATTGGGCGATGTTTATGTAGTTGCACCAGATAGTCCACAATCTGGAATGGGCCATGCGGTTACCATAAACGCAACTTTACACCTAGAAGAATACAACAAATTTCCTGGTCCACAAAAAGAATGGAGCTGTTCTGGTACTCCGGCAGATTGTGTTAAATTAGCAAAACAACAAATATTACCTAGATTACCAGATTTATGCGTTTCTGGTATAAACCACGGCTCTAATTCTGGTATTAGTGTAATTTATTCTGGCACCATGTCTGCTGCTATTGAAGCTGCTATAGAGAATATTCCGGCAATCGGATTTTCTTTAAACGACTATTCTTTTAACCCAGATTTTGAAACTTCTAAATATTTTGTAAAAAAAATTGCTCAGCAAGTATTACAAAATAAACTTCCAAATAATATTGCATTGAATGTTAATATTCCGTTAGGTAAATTACAAGATATACATGGTATTAAAGTTTGCCGACAAGCAAACTCTTTGTGGGTAGAAGAATTTGAAAAAAGAATAGACCCAAGAGGAAAAGATTATTTTTGGCTAACTGGTTACTTAAAAAATAACGACGAAGGAACAGATACAGACGAATTTGCTTTAAAAAATAACTACGTTTCTATTGTTCCGGTTAAGGCGGATTTAACTTCGTACACCACTATAAGAGCCATTGAAAGATGGTTTGATTAAAATTATTTATGAAATTTTATTTGTCTTTTTTATTAGTTCTAAGTATTGTTTTCTCTTGTGCAGAAAACGATGGAAAATTTTATGACACTTCTAAATTACCCGATTTAACACCAATTACAACTGCCAATTATTCTGTAACCTTTCAATCTAATTGGAATGCTACTAATTTTCCTTTAGACTTTCCTTCAAATCCAGCTTTTGGAGAAACGATACTAATTACTCATAATAACAAAGGTGGTTTATTTATTCCTAGTGCCTTGTCTTCCTTAGAACTAACCTTTTTTTTAACAAACAATAACCTAACTCCTTTACAAAATAACCTAAACGCCCAACAAGCTGCCATGAATTTAAATTGGTATAATCTAGGAATCTTTAGTACTAATAGTCCTAATTTACCATTTCTTTTTAGTATTTCTTCTACCAAGCCTGTTATTAGTTTGTGTATGAAGATTAATCCAAGTCCAAATTGGTTTATTGGTTTATCTAACTTTTCTTTACTAGAAAACGATGGAAAATGGACTGATTTAACAACAGTTAGTTTACTGGCATACGATACCGATGGCTTCACACAACCAACCACAACTTATAATTCTATTTATACACCAAACCTTGGTGGATTTATAACTAAAATAAATCCAGCGGTCTTAATTCCCAACATACCAGCAACGGTTATTGGGACCTTAACTTTTACCAAGCTGTAATTTTTTTTAACCTTAATTAAAATAGAGATTGCTTCAAGCTAAATAATAAAGTTGGTTGGCTTATTTTTTATTCTGCCAACTCGGATAGCTCTAACCATTTAATCTCTAGCGCTTCTATTTCTTTATTGATTTGGCTAATTTCTTCGCCTAGATTTTTAATGACTTCAAAGTTTTTTTCTACTTCTAGTTGTTTGGTTATATTCTCTATTTTTTCTTGTAACAAAGGAATTGTTATTTCTATTTTCTCTTTTTCTTGTTTTTGTTTATAAGAAATTTTCTGAGTTTTTAAAACCACTATTTCTTCTTTTTTAATGGGTTTTATTGTATTATTATTATTTTCTATTGTTGGTGTTTTTTCACTATCAATATACTCGTTATAAGTACCAATAAAATCTACAATAACTCCATTTCCTTTAAAAACAAATAAGTGATTTACCACCCTATTCATAAAATACCTATCATGCGAAATAATTATTAAACAACCTTTATAGTTAATTAAAAAATCTTCTAAAATAGTTAGGGTAGGTAAATCTAAATCGTTGGTAGGTTCATCTAAAATTAAAAAATTAGGATTTTTAAATAATTCCGATAAAAGGTGTAATCTCTTTTTTTCTCCACCACTTAGTTTAGAAATGTATTGATATTGTAAATCATCGTTAAACAAAAATCTTTTTAAAAACTGAGAGGCTGAAAGCTCTTTTCCATTGGAAAGCGGAAAAAATTCGGCAATATCTTTTACATATTCTATTACTCTTTTGTCTTCTTTTGGCAATACCAATCCTTTTTGAGTGTAATAACCAAAAACAATTGTTTCGCCCACTTCTCTTTTCCCACTGTCTATAGTCTCTAATCCTTGTAAAATATTTAAAAAAGTGGTTTTGCCTACTCCATTCTTTCCAATAATACCAATTTTATCGCCACGCTGAAAAACATAACTGTATTGGTCTAATATGGTTAATTTTTCTCCAAAATATTTGTCTACTTTTTGCATCTCTAAGACCTTACCACCTAGCCTTGTCATTTGCATATCAAGCATAACTTTTTTAGTGTCTATGGTTTGTTTTGCTGTTGCTTCGGTATTAAAAAAGGCATCAATTCTACTTTTAGATTTGGTGGTTCTAGCTTTTGGTTGCCTACGCATCCAGTCTAGTTCTTTTCTATAAAGATTTTGTGCTTTGTCTATGGTTGAAAGTAAATTTTCTTCTCTAATAGCCTTATTCATT
>JBGSBU010000054.1:0-9087 GCA_041730375.1 Solirubrobacteraceae bacterium
AAACCTTTAGTAGTGGTTTCAGAAAAAAAGAATTAGTGGTAGTAACTCAAGAACAATATCCACAACAAATATTAATAGAATTTGTTCAAGATAAAGTTGATTTATTATCTGGTTTAAATGATGGAGATGACGTAACAGTTTCTATTAATGTAAAAGGTAGAGAATGGGTAAATGCAGAAGGTGTTTCGAAGTATTTTAACTCAATTCAAGGATGGAGGGTAGAAAAATCTACTCAAAGTTTAAATGGTACAAATCAAGAATCATCAGAAAATAATTCAAAAGAAGTAGATTTAAATACTGATGAAAACGAGATTGATGATTTACCTTTTTAATAGTAAGGCTTTAAATTACTTTATTATTTTTTACTAAGTTTGGTTAGGATATTTTGTTTTATTTAAAACAGAATTAATTCTCTTTTTAATAAAGTTATAAAAATGCAAATTAAGATTGATGTTAAAATTATTTCTCTTATGTAAATGTATTTTTTTTCTTCTAAATTTTTATACTTAATAACTGTTAGAAGGTTACCTATTAAATAGGATATTGGATAACAGTTTAATAGAATGAAATATTCTTTTTTATTACTTAAAAATGTTCCTAAAAAAATCGATGAAATTAAAGAAAGAATTAACCATGTTTTTTTAATATCAAAGTCATTAAATGTGTACTTTTTGTTGAAATAAAAAATAGAAATATAAATTAAAGTAATTATAATTGGACTTATAATTAAATAATCGCCAAACAATAACTTTATATTTATAAAGCCAAAACCCTCTAGAAGCCTGTTATAATTAAATAAAAATATAAAAACAGATAAATCATTAGTTATATAAATAAAACACCAAAATAGGCATAAGGCAGTTAAAATTCCAAAAATAAAGTTAACTAGCCTTGTTAAGTTAAAAATAGAAAAATTTAAGGTAAAAAAAATGCAGAAAGTTATTATTGCAAGTAAAGGCTCACAAATAAGACAAATTCCACAATAAATTCCAATGGAATAATAAAAATTAATCTCTTTAAAGTGGTTTAGAAATATATATTGAGAAAAGATGGAAAAGGCAAACAAGAAACTTAGTTGATTAATAGTTAAATTATGAGAAATGCTACAAATAAACAGAATTAAAAAAATAAATTCTCTATAAAAGTTATTATTATCATAAGTTTTAAACCTATAAAAATAAATGGTGTAAATTGCTATTAATGAAAAGGTTATAACTTGTAGTAAAGAAAAGTTAAAATAGCCATAAATAGTAAAAAATAAAAAAATAAATACACCCAAAAGAAATATTGAATTAATAGGTGTATTTTTATTTAAAAAAATCCCAAACATTTATTAAATTTGCAACTAATTTATAATTTTTTTAAAGATATCTAGCTATGTTTTATTTACTTGGTGATTTATTTCAATTACTTTTTACGCCTTATAAAATTCCTTACGTTGGATTTGTCTTAAATTGGGTTTTTGTGATTTGTGGAATTTTACTTCTTGGATTTTGGTTAAAAAATTTATTAGGTTTTGGTAGCGAAAAAGATAAAGCGTACAAAGGAATTTAGTTTATAGTTTTATTTCTGTTAAATAAATTTCGTTTCCAAAGAATTTTTTAGCTAATTTTTCGAAATTATTAGTGTAATCAGAGAGATAAAATTTTAAGTCTCCTTTGTTTGTATTATCTGATAGTAGATTATTTTTTTTAAAGTAGTATTGTATTTGGTTTGCAACGATTAAAGGTGAATCTATTATTTTAACATTCCCGTTAAAATACTTGTTTATTTCTTTAGAAATTAAAGGATAATGTGTGCAGCCTAAGATTAAAGCATCTATATTACTTAATTTTTTATTAGCTAAATAATATTTTATAGTTTCTTTAGAAATATCAGAATTAACCAACCCTTCTTCTATAATTGGTACCAATAGAGAGGTGGCAAGCTCTAAAACTTCTATGGACTTATTGAATTTTTTAATTTTTTTCTTATAAATCCCAGAATTAATAGTCCCTTTAGTAGCAATTACTCCAATTTTTTGATTTAATTCAAGACCAACCTTTTCTGCAACTGGAGTAATTACATCAAAAACAGGTATTTTAAACTTCTTTGCTAATTCTACTATATCTTTATGTGCATTTGCTGTAGCAGTATTACAGGCTATTACTATGGCTTTACAATTTTCTTTTATAAGAAATTCTGTAATTTGTTTTGAGTAATAAATAATTGTTTCCTTAGATTTATCGCCATAGGGAACATGTTTGGTATCTCCAAAATAAATTAAATTTTCGTTGGGTAAAATTTTATTTATTTCTTTAACAACAGTTAATCCGCCCACTCCAGAATCAAATATTCCTAATGGTGCATTATTATTTTTAGTATTCACTTTTAATAATCTCTTTTATTTTTAAGTGGTTATAATTATTTAGTTTTCAATGAATAACTCAGAAGAAATTTTATCTAGTAAAAAATAAAAATCGGAAGAAGCTTTTATATAGTTATTCTCTTCGATTAATTTATTTAATGCAATCATTTCTTTTACCTTTAAATTAAACATTGTATGTAATTTAGAATTAAAATTTTGATATATATAATTTGTGTCTAATCCTTCAAAGGTTCTAATATTTGTCATTATATATTCGTTAAATTTATCTATTTCTGTTAAATTTTCTATTTCTTTTGGAATAATATTTTCGCTTATACTTTTAATATACTTTGTATTGTTAGATATATTCCACGATCTAGTATTACTTCCGTTATAAGAATGGGCAGACGGCCCAATTCCTAAATAAGGTTTGTCTTTCCAGTAATTGCTGTTGTGTAAAGATGTGTAATTTTCTTTTGCATAGTTAGAAAATTCGTAATGTTTATATAAATTATTTGTAAGATAATTTTTAGTTAAAGTAAATTGATTAAACATTCTTTCCTCATCTAAAGGAGAAATTTTATTAGATTGTATAAAAAAACTCAATTTGGTATTTTTTTCAACCGTTAAAGCATAAGTTGATATATGTGGAATTTTAAGCGAATTGGCTATTTTTAAATTTTTTTCCCAAATGCTGTTTGTGGTGGTTGGGCTACCAAAAATTAAATCAATAGAAAGGTTGTTAATACCATTATCTTGGGCTATTTTAATGCAATCTTCAGATTCTTTACCCGTATGTATTCTATCCATAAACTTTAAATCTTTGTTGTTAAAAGATTGAATACCAATACTCATTCTATTTATTCCTAAAGATTTATACAACATAATTTTTTCTTTTGTAATGTCGTCTGGGTTTGCTTCAATGCAAATTTCTACTTCTTTATTTATTTTAAAATATTGGTGTAGAGAATTAAAAATTAAATTAAGTTCTAATTCATTTAATAGGGAAGGAGTTCCTCCGCCAAAATAAATGGTTTCTATAGTAAAATTCATCTCATCTTTTCTTAATTCAATTTCTTTAATAATTGAATTAACCATTAAACTTTTCGAATTTAATTGAGTAGAAAAGTGAAAATCACAATAATTGCATTTAGCTTTACAATAAGGAATATGAAAATAAATTCCAGACAAATTTATTTTTTTTAATTATGATTATTTTTAATTAAAAAAAAACTTTCCTTTTAGGAAAGTTTTTTGTGTAGCAAATAACTAATTTATTTAGTTACTTCTTGTTTTACTTCTTTTTTATGGCATTCTTTACTTTCTTTGCAACATTTTTTCTCGCAAGAAATAAATAATGAAGAAATAATTAAAAAAACAAAGGTAAGAACTTGTATTTTTTTCATTTTAATTGGTTTTATTAAATATAAATATAATTATGATTTTTGAGAGTATCAATTTATTGCATCTTAATTTAATAAGTTATTTATAGAAACTTCTTTTTCAATAATAGATTTTAATTCATTCATAGAAACTCTTTTTTGCTCCATGGTATCCCTAAATCTAATAGTTACATCATTGTTAATAGAAGATTCATGGTCTATGGTTACACAAAAAGGAGTTCCAATGGCGTCTTGCCTTCTATATCTTTTACCAATAGAATCTTTTTCCTCGTATTGGGTATTAAACTCAAATTTCAACTCGTGTTGAATTTTTCTGGCAATTTCTGGTAAATTATCTCTTTTTACCAACGGAAGAATGGCTACTTTTATTGGAGCCAATGCATTGGGTAATTTTAAAACCATTCTTGTAGTGTTGTCTTCTAACATTTCTTCTTTTAAGCTATTAGAAAGTATGGCAAAAAACATTCTATCTAGCCCTATAGAGGTTTCTAGCACATAGGGAATATAATTTTTGTTGGTCTCAGAATCAAAATATTGTAATTTTTTACCAGAGAATTTTTCGTGGTTTGATAAATCAAAATCTGTTCTAGAATGTATGCCTTCTAATTCTTTAAAACCAAACGGAAATTTAAATTCAATATCGGTTGCCGCATCTGCATAGTGTGCTAATTTATCGTGGTCGTGAAATCTATAATTTTCTTCGCCTAAGCCAAGTTTTTTATGCCATTTTAGTCTAGTTTCTTTCCAATAATCAAACCATTTTTTTTGTTCGCCAGGTGGTATAAAAAATTGCATTTCCATTTGTTCAAATTCTCGCATTCTAAAAATAAATTGTCTTGCAACTATTTCATTTCTAAAAGCTTTTCCGATTTGAGCAATGCCAAACGGAATTTTTTGCCTACTAGTTTTCTGAACATTTAAAAAGTTAACAAATATTCCCTGAGCTGTTTCTGGTCTTAAATATAAATCTAAGGCATTTTCTGCCGATGCACCAAGTTTTGTGCCAAACATAAGGTTAAATTGCCTAACATCTGTCCAGTTTTTACTTCCAGTTTCTGGACAGGCAATTTCTAATTCTTCTATTAAAGTTTTAACATCGTCTAATTTGTTTTCTTCTAGACCTTTTGTGAGTCTTTTTATGGCTTCTTCTGCACTTTTTAGATAATTTACAACCCGCTCATTGGTATTTTTATATTGTTCTTCATCAAAAGCTTCGCCAAATTTTTTTTTGGCTTTTTCAATTTCATTCTGTGCTTTAATTCTTTGTTTTTCTGCATAATCTTCAATTAAAACATCGGCACGGTATCTTTTTTTAGAATCTTTGTTATCAATCAATGGATCGTTAAAGGCATCAACGTGCCCAGAGGCTTTCCATATTTTAGGGTGCATAAAAATAGCAGAATCTAAGCCCACAATATTTTCGTGCATTTGCACCATAGATTTCCACCAATAGTCTTTAATATTATTTTTTAGTTCAACGCCGTTCTGTCCATAATCATAAATGGCAGAAATTCCGTCATATATTTCAGAAGAAGGAAAAATAAAGCCATACTCTTTAGAGTGCGAAATAATTTTTTTAAAAAGATCTTGTTCGTTCATTTATAGGTGAATTTGAGATGCTAAAGTAATAAAAAATAACAAGTTTAAAGAATTTTACCTAAACTGGAATTTGCTGACTTAAACAATGCAAGGTACCTAAGCCCCAAATAAGGTCTAAACAATGAATGCCAATTACTTGCCTATTTGGGAAGCATTCTTGTAAAATGCCCAATGCTTTGTAATCGTTGGCATCGTTAAAGGTTGGCATTAAAACAGCATTGTTTATAATTATAAAATTGGCGTAACTAGCAGGTAATCTCATATCATCAAACCAAATGAGGCGGGGCATAGGCAAAGCAACCACTTGTAGTTTGTTTTTGTTGTGTAGCGTAATATTTTGCAGTCTTTCCCAATTTTCTTTTAAGGGTTTATAATTCTCATCTTTTGGGTTAGTTTCTTGCACACAAACCACAGTTTTTTCGTCTGTAAATCGGCATAAATCGTCTACATGTCCGTGTGTGTCGTCTCCGGCAATACCTTTTCCCAACCAAATGGTTTGGTTTATTCCTAAATAGGTATTAAAAACATTTTCATACGCTTCTTTAAAAGTAAATTTAGGGTTTCTAACCTGTATGGTTTTGTCTAATAAACATTCTTCTGTGGTAATTAAAGTGCCTTGGCCGTTTACATCAATTGCTCCGCCTTCTAATACAAAAGGAATGTTTTGGTAAGTAACTTGGTTGTATGTAATTTTTAAATAGTTGGCAACTGCTTTTGGCGTGTGTTTATCTAACCTATGGTTACTATACTTTGCCCAACCATTAAAATTAAAATCTAATGCTTGTCTTTCTTTGTTATTTTTTACAATTATGGCACTAGAATCTCTCATCCAGCTTCTATTGGTAGCATGAATAATAAACTCTATTTGGGTTAGATTGGCGTAATTTTTTTTTAATTGTAGAATAACTTTATCTTTTAGGTCTTTGTTATTTACCACTACAAATACTTTTTGAAACCTAGCTACAGTAGTTATATATTCTATAAACACCCATTGAATAGAGGCATATTTTCCAGGCCAGTCGTTTCCATTAGTTGGGTAACAAAGTAATAAGCCTTCTTGTTTCTCCCACTCGGCAGGCATTTTGTAACTCATAGAAGAGATCTTTTTGTTAAATTTCCAAAGGCATCAACTCTTCTGTCTCTAAAAAATGGCCAATTTTGTCGCACATATTCTAGGTGATTAACATTTACTTCCGCCATAATAATTTCTTCTTTATCTTCTGAAGCTTCTATAAGAATTTCGCCCTGTGGCCCGGCTATAAAAGAAGATCCCCAGAATTCTAATCCATCAGTATTGGGTAAATACTTTTCTAATCCAATTCTATTGGCTGCAGCAATATAAATACCGTTACACACAGCATGGCCCTTCATGGCATTTTTCCAAGCCTCTTTTTGAAATTTGCCATGTTTAACTTTCTCTGATGGATGCCAACCAATTGCGGTTGGATAAAAAATAACTTCTGATCCTTTTAAAGCAGTTAATCTAGCCGCTTCTGGAAACCATTGATCCCAACAAATTAGAACGCCAATATTGGATTGTTCTGTCTTAAAATTTTGAAATCCTAAATCACCCGGAGTAAAATAAAATTTTTCATAAAAACTTGGATCGTCTGGAATATGCATTTTTCTGTAAATACCATTTAAAGTTCCGTTAGAATTTATTATTAAAGTAGAATTAAAATAAAGTCCGGGCATGGTTTTCTCAAAAAAAGGAACTATAATGGTTACCTTTAGTTCCTTTGCTAGCGAACTAAAAGCTATAAACGATTTTCCATTAGAGGGTTCTGCAAATTTATAATTTTCTATGTCTTCGCTTTGGCAAAAATAATGACTGTTATATAATTCTGGTAAACAAACAATATTTGCACCTTTTTGTGCTGCTTTTTTAATCCAATCTATACATTTTTTTAGGTTAACTTCTGGTAAGTTGTTCAATTCAAGCTGAATGGCTGCAATAAGATAGGTATTATTCATATTCATTTATACTATAAAAAATAAATTTAAAGACTAAATTAAAGGTTTTATTGTAAATACAGATTGTATATTTATATAATTTTAATAGGATAATATTTAATTTTTTATTAAATTTAATATATGAAAACGTTTATATTTTTAAGGATAATTTCCTTTTTAATTTTTTTTACATTTTTAAGTTGCGAAGAAGAAAATTCTAATAAAATTACAGGAGAGATAATTCAACCTTCTTCAATAATTAAAATAACTATTCCCTCAGAAATCACTGTGGGTGGAATATCAGGTGTTTTAAACCCAGAAAAAAATAGTGTTTTATTGGAATGGACTAAGTATAATTCTTCTGCTACCTCTGGTTATAAAATTACAGTTTCCCAATCTGACCCAATTTGTAGTTGCCCTTCTACTTCATTAAATTCTACTTTAATTGTTACAAAAGATATACTTAATAAAAGAATTAATAATTTAAATCAAAATTTAACTTATTTTGTTAAAATAGAAGCAATTGATGCTAATAATCAGGTAATACCAGCTTCTATAAGTAGTAATAAAATTTTTGTAACTCAGGGATTAAATGGTTTAAGTAGACCAACACCACCTTCAATAAATAGTGTTTTAATTTTAAGAAAATCTATAGAAATTAATTGGCAAAAAAGTACAGATTTGGTTGATACTAATGGAAATAGTATGAAATATAATCTTACTATTAAAGATTCTACTGGTAAAATAATTCAAATATATCCTAATTTAAATGCCACAACATTACAAAAAAATATTAGTGGTTTAACGCCAAATTCGTCTTACTTATTTGAATTATCTGCGGTTGGTACAGCAAGTGGAAGTTCAGATATTATTTCTACAAATATTTTAACAAAACCAAATCTATTAATTAACAGTTATAATACAATACCAGGTAATACAGAAGTAACAATAGATGATAGAACCGCAGATAAAGTTGCTTTAGATTGGAGTGTATCTAATGCTATTGGTAATCTTAAATACGATATTTCAGTTAATGGTACTAGTGCTTTTAATCAATCGTTAAAAGCTGTAAATTCTACTACTATTACAGGATTACTAGCAAGTACTCCTCTCTATAATATACAAACAAATAATAAGATTGATGTAACTTGTATAGATGAACCAGAAAATATTTGTGAAAGGCAAATGATTGAAATAAAGGAGGTGATAAGAAAATATAATATAAAAATTAAAATAACAGATGATGCTGATAATGAGTTTATTGAATCTACAAAAGAAGTAACAATGAATTTTAAATTTCAATAGTAAATTAGATTAAGTTTTAAAAAAAATAAAATTGAAACAATATTTAGATTTAGTTAGTGAAATTTTAACTAAAGGCGCTTTTAAAGAAGATAGAACAGGTACTGGAACTAAAAGTATATTTGGGCATCAACTAAGGTTTAATATGCAAGATGGTTTTCCTTTAGTTACAACTAAAAAATTACATATTAAATCAATTATTCATGAATTATTATGGTTTTTAAAAGGAGAAACCAATGTAAAGTATTTAAATGATAATGGTGTTTCTATTTGGAATGAATGGGCAGATGAGAACGGAGATTTAGGCCCTGTTTATGGTTATCAATGGCGAAGTTGGCCAAAAAACAACCATGAAAGTATAGACCAAATCAAAAATATTATAGAAGAAATAAAACAAAATTCAGATTCTAGAAGACTAATTGTTTCTGCTTGGAATGTTAGTATGTTTGACCAAATGGCACTAGCCCCTTGTCATGTTTTATT
>JBGSBU010000055.1:0-8497 GCA_041730375.1 Solirubrobacteraceae bacterium
GGAATATACTAAACAAAGTGAAGACTATACCCAAATGGTAACAGAGATTGAAAAAAGAGTGCCTCAAGCAACAATAGAGACTGCCGTTTATAACCCAGCAAAAATAGCAGAAGGCAAAGAGTTATTTGCTAAAAATTGCGCCACTTGCCACAAAGAAAATGGTGCGGGCGGTATTGGACCTAATTTAACAGATGACCATTGGATTAATATAAAACAACAAGATTTATACAAAAATGTTTTTTATATGGTTTATAATGGAAGCAAGAACAACCCAACCATGAGAGCTTTTGGAGCGAAAGGAGAAATAAAGGGAAATAACATACAAGCAATTGCAGCATATGTTTACGATTTAAATCAAAATAAACCAAATGCACCAGATGGAGCTGCTGTTCAGGGAGATAAAGTAGATTGGAATGGAGCGGTTGTAACTAACTAATTTTAATAAAAATTAAAAAGCCTCGAAATATAAGAGGCTTTTTTTAACTATGAAAACAATAGTTACTGAGGTAAAAGAAACAACAGATTTTAGAAATACACTTGGTGTAATAGAAAAAGATGGTTCTAGGTCTTGGGTATTTGCAAAAAAACCAAAAGGAAAGTTTTATAATTATAGAACCTATTTAAGTTGGTTTTTAATTTCTTTTTTAGTTTTAGCACCAACGCCTTTAATGAATGTTGATGGCAATCAGTTTTTAATGTTCAATTTGTTTACCAGAGAATTCTTAATTTTTTCTATTCCATTTTTTCCTCAAGATTTTTATCTCTTTGCCATTGGAACGGTAATTTCAATGATTTTTATTATTCTCTTTACAGTTGTATATGGAAGAATTTTCTGTGGCTGGATTTGTCCACAAACCATATTTTTAGAAATGCTATTTAGAAAAATAGAATATGCAATAGACGGCGATAGAGGGGCACAAAAGAAACTTTCTCTTCAACCATGGAACGAAGAAAAAATTAAAAAAAGAGCACTAAAATGGTCTATCTATTTATTGCTTTCTTTTTTAATTGCAAATGTTTTTCTTGCATATTTAGTAAGTTGGGAGGTGTTAATTAAATATATAAGTGATGGACCCGTAGCACACTTAACAACTTTTATGGGAGTATCTTTTTTTACAGGTGCTTTTTATTTTGTGTTTACTTGGTTTAGAGAACAGGCCTGCACCATTGTTTGTCCTTATGGTAGGCTACAAGGTGCATTAACAGACAATAAAACCATTCAAGTATCATATGACTATAAAAGAGGAGAAGCAATCAATGGGCGGGCTAAATTTAGCAAAGAAGACAACAGGAAAGAAAATGGAATAGGAGATTGTATAGACTGCAAACAATGCGTTGTAGTTTGCCCAACAGGTATTGATATAAGAAACGGAAATCAATTAGAGTGTGTGGGCTGCACTGCTTGTATTGATGCCTGCGATGATGTGATGGACAAAGTGGGCTTTCCTAAAGGATTAATTCGCTATGCCTCTGAACATGAGATTATTACAGGCGAAAAATGGAAATTAACTCCTAAAGTAGTTTTTATAACTATAGGTTTAGTTTTATTATCTACAATTTGGTCGTCTTTTTTATTTTTTAGGTCTGATGTGAATTCTAAATTCTTAAAAATACCTGGAACTACTTACACAAAAGATGAGGTGGGTAATATTGTAAATACCTATCAATACTCCTTAATTAATAAAACAAGTAGAAATATTAAGTTACACCTAAAATTAATTTCTCATAAAGGAAAAATACAAGTTGAAGGAGCAAAAAATAACTTACAATTATTAAGAGGTAAACAGTTAAGAGGCGTAGTAAAAGTTATAATTCCTAGTAAAGAAGTAAACGATTTAAAAGAAGATGTAACTATTGGTGTATTTAACAACAAAGACAAACTTATAGAAAGTTACGTAACTTCTTTTATGGGGCCTTTTAAACTTTGAATAAATAAAAATTATGTTAAAAAAAATTACTTTTGGGCACACAATGATGTTGGTCTTAGTTCTATATATGGCTTTTATTTTATCGTTCGTTTTTAGAATAACCCTATCTGAACTAGTGGCCGATGATTATTATAGTCAAGAAATACAATACCAATCTGTTATAGATTCAAAAAAGAATTATAATTCGTTAAAAAACAAACCCATTATTACTTCTATTAACAATGAAATTAAAATTATTTTTCCGTTAGAATTTAATGTAAAAAATATTAACAAAGGAACAATAGAATTATTTAGACCTTCTGATGCCAAGAGAGATACTAAATTCCCCATTCTTTTAGATGATAATAATATACAGAGAATACCCACACTAAATTTATTGAAAGGGAAATATTATTTTATTTTAGACTGGCTCACAGGAAATAAAAGATATTATTTTAAAACAAAATTAAAAGTTTAATGCTTTATACTTCTTTAATACTAGGCTTAGTTAGCAGTTTGCATTGTGTGGGAATGTGTGGCCCCATAGCGCTTTCTTTAGGGTTAAGTAAAGAAGAAAACATAAATCTTTATTTAAAAAATTTAACCTACCAATTTGGTAGAGTAACAACCTATACTTTTTTTGGTTTAATGGTTGGCTTTTTTGGCTCAGGCATTCAACTTATATTACCACAACAACTAATAAGTATTATGGTTGGCGTTATAATGTTAGCTTTGATGGTATTACCTAAAGTTTTAGATTTAACTTCTTTTAACAACCCGTTAAGCCATTTATTATTAAAAATTAAACTAAGCTTGGGTAAATTATTAGGAAATAAAAAATACAACTCTCTTTATACAATTGGTGTTTTAAACGGATTTTTGCCATGCGGACCAGTCTATGTTGCTTTAACAGCAGCTATTGCCAGTACCAATGTTTTAGAAAGTGCACTTTTTATGTTTATTTATGGTGTAGGCACTATTCCTTTAATGTTTATAACGGTTTTGTTTGGCAATAAGCTAAGCAGTAATTTTAGAAATACTATTTTCAATATTTATCCCTATATATTAGTTATACTGGCCATTCTTTTTGTTTTAAGAGGATTAGAATTAAACATTCCTTATGTATCTCCACCAAAAGAAACTTTGCAAATTGCTCCATCAAAAAAATGCCATTAAGTAATTGAAATTATTTTTACTTTAAAAAATTAAAAAACAATTGTCTTTATTTTTTTTTTATAAACGAAGTAACCACTTATTATTCCAAAGCAATTAGCTAGTAAATCTAGTAAATCAAATTGTCTGTTAAAGGGAAGAGTTGCTTGTAGCAATTCAATTAAAAAACCATAAAAAAGTAAGAATAATAAAATTCTTATCTTTTTATTATTGTAACTTAAAAAACCAATTATTGTTAGATAAAAAAAAGATAAAAAATGTTCAACTTTATCAAAATAACTAATATCAATAATTGGTTTTTTAATAGGTGTTTGAGTAACTATTAGAATTATAAAAAGAGAGGCATAAAATAAATATTTTATCATTTACCAATAAATGAAATATATTCACTGGAGGTTAAAAGATTATTTAATTCGTTAAGGTCTGAGGCTTCAATTTTTATAATCCAACCTTCGTTGTAAGGATCTTGATTAACTTTTTCTGGATCAGATTCTAGGTTGGTATTAAATTCTACAATTTTGCCGCTTATTGGCGAAAATAAATCCGAAACAGTTTTAACTGCTTCTATAGAACCAAAAACTTCTCCAGAAGAAACATTGCCTCCAACATTTTCAATATCTACATAAACAATATCGCCCAATTCGCTTTGTGCAAAATCTGTAATTCCTACATAGGCTATATTTCCTTCTAATTTAACCCATTCATGTTCTTTACTGTACTTTAGTTCTGCTGGTGTATTCATTTTTTATTTATTATTTAAGTTTGATGAAGTATTTAATATGTTAAATGTTATGCTAATCCCAGCTCTTGTTACATTTGATGAAAACAAGGTAGAGATACGATATTTTGTAAGTAACTGGTCGTAAAACAACCTAAAAGATAAATTCTTAGTTGGGTTAAATTCCGAAGTTAACTTAATTGCAATAAGATCTTGGTCGTTCAAAATATTTTCTGAATTAGTTAAAAAATTATAAATTTTAGATTTGTTTCTTATAAAAGATAAATCTGTTCTTAAAAGAATATCGCCTTTGTATCTATTTTTTCCTTTGCCTAATTTAACATTTTTAAGAGTATACCCAATACCTAATGCAATATCATCTAGAAAATCTTGGGCTATTGAAAAATTTGTTAACCCTAAAGTAGTTATTCTATTTCTATTATATTTAGTAGATAATTGTATGTTGTTTCTAAATTTTACATCAATTCCAATTAAAGGGGTAAAAGATTCTGTAACGCTAATTTCTTGGTATAAGAATTTATTATGAAAATTTCCGTTTAAATCTAATCTGTTATTAGAGCCATTTGATGCGGCTGGTAAAGTACCGTTTTCAAAGGCATAAAAATTTGGATTTGATTGAATACCGTTCATTACATAATTTGATTGATAGGAATGGGTTATATCAATTTGGCTAAATCTTTTCATAAACCAAGGAATTGAATTTAGACCCGTATAATTAATATTCCAGTTTGGAAGCGGAATGCTACCTCTATACCTTAAACCAGCATTTGTATTTGATGAAGATTTTCTGTTTAACGCATTGTTAAATGCAGGAATTAATACGGCAACATTTGTTAGGTTATAACCATCTGTAAATCCATCATTGTCTGTATCAACACTTCCTAGTTCTTTAGAAACATCTTTAGCAATGGTTATAAAATTATTAAAGGTTGAATTTCTATTAAAAGCAGAACCAATAGACAAATATGAGGTGTTATAGGAAAGAAGCTGATTATTGAATGCTTTATCTAGAACAGAAGGGATATTAAAGCCAGATTGAATTGAAGATTCTGAATAGGTGTTGTTAAAAGTTAAATTAATAGAAGTATTAGCAAAAGGCTCTATTAAAATACTTGCATTAATGTTTTGGCTATGCGTTCTAGCATAAGGTGTTGTTAATAGATTACTTGTTGTAACCCAGCCTTGCTCTATGGCTCTTTTTTTAAAATCAAAATCCGTTCCTATAATATAATTTAAAGAAGGAATGGTGTTTGTTAAACCTAAAAATGATGGTTCTAATAAAAAACCAGGTAAAGTAGACCCATTTTCTAGTTTGTGAGTTACAGATACATTTTTTATAGAAGTTGCAAGGCTGTATAAATAGTGCTGGGGTTTAAAAAAAGATTTGAATTTAACTCCTTTTTTAAAAAGAGAATTATAGGCAGAATTAGTCTTGGTATTTTGTAGTTTGGTATTATATTCCTCTAAAGAAGTGGTTCTTGAGGTTAAAATTGAATCGTACTGAGATTTTACTTTTTTAAAAAGCTTAAAATATATTTTATTAAAATCTATGCCTAGGTTGGTATTTAAATTTGAATTGTTTTGAATAATGAAACCTAAATTAGCATCGGTTAAAAGTTGTGAGTTGTTACGCCAGTTATAATTACCTATATAGTTTAAATCAAGATTAGTCCAATCCATATTAAAAAAATAGTTGGTAGGAACTCTATAAGAGGCGGTAAAAACCTGAGAATGATCTACTGGAATTCCTGGATTTAATAAATCTTCCCAAATTACATTTTCATTTGCTTTTTGTAAAGTATTATTAACCAAACTGCTATTATTTACTTGGTAATTTAAAGTAAAAGATTTGGTTAAATTAAACGCAGTAGAACCAACAATATTAAAAATAAATCTATTACCAAAAGTTGTGGCAATTGGAATGTTGGTAAATGTATTGTTTAACAAGGCAGAAACATCTCTAAAGTCTATTTGGTTATAGTTTCTATTAATTTGAGTTCTTAAAGAAAAACTAGATGGTTTTGGACTTATATTAAAATCTCTTATCCATTTAAATCTTTCTTTTTTAGGTTTTTTTAAATTACCAGTAATGTCATTGGTATTTTCTTTATTTTCATCTTTTGGGTTGATATCTTGGGTATTGTTAAATAAAAATCCAAAGGGTTTTATCTCTAAACTAGAAGGAGAGAAGTTATAATCTAAAGAAATACTTAAATCTTTTGTTTGGTTTTTTTGAATTTGAATATCGTTTAAATTAGATTCTGAATAACTAAAAGAAGAACTAAAATTCTCTATGTCGTAAATAGCTGGTGCACTAACTTTATTTACAGACGGAAGTTTTTTAATGGTTGGAAAAGCAATTGATTTTGTGCTTTGAACCTGCTGTACTGCGTTTTTTACAAATAAATTAGAAATATCTTTAAACTTAATATCGTTGTCTAATGGGTTGTATTCTGGATTAATTAAATTTCTACTTTGGCTAACCGTCATTGGCAAAAGCAAGTTCCATTTTTCTGGTAAAAACTTTTCTAGGTTTACATTTGATGAAATAGAGTAACCTATGTGTTCTTCGAAATTTCTTTGAATGGTGGTTTGTGTTATTCCCCCAAAACCAAAAGAAGAGTAATTTCCACTAAAATTAAAATTAGCTAAATCTGCCAAATTGAAATCTATATTTGCTCTACCTGCATAACTTCCTTTTTTATCAATACCAGACAACCTTAATTCATTTACCCAAACCAATACGTTTTTTGGCGTAGAGCTTGCGTTTCTAACCCCAATCATAATATTAGATGTCAGTCCTAAAGAAGGCCTACCTTTTATATAAATTATTTTACCCGGATCTGAGGTGCTTTTGGCAAATCTTTGAAGAATTAAATTTGTTAAGTTGGGTTGTTTATCTCTTTCGTTTTTAGCAGCAAATAAATCTTGTAAAGTAATTTCTATTAAATTTTGGTCGGGCCATATTTCTCCCTGGCTTAAAGCTGTATTTGGCGTATATTTTAGAGGTATTTCGTATTCGTAATAATTATCTACCAAATCTGTTCCAAGTCTAATAAAAACTTTCATATCAGAATCTATGTTGCCCGAGGTAGGAGCTACTAGATTTTCTGCATGAACAAACATTTTTAGTTTGTTGTATCTTCTAAAATCATAATTTCCTTTTTTAAAAACCCCTCTTGCATCCTGTGTAAGTCCGTTTACTCTAAGAGAAAGAGATTGCTCATTTTGTTGTAAAGTAATACTGGTAGATGAACTTAGGTTTTCTCTGCTAATACCGGGAGGTAAAACATAAGGCGGATTCCTTTTACTATTTTCTTCTATGTTTGCAACAGAAATTTCGAAATCTTCAATATTTTGGTTAACGGTTCCTTCTAAAATATTGTTGGGAAAAATATTTTTTGTAAATGGTGCCCAATCTCCTCTCACTAGTTCTAGTGTTGCTAATCTTAAAGTGGTTTGAGCGGTAAACCCTCGCATAATCATTCTTAAATATCTTACAGAAGATAAATTACTTATACCGCCAATGGCTGTTCCTTGATTTACTGGTACTCTAAATTGGTACCAATTGGTAGAAGTCGTTGCACCATTTGGTAAAGTAACTATTGTACTTTTTTTATCTGTTATATAATTGTTTCCAATGGTATTAAAATCTGTAGCATTAATTTTAACTTTAAATTCATAGTAAGCCTCTGATGAATCTAAGTTAAAATCTTGATTTAAATCTTCTGCATCTGGTATAAAATTTGTTTGAATACCTGAATTAGTTGGAGAATTTCCTTCGGTTCCTTGGAAATATTTATACCTATTAATTAAAGAAGTTCCTAGGCTATTTCCATTCCAGGCAGGCGCTAGGTAGTTAATAAAGTCATCTCTAGAAGGGTCGTTTTGAAGTGTGATTGGGTTAATAAAACTTGCTCCAAATTTAAGTCCTTCATTTTCGTTGTTTAAGCCATCTAATCCAATATCTTGTTGTGTTCTACTTTCTCCCTGGGTAGTAAATGCATATAAAATGGGTAACTCTGTGGGGTGATTTCCCCAGTTAGTAGAGTTTACTTGGTTCGTTGGTGTAGTATCAGAAACTAAACCGTTTTCGTAGAGCATTTTATTATCATACAATATATCTTCAGAAACATTACCTAGATGTAAAAGTAACTCCCCGGGGCTTCCTCCTCCATCAGAGAAGGGATCCATCATCCAAAATTCTACGTATTGAATATTGCTGTTTTCAAAGTTAGTAATGCTTAACGGCGTGCTTATACCTGCCCATCTTTCTTGTGGTAATTCTGCAGCAGGATTAAAATTATATGAGCCTTTTTCTGTAGGAAAAAAACTTAAATCAAAAGTATTTAAGTAAGAGGGATTATTTACGTCTAACTGTCTGTTATTAAAAATCTCTCTAATATCAACTCTCCTAGAGGAGTTTAAATTGATCTCGGATTGCGAAATAATATTTTTGTTGACAGAATAAAAGCTTGGGTCTATTTCATACCAAGAAAGAAGTCCTCTTTGGTAACCACTTTGCAAATTATTTGTTGCATTACCATTGGGGAAAAGAGGATTTAATTTAGGCGTTGAGGCTAATTTCCAAGAAAAAGTATTTTTTAAATTTATTTTTGATTGCGAATTTTCGAAATCATCAATATAAGATTGATCTTCTATTGTTCCTTTGGTTCCT
>JBGSBU010000056.1:0-8364 GCA_041730375.1 Solirubrobacteraceae bacterium
CCCCTGCATTCCAAGCCGTACGACCTCGCCTATCTGGCATCCCGTTTGGTGCAACTAAAACATAACCGTTTTGGTATGCGTACTCACTAAATTTTTCAATCATATTTTCAGCATCCGAGCTAAAGCCATGATAAAGCAATAAAATTGGGTGATTAAAAAATCTTGGATCAAATTTATTTGGCTCTTGAACATAAAAATCTCTTTCAAGTCCCTCTTTGCTTATTGTCGTAAAATGTCTAACCGGATATTTAAATGACGAAGCTCTTAAATCATCAAAAATTTCGGTAGCTACATCATCGTCGCCTATTACTATTCAATATCTTTTTTATCCTTGGGAATATTTACAAAAGAATCCTCTACAGAACATGCGGTAAAAAAATAAATAAAAAATAGCAAAGAAATTGTAATGTAATTTTTAATGTTCATATGTGTTTTTTTTAATTAATAAAATAAATTTATAATTTTTTTTATTAAAATCAAAAATTATAGGTGTAAATTTTACGTGGTGTAACCAAAAAATCTAATGTTACATCGTTTAGGTGTGTTTTAATAATAGAATCAATGGGTTTAAAAAAATTTATTCCCACTTTTATAACTTCTGGGTTGCAGGTAGCCAACAGTTTATCGTAAAAACCTTTGCCATAACCTACTCTATTGCCTTTACTATCAGAAATTAATAAAGGAATAAAAACCACTTCAATTTTTAATGAATTTACCGCTCTACAAAACTGTGGCTCTAAAATCTCCCATTTGTTTTTTATTAAATCTGTTGAGGGCAATAGCCTACAACTCGTTAATTGATTTTCTTCTGTATTAATTTTAGGAACAATTACCTGTTTTTCTTGTTGGTGTAAAAAAGAAATTAATTCGTTAGTTTTTACTTCTTTCTTTGATTCTATAGACAAAAAAATATGGAAGTTGGTTTTATTCCAAATGTTTAGCTCTTTTATTTTTTGCGTAATTTGTTGGGAAAACAATACAATTTCTTGCTCTGTTAAAGCATTTCTTTTGGTTTTATATATTTTTCTTAGTTCTTTTTTAATCATAACAAATTAATAAAAAAGAAAAATTACATTGCTCATAGTAAATATATGTTATACCAACTTGGCAGAAATTATTTTAACTGGGCAGGCTTTTGCGGCTTTTTCATTTTCTTCAAAAGCCAAATTATTGGGTTCTTTTAGCGTAAAAAATCCTTTTTTGTTGGTAGAATTTAACAAAACGGTTTTGCCATCTTTTTTAGACATTACAAAAAAATCTGGTGCCATCTCTGCACAATAATTGCAACCAATACATTTATCTCTTTGTAAAGTAATAACAACCATTTTTTAGGCGAATTCTGTATCAACTAGCTTGTATAATTTGTCTGATGATCTTATCTTAAAATCTAAAGGAATGGTTAAAATATCTCCTTTTTTTGCTTGGTTGGTGTCTATGTCTTCTACCATTAATGTAGAAATTTTAAATTCTTTGGCCCCTGTTGTTGGGCCAGTTACCAATACTTTATCGCCAACATTTAAGTCATACGCTTCTATCAAAAATTCTCCAATTTTTGTTTTGGGGTAATAATGTCTGCCCTTTCCTACATAAACTTTCTTTTGTGTTGCCATAGAACCACTTACATCAGACCATTCGCCTAATTTTTGACCTAAATAATAGCCACTCCAAAATCCTCTATTATAAACAGTTTGCATGTCTTTCATCCATTCATGTGCTTTTTCTTTACTATAGGTTTTGTCTTTTATAGAATCTATGGCTTCCCTATATAAACGAATAACGGTTGCAACGTATTCTGGTGCTCTTCCTCTGCCTTCTATCTTTAGAACTTTTACGCCTGCGCCTACAATTTCATCTAAAAAATCTATTGTACATAAATCTTTGGGCGACATCATGTATTCGTTATCTAATTCAATTTCAAAACCACTTTCTTGGTCTATAACGGTATATTTTTTTCTACAATTTTGTTTACAAGCTCCTCTATTGGCAGATGAATTACTAGAATGTAAACTTAAGTAACATTTACCCGAAACCGCCATACACAAGGCTCCGTGGCCAAATATTTCTATTTCTACTAAATTGCCAGACGGGCCTTTAATTTGTTCTTTTTCTATCTGATGGATTATTTTTTTTACCTGACTCAAACTTAATTCTCTACTCAATACCATAGTATCTGCAAACATTGCATAAAACTTAACGGTTTCTATATTGGTTATGTTAATTTGTGTAGAGATATGAACCTCCATTCCAATTTGTCTTGCATAGGCAATAACAGCTTGATCCATTGCAATAACTGCTGTTATATTAGATTTTTTTGCTTTATTTAAAAGCGTTTTAATAAGAGATAAATCGTGGTCGTATATTATTGTATTTAAAGTTAGGTAAGTTCTAATGTTTTTATCGTTGCATCTTTTAGCAATCTCGGGCAAATCATTTAAAGTGAAGTTTATTGAAGCCCTGGCACGCATATTTAACTGCTCTACTCCAAAATAAACAGAATTGGCGCCGTTATCTATTGCTGCTTGTAAAGAATCAAAACCACCTGCGGGAGCCATTAATTCAACTATATTAGATGTATTATTCATAGAAATTACAATAATGCTAACAAAGCTAATATAAAATAATTATGAAACCTTAATTATACTTAATATGATTTCTTTTAAAATAATATTAAGTATAAAAATAACTTACTAAAAAGTATAAACTTAATTTAAGTTATTTCTTGCATTATTTTTAATTAAGTTTTGTACATAAATAAAATCAGAACCTCCAATAGGTAATTCAACCTCTATGTCTTTTGTTACATTAATTCCCAATGTTACTTCTAGTGCAGTGGTATCTTTCTGATCCACAGCACAAGTCTTGTCTTGTCTTTCTAAAATTATATTAAATTCATCTGTTTCCATATACTTAGAGATATTTGCTTTAATTGGTATCTTGTAAGACTTACTTATAGATTTAATTTTACCCACTCCTTTTGCCCAGTAGGTATCTTCGCTAGAAAAAGGAACTGGTTTGTTTGCAGATGCAGAAGGTATTAACTCTATTACTCCACCTTTTAGAGTTTTATTAAGTTTGAAGGGCCCATTAACCTCACAAGATAATTGTACGTTTTTTGTTTTAGAAATAAGTATGTTCTCGCCTCGTACTTTAAAATTAGCCAATCCAATACCCAAAACCGGAAACCTCACAGTACCAGTTAACAAAGAACCATCTTGTGTAATGTTAAGCGTGGTTTTACCTCCGGGTATGTTTGGGTCATCAACCCCAGGAAGCATTTTAACTGCCGCATCAATTGCAATGGTATTTTCTGCTTTTTCTGTTAAAGTAATTTTTTTTATAAGAATAGAGTCTACAATATGTACTACGTCTTTATATTTTTTTAAATGATCGTCAACACCTATAGCACTAGAATGTTTGTCTGGAATTTGGGGAAAAATATCAATAATTTGAGTTATTTTTTTATATTCAATTACTATTGCTTCATCTGGCGAGGTTACTTTGCCATGGGTTTCACTTAAAATCATTCCAACCTCTGGTTTATCAACTAAAAATGGTTGTTCGTCTAACTCAAAAGTAAGGCTATTTTTTTCATTTCCATTAAAACTAGAATCTCTAAATCTAATAATTTGTTTGGTTTTATACTCTCCATTTTGCTTGGAAATTCTATTAAATACCCCTATGAATGAACCTAAAAAAGAACCCACATCTATTGGAGAAAAATTATAATCAAACCTAGAAGAAGAGTCCAATTGTTGGTATTGTGTTGTATTTGTAATAAATTGCTCTGATAATGATTTATCATCCGTGTAAGAATACCTATCATTAGGTATGCTTAGCGCCTTATAGGTTTCGTATTGCCAATAGTTATCCATAGCCAAAGGAAGGTACCCATCGTTCTGAATTCTTTTATCTAAATCAGGAAAACTATCTTCTTCTTTTTTACAAGAAACAAATAATAATATAAACGAAATAGAGAATAAAATATTTTTCATATCTTAAATTTTAAGAATTATTAATTTAAACTTTTTCTTACGCTATACTTTTTAAGCGTTTGTATGTAGCTTCTGGTGTCTATAGTAATTGGGTAAACTATTGAAAAATCTTTGGGTCTAGCTCTTATGGTATAGGTAAGCGAAACTCTATTTATTTCTTGAATACACCTTGGATCTTCAGGCTTTAAAATGGTTTCGGTCTCTGGCGTAGTTGCATCTACAAGAGTGAGCTTAGCTTTTAAAATAGCTGGACTTGTAATGTTTTTTACATTCCCCACTCCTTTTACCCAATAATTATCTCTGTAATACAAATCTTGATCTGATAAAAGCTCGTTTGTTGAAGTTTCACTTACAGAGTCCATGTCTATCTCTACAGAGCTAGGGCAAATAACTAATGAAGAACTTAACCCGCCAAGGCTAAATTTAGTTCCTTCTACTACACCCAGCAATTTAGCATTGTTAAAATTTAGAGGAATAAATCCAAGAGCAGTTCCATTGATCTGTAAAGCACCACTAAAGTTAACGTCCTCTAGATCCATTTGCCCAAGTAAATTACCGCTTTTAATACTTTGTTTAATTTTACCAGTTATTCTTGTACCACCAGCAGATTTTGTTATAAGTTTTGTTATTTTTACAACATCTTGGGTGTGTATATAATTATTAAAATTACTAAAAAAGGCTCTTTCTTCTTCATTACTAATTAAGTTATCTGGCAGAGCATTTAATTTTCCTTTAAAATAGGTGGTTATAGTATATTCTATGTAAACTCCGTTTTCAGACTTATTTCCTATATATCCTGTT
The DNA here is from genome assembly GCA_041730375.1 of Solirubrobacteraceae bacterium. Classification (GTDB taxonomy): domain Bacteria; phylum Bacteroidota; class Bacteroidia; order Flavobacteriales; family Weeksellaceae; genus JBGSBU01. The sequence continues at coordinate 4,794 of JBGSBU010000056.1, forward strand.
TTGGTAGAAATTATATCATTTAGATTTAGCTCTTCGTCGGTTAAAAATATTTGATCCTCTAGCTTATACTCTAAATGTGTTTTTATTATACCATTTTCTACTTTTTCAACTCTAATAATAGATTTGTTTATATACTCTTTACCTACTTTAATAATTTGATTTAAACTACCAAAAAACCCACCAATTGTTCTGCCTAATTCTAAAGGAGTAAATCCATAATCAAACCTTTTTTCGCTTCCATTATTTATAAATACTTGGTCTACTTTAGCTATTGTGTGCTCTGTTAAAAAAGAGTTTCCAGAGTACACGTAACTTCCATTGTCTTGTTTGGTACCTAAAGTATTTTCGTATATCCAAGTATTATTTGGCGATAAAGGTAAATATCCATCATTTTGCAATCTAAGCTCATTGTTGGGAAAAAGAGACTCGTCTGAGCTGCAATTTGATAGAATTAGTAAATTAATTACTATAACAAATAATTTAAGTGAATGTTTAATTGTTTTCATTTTTAAAACAGTTGTTAATTTAATGATTTTCTTAAAGAATATGCTTTTAGATTTTGAATTAAATCTGATTTAATTCCACCAGAAAAAGGGATAGAAATAAGTAATCCGTTTAACATTGCCGCTATTTTAAACTCTACCGTATAGGAACTTTTTTTTGTTATATCGTTAAAAAACGCCTCAGGTTTATTTTTACACTCTTCGCTTTCTGGTTCACCAACAATGTCTAATTTGTATGGTTTTGCTTTAAACTCATCCACCTTAACCACTCCATTTATTTGCTCTATGTTAGTAACTGTTTTAATTTTACCCACGCCTTTGGCATAGTAATTATCTATAACTATGGGAATATCATTAGAAATAATTTTAAAATCTAAACTAATTGTTTCTTTTATATCTATATGACTGGTTGTTTTACAAAAAGGCACATCTATTGCTTTTATAGTAATGTCTAAACTTGTGTCTCCTGGTGGATCTCCTGCCTTCGTATCTATATCTTGATTAATAGTAAGACCTGGAAACAATTCAATTGATATTGCGCCCTTCATTGAGGTGGTGCCTGGTTTTCCAGCCCCAATGTTCTGAGCACCAAAACCGGTTGTATCAGAAAACATGTCTAAATTTACACTTAAACTATTTAACCCAAGTATAAGCTCATCTATTATTATAGAGTCTGTAACTTTAATAATGTCTGAATATTCTGCCAAATGACTATCAATTCCTTCTTTATTGGTTAAGTAGGTGGGTAGCTTGTCATATCTACCCGTCATGTAGGTTTTTAAAGAATATTTAACATCTATTGGTGTAACTAGTTTAGATCTAAATATATTAGTTTCTGAATGAAGCAAATCTCCAACTTTAGATTTTTCATCAATAAAAACAGAACCATTTAAACTCATACTAAAATCAGTTCCTCCATTAGATAAATCTAGTTTTGCTTCTCTAAAATATTTATTATCACTCTTTGTAATTTTATCAAAATTTCCAAGAATGGTTCCTAATAATCTTATTGGGTATGGACTAAGTTCATAAGTTACTTCCTTTTTTGTTTCGTTGTAACGTAAATTTGTAATGGTGTTGGTTGTGTTGGTTGGTTGTCCTTCGTAATCATAACTTCCATCTTTAGATAAATTTGCTTGCCAAGTTTCATAAAGCCACGTATTGTTAGGCGCAACAGGCATATAGCCCTGGTTATCAATAAAGCTGTCTATATACTCTAACCCTTCTTCTTTAGAACAAGAAAGCAATGTAATAATAAAGCCTAGTAAAATATATTTTTTCATAATTTAATAAAAAATTTTAACAATACATCAATAAATATACTATTAAAATCTAGAAAAAACAAATGTTATCTTTACACAAATTATTAATTGTTTTAAATTTCTATAGTTTATTAAGCAATAGGTATTATATATTACAAAAAATTAAATACAAATTATTAAATTAATATTTTTGGATAAAATAAAAAAAACTGATGATTATAACTACTATTAACGATTCTAATTTTAAAGATTTTATAGAAAATAATCCTAAAGTTGTTGTAAAGTTTGTTGCAGACTGGTGTGGCTCTTGCAAACTTTTTGCCCCAAAATATAAAAGAATAGCTTTAAACGAAACTTTATCTAATATAAATTTTCTGGAAATTAATGCAGAAGAAAATGTAATGACTAGAAAGTTTGCTAAAGTTGATAACTTACCTTTTATTGCTATTTTTAAAGAAGGTGTGCTTGTTGATGGCAAAGCTATTTCTTTAGAAGATAAGGCTTTAGAGTTTATTACAACCACCTTGTTATGAAAATTCCTGAAATTAAAAGATTGGTTGAAAATTTTTCTTTAGAAGATTTAATTTTAACAGAAAAGAATTTACTTAACGAAGAACCATTGCTTATTGAAGTTAATGGAATTGATGAGGGGGAAAAACTTACTCATATAATAGCCGCTATATGGTCTAAAAACCAACTAGAAGAAAATAAAAATTTTACTATTAACGAGGTTATTAGAAATTATACACTAAAAATAAGAAACACAATAAATTAAAAAATTCATTGTGTTTCTTATTTTTAGTTACTAGGTTAACTAACTGTGATAGAAGATTAAAATTATTTTTTATCTTTTTCTCTACCAAAAGTTAATATTTGTGCTAACAATCTTACCCTTGGATTTGCAGCAAAAGACAATGTGTTTCTTTCAATTTTTTGATCGGATCTTAGGATCTGATTACCACTAATATCTGTTTTCTTTGTTTGAGCAAAATCTACTGAATTATAACTAACATCTAAGCCTCTAAATTCAAATTGAACCCTATCATTTACTGCAATAGTTAAGCCAACCCCACTGCCAACTCTAAATCTTTGAAAAACAAAATTTTCTCTTTTTTGGCCGTCAAAATAATTTACTGTTCCCTTTTCAAAATTCATTTCTAAATAAATAGGTATATACAAGAAATTAGAAGCCGGATTATATGTTGTTGCCTGCAAACCAAATATAAAACCCTGTGAAATTGAACTCTCTCTAGGTCCATCAGATTTTCTGTTAGAGTTTTCAGATCTTGTATATCCTAAAAAACCCCCAATTCCAACATTATCTAAAATAGTGTATTCTAATTCTGCGTTAAGGTATGGAACACCTGTTCTTTTAACAAAAGGTATGCTTGTGTCAAGAACCTCACTATCAGTAAATAAATCAATTTCTGGACCCGCAATTAATTGTTGTGCAGAGAAAAAAGAAGTACCAATTTTAAAAGAACCTCTTCTAATAATAGATCTTAACACCATTCTTCTGGGCACTTGGTAATTAGAAGAGTTAGTTGTAACTGGTTTAAAGACATTGTTACCGCTTTTAAAATTTGAAGTGGTATTTGAGTCAACCTCTTCTTCAAAAGAATTTGTTAAAATTTCTTTTTGGGGTCTTGATAAATTATCTAAATTATCTTGAATTTTATTTTCATCTAACTTAATATCTTGTGCATTAACAAAGCTAGCTATTGAGAGCAATGAAAGTATGATTATTTTTTTTTTCATATAACTGATTTTTTAAGATTTTACTTTTATACTGAATATAATTTAAAC
>JBGSBU010000057.1:0-8360 GCA_041730375.1 Solirubrobacteraceae bacterium
TTAATTATTATTGAAAGTATTTCGTAGGCAGTATCTTTATTTATTTCTACATTATATTCTTTAACCAAATCTGAATTAGAAACAATAGTATTTATCTCTTCAGGAGTTAAAATATTCATTCTACTTTTTGGTGCAATAAAATAAGTACAAACCAAAGGAGTTGGTATTCCTTTTTCGTTTAAAGCGGTTACAAAAGCCTCACCAATTCCTAGTTGTGTAATTAACTCATCGGCGTCATAAAATTCAGTAGTTGGGTAATTTTCTATGGTTTTTTGAATTTCCTTTCTATCATTTGCTGTAAAACCTCTTAATGCATGTTGTATTTTTAGTCCAAGCTGCCCCAATATACTCTCTGGTACATCGCCAGGTATTTGTGTAATAAAGAATATACCAACGCCTTTAGATCTAATTAATTTAATTATTGTTTCTATTTGATCTAATAATGCTTTAGATGCTTCATTAAAAATCAAATGCGCCTCATCTATAAATATTGCTAGTTTAGGTTTATCAGCATCACCTTGTTCGGGGAAAGTGTTATAAATTTCTGCCAATAAACTCAACATAAAGGTTGAAAATAAAGTAGGTTTATTTTGAATATCGGTTAATCTAATAATATTTAACATTCCATGTCCATTTTTATCTATTTGCAATAAATCTTCTACATCAAAAGAAGGTTCTCCAAAAAATACAGCAGCATCTTGTTGTTCTAAAGCAACAATTTTTCTAATTATAGTACCTATTGATGTAGAACTAATTGCTCCGTAGTTGTTTTTAATTTCCTCTGCTCCAGCATCGGTGTCAGAAATGTGTTGAAGTACTTTTTTCACATCGTCTAAATCTACTAGTGGAAGTTTTTTATCTTGGCAGTACTTAAAAACAATAGACATTATACTTTCTTGCGTTTCGTTTAATTCTAAAATTTTACTAAAAAGAATTGGACCAAATTCAGAAACTGTAGCCCTCATTCTAACTCCATTTTCTTTACTTAAACTTAAAAATTCTATTGGAAAAGATTGAGAATTGAATGGAATGCCAAGTTTGGTGTGTCTTTCTAAAATACCAGTATTAGATTCGTCTCCTTTTGCACCCAAACCACTTAAATCTCCTTTTAAATCCATTAATAAACAAGGAACCCCATTTAAAGAAAGTTGTTCTGCTAAAACTTGTAGGGTTTTAGTTTTCCCTGTTCCTGTTGCTCCGGCAATTAAACCATGCCTATTTAAGGTCTTTAAAGGAATAGATACAGTAGCCTCTGTAACTACTTCGTTGTTGTACTTTCCTTTTCCAAGGATTATTGAATTTCCTTTACTAGAATAACCTTCGGAGATTATTTTTATAAAACTTTCTTTATTATTTTCCATTTATTGGATTTATTTTTATAGTGAATTTATTATTTTGAAGACTAATATAATTTAAAAAATAAAAAATTATATGTAGGTTAAAAACTTAAATTTTTATTATATTTAGATTATGCAATATTACTACCTTTATTACTATTTTTTATGAAAACTATTGAAGATATTTTAAAAAGAAAAGGGTTTAATTTTTTTTCGGTTTCTAACGAAACTACTGTAATTGAAGCACTTAAAATTATGGCCGAAAATAATATTGGATCTGTTGTAATTGAAAAAAATAAAAAATATTGCGGCATTCTAACAGAAAGAGATTATGCAAGGAAAATAATTTTAAAAGGAAAAAAAAGTACAGAACAAACGGTTGAAGAAATTATGAGTACTGATATTCCCAAAATTTCAATAGAAACTACCGTAGAAGATTCTATGAAACTTATGAACCAAAACAACGTAAGGTATTTACCAGTATTTAAAAATGACGAAATGAAAGGAATTATTTCTATATACGACTTAGTAAAAGAAATAATCATTTCTCAAGAAGAAGCAATTTCACAATTAAAAAATTATATGTACGGTAATTAATTTTACATAATAGTGTTTAATTATATTTGGTCATATAAATATAAAAATGTAAATTTGCATTTCTAATAAAACAACAACAAGTCCAATTTATTGGAATAAAAAATTAGGTTATGGATTCAATAATTAAGTATGTTCAAGATAAATATGTAGCTAAAAATGAATTACCAAGCTTCTCTGCGGGTGATACAATTACTGTTTATTATGAAATTAGCGAAGGAAATAAAACTAGAACACAGTTTTTTAAAGGTGTTGTTATACAAAAAAGAGGCACTGGTGCTTCTGAAACATTTACTGTAAGAAAAATTAGTGGTGATGTTTCTGTAGAAAGAGTTTTTCCTTTAAATTTACCTACCATTCAAAAAATTGAAGTAAATAATTATGGAAAAGTTAGAAGAGCAAGAATATTCTACTTTACAGAATTAAGAGGTAAAAAAGCGAGAATTAAAGAAAGAAGATTTAAAGGATAATTAAAGTTATAGTTTTTTTGGTTTTTTTAGTTTAAACAACAAAACCACCATTTTATGGTGGTTTTGTTGTTTAAAAAAGTTGCATTATTATTTCTTTATTAAAAATCTGTAACCAAAATACCAAAATATAGTATTAAAAAAAACTATAAAAAAACCCTATAATTGGGAAAAGAATAGCCATTAAACTCATAAATACCAATTATAGGGTTTCTAAAAAAGTAATTAAAAAATTTCCTGCCCCTGGTGTTGTTGTGGTAGAAACTAACCTTGTTGAAGAAGATGCTGTTTTTATTGCTGCAGCTGTTCCACCACCCGCTATAATAGCTAGGGTGCATGAAATGAAAGGATTTAGCCCCACCACAGTAGTTGCCATAACTAGCGTACCAGCAATACCTGCAAGTGGAATTGCGATTGTATCTAAAAGATTATCTATAATTGGTATATAATAAGCTACTATTTCTATTAAAGTCGCAACCCATAACATAATAAGTGAAGGAAATTCTCCTACCTAATTCCAAGAATCGTTAACAGGTATAACCAATATTAATTCCTAAACTTAATGCAAAAAATGGTAAAAAAACTCTAAATCCTGCAGAAGCAGCTAAACCAATTCCTAAAAAAATTGCAATTATTGGTTTTGAATATATTAAAGCTAGTTCTATCATATTAAAATATTAGATGGTTAAATTTAATTAATAAGATATTAAATAAATACTAGTTTTATTCTGTTACATATAAAAAGTAGACTTTTTTTTTAAAAAAAAGTTACTGTAAAAATATTTTGTTATAAAAAGAGCATAAAAAAAATCCTAAATTTAAAAAAATTTAGGATTTTTAAAGCGGTCTGGACGGGACTCGAACCCGCGACCCCATGCGTGACAGGCATGTATTCTAACCAACTGAACTACCAGACCAAGAACGAATGCAAATATATAAAAAAATTATATAAAAGACTCTAATTTTTGTTTTAATTGTTCTTTTGGTATAACACCTACTACTTTATCTACTACTTTACCATCTTTAAAAAATAATAAGGTAGGTATATTTCTTATTCCAAACTTGGTGGCAATCTCTTGGTTAGTGTCTACATCTACTTTTCCTACAACTGCAATGTCTTTAAATTCTGCCGATAATTCTTCAATAGAAGGAGCAATCATTCTACATGGTCCGCACCATGCTGCCCAAAAATCTACTAAAGCTGGTTTACCTGATTCTATAACTGTTAAATCGAAATTATCATTCGTTAGTTCTAATGCCATAATATTTTATAATTTAAAACAAAAATATTATTATTTAGTTTTTATGCACTTAGTTTATTATCTTTTTTTTAAATGATAGTATAGTTAACTCCAATGGAATCTAAATAATTAATTAAATTCTTATTAATGTTAATTTTGTATGACTTGGAAGGAAAATCTATTTCTTTTTCGAAATTTTCGTGTTGTACATTAAAAGATAATTGCTTTTCCCCTTTATAAATAGATTTAATTATGTTTATTTTTTCTAACAAATTGGCGTTAAATAAATCTAAATCTATTTTTAATTCTATTTTTTTGGAATAATCCTCTAATATATTTTGAAGCAAATCTACTTTAAGTAATTTGTAAAATATTTTTTGAGTATACTTATTTTGAGTAATATTTATCCTGATAAATAAAAATTGATTTACAGAAAAGAAATGCTTAAATTTTAAATAATCTTCATCAAAAATAATTATTTGAAGCTGGTCTTTATAATCTTCTATTGTAAATGATAAGTACTCTTTACCATTCTTAGCTATTCTAAAATCTACTTGGGTAATTAAACCGCCTATATTAAATGTATTGCCAATTAAATCTTCAACATTTTCGTTTAAATATTTTAAATCTATTTGTTGAAAAATTGAAATCTCTTTTTTATAAGAATCTAATGGGTGAGCAGATAGGTAAATTCCAGCTACTTCTTTTTCTTTATTTAGTTGAGCTAAAGGTAACCATTCGTTACATTTTGGTATAATTGGATTTAAAACTTCTATAAATTCCGAGCTACCATCAAACAATGAGGCTTGTGACTGATTTTTAGAATCTTGGTAACTTGAACCAAATTTTATTAACTTTTCTATTGTATTTTGATTTCCTTCTGAGTAGAAATATTGTGCCCTATGAATTTGAATATCGAAATCAAAAGCACCCGATAAAACAAGAGATTCTATGGTTTTTTTATTTACAGTTCTAAGATCTACTCTTTTTACAAAATCGAAAATATTTATAAACTTTCCGTTGGTTTCTCTTTCCATGATTATTGAATCTACTGCGGCTTTACCAATACCTTTCAAGGCTCCGATACCAAATCTAACGGCTCGAGATGTATTTACAGAAAAATCGAAACTACTTTCATTTACATCTGGGCATAATACTTTTATACCCATTTTCTTACATTCATCCATAAAAAAAGTAACAGATTTTATATTAATCATGTTATTACTTAATACAGAGGCCATGAATTCTTCTGGATAATTAGCCTTTAAATAAGCTGTTTGAAAAGCTATAACCGCATAACAAGTAGAGTGAGATTTATTGAAAGCATATTGCGCAAAAGCTTCCCAGTCTGTCCATATTTTATTTAATTTATCTTCTGGGAAATTATTTTTTAAAGCGCCCTCAATAAAATGCATCTTCATTTTATCAAGTACTGCTTTTTGTTTTTTTCCCATTGCCTTTCTTAATACATCTGCCTCGCCTTTAGAAAAACCAGCCAATTTTTGAGAAAGCAACATTACTTGCTCTTGGTAAACTGTAATTCCATAGGTATCGGCTAAATATTCTTCCATTTCTGGAAGATCGTAAGTAATTGGTTCTTTGCCATTTTTTCTACTAATAAACTGTGGAATGTACTGCAACGGACCTGGTCTATAAAGTGCATTCATAGCAATTAAATCCTCAAATTTATCTGGCTTTAAGGCTTTAAGATGTTTTTGCATACCTGGAGATTCGTACTGAAAAATACCTATTGTGTTACCTGCTTGAAATATTTGGTAGGTTTTTGGATCGTCTAAAGGAAAATCATCTACATTTAATTTAATTCCATAATTTTTCTCAACTAAAAGAACGGCATCATTTATTATGGTAAGTGTTCTTAATCCAAGAAAGTCCATTTTTAAAAGACCTACATTTTCTACTACCGCATTATCGAATTGTGTAACCAACAAATCAGAATCTTTTGCACTTGAAACAGGAACTAAATCAGAAATATTAGTTGGCGCAATTATAACTCCACAAGCATGAGTTCCGGTGTTTCTTATAGACCCCTCTAAGATTTGAGCCTGTTTAATTATTTCTGCCTCTAAGTTATTTTGTTTGGCTATATGCCTTATGTCCATTGAATCTTTTAGTTGGTCTGCATTAAGTAATTCTTTAAGTTCTTTTTCTTCTAACTTTATTATTTTATTTAGCTTAATATGAACCTTCTTAGCCAATCTATCAGTATCGGAAAGTGGAAGATTCAAAACTCTTCCTGTATCTCTAATGGCAGATTTACCAGCCATTGTTCCGTAGGTTATTATTTGTGCAACTTGGTCTTTTCCATATTTATTTACTACCCATTCTATTATTTTATCTCTTCCTCTATCATCAAAATCAATATCAATATCGGGCAACGATACCCTATCTGGGTTCAGGAATCTCTCAAATAGTAAATCATATTTTATGGGGTCTACATTGGTAATTCCAATACAATAAGCTACTAAAGAACCTGCGGCAGAACCTCTACCTGGTCCAACCAACACACCCATTTTTTTTGCTTGGGCAATAAAATCTTGTACAATTAAAAAATAGCCGGGATATCCAGTGTTTTTAATGGTTTCTAATTCAAAACTTAACCTATCTGCTAATTCTGGTGTTAAGCTTGCATATCTTCTTAAAAGACCTTCATGGGCAAGGTGTTTTAAATAAGCGTTTTCTCCACTATTTCCATCTTCTGTTGCATTAGAATTATTTATAAATTCAATAGGAATTTCGAACTTAGGTAGTTTAACCGAGGTATTTAAATCGTATGGTTCTATTTTAAGTAATAAATCAGAGAGATTATCTATGGCTTCTGGAAGATCATAAAATACCTTTTTCATTTCTGATTGAGATTTAAAATAAAATTCGTTGTTTGGGAAACCAAATCTTTTATCTCTTCCTTTTCCTATAGGCGTTTCTTTCTTTTCCCCATCTCTAACACACAATAAAATATCGTGTGCATCAGAATCTATTTTATTAATATAAAAGGTGTTGTTTTGGGCAATAATTTTTACAGCATGTTTTTTTGCCAGTTTTATTAATACTTGGTTAACAAATTCTTCTTCTTCTAAACCATGTCTAATTAATTCTACATAAAAATCGTCTTCAAAAGTTTTTTTCCACCATAAAAAGGCTTCTTCTGCTTTAGCTTCTCCATTATTTAGAATTAAATAAGGAATTTCGCTTAATAGATTGCCTGTTGTAGCTATTAAATTTTCTTTGTACTTTATAATTTGTTCTTTGTTTACTCTGGCACATCCAAAATAATAACCATCTACGTTTCCAATAGAAGTTAGTTTAGATAAGTTTTTAAATCCTTTTAAATTTTTAGCTAAAAGCAATTGACTGAATCTAATATCTGGACTTTCTTTTGTGAATTTTTTCTTTAAATATTCTTCCGATATATATATTTCGCACCCAACTATTGGTAAAAGTGGCGTTTCTAATTTTTCGTTGGCTTGTTTAACTGCTGTTAAAAAATAATAAGAACCCATTAAGTTTCCAGAATCGGTTATTCCAACGGCTGGCATTTTAAAATCAATAGCTTTTTGAACCAAATCATTTATCCTAGTAGTTGCAGAAAGAATAGAAAAAGAAGTATGGTTATGAAAATGAAAATAGGGTAATTCTGTTAAAGCTTCGCCAATATGTTGTGTATTTATATTTTCAACTACATCTGCTTCAGCTACTATTGGCTCGTCAAAATCAATACTAAATATGGGTAAATTATTATTAAAGTTGTCCTTAATTTCTTTTAATTCATCATTGCTTATTTTGTGTAAATTTTCTTGAATTACATTGAGTCTAACCAACTCAAAAAAACTTCTTGCAGTAGCATTTACATCTGCTGCTGCATTATGGGCAAAAGAGAATTGTTCTTTAAATAATTTTTCGTAGAGTTCTCCTAATTTTGGAAATTTAAATCCGCCTCCTCTTCCACCTGGCAAAGCGCAATAGTCTATGGAGGACTTCATTGTATCTATTATAGATTTTTCTAGTAGGGAGGGTTCAATATTATATCTGTATAATTCTGAGCCTAATACTTTTTGGTCGAAATCTATGTTGTGACCTATAATAAACCTTGCTTTTTCTACCGATTTTTTAAATAAATTAATAACCTCAATTATTGGTATTCCTTTTTCTAAGGCTAGTTTTGTAGAAATACCATGAATTTTTGTTACAGTATATGGAATTTCGTAGCCATCTGGTTTAATTATAAAATTAAAATTTTCTATTAAATTCCCTTTTACATCGTGCAACTGCCATGCCAACTGCACCACTCTTGGCCAATTATCTAAATCGCTTAATGCTGCATTAAAATTCTTTGGAAAACCCGTGGTCTCGGTGTCGTAAATTAGGTACATGGGGAATTATTAACTTTTATTTTTTAAAACTATTAAGCTGTGTTTGGTATTGTATCTATTAGAATAATTAAGTACCACTTTAAATAAGATTTACAAAATCTAAAAACTTACAAACTAAATAATTCTTTTAAATGTAATTAATTTCTACAATAAAAGAATTTTGAACCTTTTGATGAATTTCTTGCAAGGTTTGTGTTTTTCTGTATTCTAGTTCTTTTTTCATTATGGGCGAGTTTATTCTAACAAATAAAATTTTATTCTTTACAAAAAGCTCGTCTATATAATTTTTTATTTTAACCCCCAAAACCTGTTGCCAAGCATCAATAGATTGAT
>JBGSBU010000058.1:0-8334 GCA_041730375.1 Solirubrobacteraceae bacterium
ATTATATAATTTTGCTTTTTTAATAATTGTTAATGCAGTTTCTAAATAATCGTTTTCAACCAAAGAATTTCCTATTTTTCCTCCGTTAGATTTTATAAAAGTAAAAATCATTCCTCCTCCAATAATTAAATTATCTATAACGGGTAAAATATTTTCTATAATAGATATTTTAGAAGATACTTTAGAGCCTCCAATTATTGCTGTAATTGGTTTTCTTTCTGTTTGAATAACTTTGTTAAGTGATTCTATTTCGTTTGCCATTAAATAGCCAAAACACTTTTCTTTAAAATATTTAGCTACAACAGTTGTTGAAGCATGTGCTCTGTGTGCTGCTCCAAAAGCATCGTTTACATAAATATCGCCTAATTTAGCTAATTCTTTTGCAAATTCTTCTCCTCCTTTTTCTTCACCCGAATAAAATCTTACGTTTTCTAATAATAATATTTCGTTTGAATTTAAGTTATTACTTTGTTCAACGGTTTCTTTACCAATAGTATTTTCATTAAATATAACTTTTACACCTAAAATTTCGGAAACTTTATTGGTAATATTTTTTAAAGATAAATTAGATACAATTTGTCCTTTTGGCCTACCCAAATGTGTTATTAAAATAACTTTACCACCATCTTTTAGTATTTTATCGATTGTGGGTTTTACAGCCATAATTCTTGTTGAATCTGTAACATTTAAATTTTTGTCTTGAGGAACATTAAAATCAACTCTAATTAAAGCTCTTTTATTTTTAAAATTATATTGGTCTATTGTTTTCATAAAATTATTTTGACAAAAGTAAGTTTTTAAAATTATTTTTTAAAAAGTAATTATCCATATTATAATTACTAATTATTTTAAACTAATATTTAATAGTATTATATGTAGTGTTAATACTGTTAATAAAATTTTATTTGCGTTTATAATTAACTGGTTTATAGTATAATATTTTTTATTTTTTTATTTTTTTATTTGTTAATAATAGGTACAATAAAATTATATAGATTTTAAAAACTTTATAAAGTTAAATTTTGCTTAGTAATTTATTTGATATTTATTCTTGTATAACTTTAATTTTTTCATTAGATATTAACATTTTAATTAACATTTTAAAATAATTATATTAATTTAAACTTAATGTTACAGGGAAGTTTAATATAAATAAATACATTAAATTAATTATTTAATTTTAATGTATTATTAACATCACTATTGTTAATAAATTTTTGTTTTTATTAACTGTTAATTCAATAAAATCTTTATATTTTTTTTTAATCCTTTAAACTTTGTTCTTTTAATAGCAGAGTTTTTAAAGTATATTTTAAAAGTTTCTTCTTCTATTTCTTCCCAATCTTTTTTATTGTAAGTTTTAATTATTTCGTTTATTTTAAATGATTCATCTTTGTGTTGTAAAGAAAATTTATTCCAAGGACAAACCTCTTGGCATATATCGCAACCAAATATCCAATCTTCTAATTTATTTTTAAATTCTGACGGAATTTCGTTTTTATTTTCAATTGTTAAATATGATATACATTTACTACTATCTAAGATATAAGGAGCCACAAATGCCTTCGTTGGACATGCATCTATACATGCAGAACAACTTCCACAATGGTCTTTAGTTGGGTTATCGTATATTAAATTTAAATCGGTTATTATTTCTGCTATAAAATAAAAAGAACCTAATTTTTTTGTTAATAAGTTTGTATTCTTCCCAATCCATCCCAATCCACTTTTTTTAGCCCAGGCCCTTTCTAATATAGGAGCTGAATCTACAAATATTCTAACACTAAATTCACCAATTTCATTTTGTAAAACTTTAACTAATTCTTTTAATTTATTTTTTATAACTACATGGTAATCATCACCATAAGCATATTTAGCTATCTTGTAAGTATTATTTGCTTGTTTTTCTGTTGTGTAATAATTATAAATTAGGGAAATAACTGATTTTGAGCCTTCTATAAGTAGTTTAGGATTTAATCTTTTATCAAAATTATTTTCCATGTAAGACATATCAGCATGAAAATTATTTTTTAACCAATTTTCTAATTTAGGTGCTTCTTCTTCTAAAAATTCTGCTTTACTAATACCACAAGAAATAAATCCAAATTCTAACGCTTTTGATTTTATTAATTCTGTATTTTTTTCTTTCAAAATAATGTTTCAGATTCGTTTATTTTTTTAGATAATCCAACATGTGCATAAGTTTTAGGTGTAACTTCTCGTCCTCTAGAAGTTCTCATTAAATAACCTTGTTGTATTAAAAAAGGTTCATAGACCTCTTCTAACGTTCCTGGTGTTTCGCCAACTGCTGTAGCTATAGTAACCAAACCAACTGGGCCACCTTTAAATTTTTCTATAATTGTTCTTAAAATTCTATTGTCCATTTCATCTAATCCGTTTTGGTCTACATTTAAGGCTTTTAAGCTGTATTTAGTAATATCAAAATCAATTTTGCCCGTTCCTTTTATTTGTGCAAAGTCTCTAACTCTTCTTAATAAAGCATTTGCAATTCTTGGCGTTCCCCTGCTTCTTCTTCCAATTTCTATTGCAGAATCTGTGGTGATAGGTATATTTAAAATAGACGAGTTTCTTTCAATAATAGTGCTTAAAAGTTCCACATCATAGTATTCAAATCTAAAATTAATTCCAAACCTTGCTCTTAATGGCGAGGTTAATAATCCAGATCTTGTTGTGGCACCAACTAAAGTAAAAGGATTTAGATTTATCTGAACCGTTCTAGCATTTGGTCCGCTATCAATCATTATATCTATTCTAAAATCTTCCATGGCAGAGTATAAATATTCTTCTACTACTGGTGAAAGACGGTGTATTTCGTCTATAAATAATACATCGTTTTCTTCTAAATTTGTCAATAATCCGGCTAAATCGGATGGTTTATCTAAAACAGGTCCAGAAGTTATTTTAATACCCACATTTAATTCGTTTGCAATTATCTGTGCTAAAGTAGTTTTTCCTAAACCTGGAGGTCCATGTAAGAGTACATGATCTAAAGCCTCGTTCCTAAGTTTAGTAGCCTTAACAAATACACCTAGATTATCTAAAATATGTTTTTGTCCGGCAAAATCATCAAAAGTTTGAGGTCTAATTTTTCTATCAAACTCAAAATCTTCTTTACCTAAATTTTGGTCTCGTACGTCTAAAAAATCTTTATCTTCCATTACAAATACAATATTAGAAATAAAAATTGGTTGTTTTATAAATTCCTTATATACCTTTTATAAAAAGATATAAATATATTTTAATATCTGCTTAACTTTCTATG
Organism: Solirubrobacteraceae bacterium; assembly: GCA_041730375.1. Lineage (GTDB taxonomy): Bacteria > Bacteroidota > Bacteroidia > Flavobacteriales > Weeksellaceae > JBGSBU01. The sequence goes on from JBGSBU010000058.1 coordinate 3,284, forward strand.
TAAAATTATTTAACAAATGAATTTATTCAATATCGATAAAGAATATAATAACAATCTTTTACCAAAAGATGGCTTAGTATTATATTTTGGTAAAATTTTTTCTGAACAAGAATCAACCATTTTTTTAGAATATCTTCTAAATTTTATTGAATGGAAACACGACCAACTTTTTATGTACGGAAAAAACATTACAACAAAACGAAAGATGGCTTTTTACGGTAACAATAATATCCAGTACACCTACTCTAAAACAGCTAAACAAGCCATGCCGTGGACTAAAGAACTACTTACTATAAAACAAATTATTGAACAAAAAACCAACGACAAATATAATTCGTGTTTACTTAACCTATACCACAACGGAAATGAAGGAATGGGTTGGCATACCGATAACGAAAAAGAAATGAAAAAACACGGTTCAATAGCCTCGCTTAGTTTTGGTAATGAAAGAAAATTTAACTTTAAACACAAAGAAACAAAAGAAAAAATAACGGTTGTTTTAGAAAATGGGAGTTTATTACTTATGAAAGGAATCACGCAAGATTATTGGCTACATCAATTACCCGTTAGCAAAAAAGTTTTAACACCAAGAATAAACCTAACTTTTAGAACTATTGAGAATTAATTTAGAGTATCTTTAACTAACAACAATTACTTTTTTAACTATTGTTTATTTTATAAAAATCTCCAAATTTTTTTCTGTTTTTATATCTTTAATTGAATATTATTATTGTGTATTTATTTTATCAAATGTTCTTAAAAGTTCTTCTATTCTAATATCTTCTGTTTTTCTTTGAATATTATTTTTTTAAATATTTTTTTTAGTTTGTTATTTGTTAATACAAAACCGTCAAAACAAAAAAGAGGTTCTTCACATACTTTATTTTCATCAATATAAATTATTTTATTTTCATTCTCATTTTCATCTAAGAAATAACCGCCACCTTCATTTATAATTGAAGTTAGCACACCTGAAACGCCTAACTGTCCTTCATAAGAGCCAGTTAAATGCACATCTTTTTCTGGCATTATAATTAAACTATATTTTTTTCCAGGATTAGTTATTTTTAAATAACCAGAACCATCGTCTGTTATTTTTTCTATTCTTGTTCTCATTATGTATATATTATTATCGTATTTAATATATGCTCTTTGTTCTTTTAACTGATCTATTCCGTTTTTTTATAAAAGGGATAACCTTGATATAAATTAAAGTTAAAAGGGATACATAAGTCAATATTATAAGGTAGTTTTAAGTTAATAGAATCATTCTTCATTTTTTCATTGATAATATTCCATAACCATCTTCTCCGGAATCATTTAAACTAGCCCCTCTATTCTTATATATTTTAATAGGAATTGCAATTCTTTCTTTAATTATAATATTCTGTGAATAAAGAGTGTTAAAAAGTATAAAAGAAACAATAATTAAAAGTAATTTTTTCATAAATATTTTATTTGGTTTTGGTTATTTTATCTCCCCATATATATTAACAATACACTAACATCTGAAGGAGAAATCCCGCTTATTCTTTTTGCTTGGCCAATAGTTTGTGGCTTTATTTTATTTAATTTTTCTCTGGCTTCAAAAGACAAAGAATTTAGTTTAGAATAATCAAAAGAATTAGGTATGTTTATATTTTCTAGCCTTATTAGCTTATCTGCATTGTCTTTTTCCTTTTCAATATAACCTTGGTATTTTATCTTAATTTCTACCTGTTCTTTCTCTTCTTCAGAATAATTATTTTCTAATAATTTATTTACAGCAGCCAAGGTATTTATTTTATCTAAATTTATTTGTGGCCTACTTAAAATAGTAGCAATTTTTGTGCTTTGTGTAACTTTTGGGGTTTCGTTTTCTTCTAAAATAGCATTTATTTCGTTTGGTAAAACAGACGTTTTTTCTAAATAACTATAGAGTTCTAAAATATTTTCTTTTTTCTTTTCAAGCTTAATCATTCTTTCATCAGAAGCTAAACCAATTTTATTTCCTAAAGGCGTTAATCTTTCATCTGCATTATCTTGCCTTAGTAATATTCTATACTCGGCTCTAGACGTAAACATTCTATAGGGCTCTTCCGTTCCTTTTGTAATTAAATCATCTATTAAAACGCCTATATAAGCCTCTTCTCTTCCAAGAACAAACGCATCTTTTTCTTTGCACTTTAAATGTGCATTTATACCAGCTATTAAGCCTTGAGACGCCGCCTCTTCGTAGCCTGTTGTTCCGTTTATTTGCCCTGCAAAGTATAAGTTATCTATTAACTTAGTTTCTAAGGTGTTTTTTAGCTGTGTGGGCGGAAAATAATCGTATTCTATAGCATAACCAGGTCTAAAGATTTTAGCATTTTTAAAACCTTCTATTTCTTTTATTGCTTTTATTTGAATATCTTGTGGCAGTGAGGTTGAAAATCCATTTACATAAACTTCTACGGTATCCCAGCCTTCTGGTTCTACAAATATTTGATGTCTGTCTTTATCAGCAAATCTATTTATTTTATCTTCTATCGAGGGGCAATATCTTGGACCTATACTTTTTATTGAGCCGTTAAACATTGGCGACCTATCAAACCCTTCTTTTAAAATATCGTGAACCGTTTGGTTTGTATAAGTCATATAACAATTAGCCTGTTTTCTTTTTAGAAAAGGAATTTCATCTGGTATAAAAGAAAAAGTTTTAGGTTTTTCATCGCCACGTTGCACCGTCATTTTAGAATAGTCTAAAGACCTACCATCTACTCTTGGTGGCGTTCCTGTTTTCATTCTTCCTGCGTCAAATCCTAAGCCAATTAACTGTTCGGTTATACCATGCACTGGGCTGTCCCCCATTCTTCCTCCTCCAAATTGTTTTTCACCAATATGAATTAATCCGTTCAGAAAAGTTCCATTGGTTAGAATAACTGCTTTCGAATTAATTTCGAAACCCATGCTTGTTTTAACTCCACATAGCTCGTTGTTTTTTATTAATAAAGACGAAACCGTATCTTGAAAAAAATCTAGCGTAGAGATTCTTTCTAAGTGCAAACGCCACTCTTCCGCAAACCTCATTCTATCAGACTGAGCTCTTGGGCTCCACATAGCAGGGCCTTTAGAGGTGTTTAGCATTTTAAATTGAATCATGGTTTTGTCTGTAATTATACCAGAACCACCGCCCAAGGCATCAATTTCTCTTAAAATCTGCCCTTTTGCAATTCCGCCCATTGCCGGGTTACACGACATTTGAGCAATTGTTTGCAGATTCATTGTAACCAACAAGACAGACGAACCCATGTTTGAGGCAGCCGCAGCCGCTTCAACACCAGCGTGGCCACCACCCACCACTATCACATCGTAATTATTTAGTAACATAAGTAAATTGTTCCACGTGGAACATCGTTTTAATTGTTAAACAAAGATAAGTAATAATCTTCTTTTGCTCTAATTGTTGAGATCTCCTTTTTTGTTTTGTCTTTATATCCCAGCAGGTGAAGTGTTCCGTGAATAATTATTCTTTTCAATTCTTCATAAAACTCAACCTTATAATCAGTAGCGTTTTTTAAAACGGTATCCGTGCTTATATAAATGTCGCCAGAAACCATTTTATTTTCAGAGTAATCAAAAGTTATTACGTCTGTAAAGTAATTGTGGTTTAGGTATTTTTTGTTTACTTCTAGTAAATAATCATCATCGCAAAATATTATATTTATATCACCAGCCTTTTTTTTCTCTTCAAGTACTGTTTTCTTAATCCAAGTAGAAAGCTTTCGGTTTTCGTATTTTTTAAAATTATTTTCAGAGAAAAATCTAATCATGGGTTATTATTCTTTGTAATAAACTCTTTTTACTCTTTGCGAAATAGAGGTTAGTATTTCGTAGGGTATGGTGTCGCAAAAATCAGCTACTTCCTTTAAACTTGGGTTTGAGCCAAAAACACAAACCTCATCGCCCTCTTCGCAGTTAATATTAGAAACATCTACCATTAAAATATCCATACAAATTGTTCCTAATATTTTTGCTCTTTTATTTTTTATACCAACAAAGCCCTTTTCATTACCCGCTATTCTATGAATCCCATCTGCATAACCAACAGGTAAAATAGCAATGCGTGTTTTTTCTTTTGCTATAAAGTTTCTATTGTAACTAACACTTTCTCCTTTTTCTATGGTTTTAATTTGAGAAATTACGGTTTTAAATTTAGCCACATTTTCTAATACAATAGATTGGTTAGATGTATAGCCATAAAGCCCAATACCTAGTCGCACCATTTCGTATTGATGTTCTTTATAATTAAGTATTCCAGAAGAATTGAGTAGGTGCCTAAAAGGTTTTTTTGTTGCGCCAAAAGTTAACCGAGAATAAAGTTTATCGAATAAAGATAGTTGAGCCAAAGTAAAGGCTTTGTCTTCTGTGTTTTCGCTTTCTGCTAAATGAGAAAAAACGGAAGTCACAGAAATTTTATTTACCAGAACTTCTAAATTTAATTTTAATTCATCAATTTCAGACTCCTTAAAACCCAATCTATTCATGCCCGTATCTATTTTTATATGAATGGGATAATCAAAGGAAATGTTGTTTTTTTCTAATGCCTGTATAAATTTATTAAGCACCCGTAAACTATATATTTCGGGCTCTAAATTATATTTAATTACAGCATCATAGCTACTTTGTTCTGGGTTTAGCACCATAATTGGTAAGGAAACACCATTTTTTCTTAACAAAACACCCTCGTCTGCATAAGCAACCCCCAGGTAATCTACTCCGTTAAATTCTAGGGATTGAGCCACCTCGTAACTACCCGTTCCATAGCTAAAGGCTTTTACCATACACATTGTTTTGGTTTCTGGCTTTAACAAGGATTTAAAGGTGTTTAAATTATTTATTAAAGCATGGAGGTTAATTTCCATTACTGTATCGTGTTTCTTTAAGGTTAAAAGCTCTGCGATTTCATTGAATTTAAACGAAAAAGCACCTTTAACCAAAATAACCTCGTTATAAAAACCATCAAGAGGTAAGGTTTTTATAAATGATTCGGTTGAATTAAAAAACTTGTAAATAGAATTAAATAATTTTTT
>JBGSBU010000059.1:0-8273 GCA_041730375.1 Solirubrobacteraceae bacterium
CTTTCTTTAAAAAAATTATTTTCGGCCCAAGGTAATAACATATTGTTTTTTAAAGAGGATTTACAATTTGCAAAAAATATAGGTAAAAATATAGATATTTTAAATTCGAATAATGAAATAAATAAGTTGCAAGAAAAACTTAATAAAAAAGGGATTAAATTAATTCTTTTAATTTGTCCGGATAAATACGATGTTTATTATAATTATTTTATTGATAAAATAAAATACCCAAAGCCCACTTTTTTTGATGTTTACAATAAATTAAGTAAAAAGTATATTTATATAAAATCTAAAGAACTAATTTCTCAATTAGCGAAAAACCAAAAAGATGTTTATTATTTCGACGATACTCATTGGAGTCCTATAGCAGCAAAAAGAATTGCAAAAGAAATAAATGAAACAATTAATTCTACAGAACGCTAAACCCAATTATTCTGCTAGTTCTTTTTTTAAACAAGACACGAATAAATAAAACAACCTAAATAAAGAAAGTGCAATTTGTAATAATATCAGATAAGAAACAAAAATAGTATTACAGAATCATTTGCTAAATTATTTTCAGAATTTAAATATCATTATTAATTGATAATGTTTTATTAAATTTAGTTAAGTTATTAAATCTAAATTTTATGATTAATGAAACTATACACTATTTCGAAGCCATCTCTTCTAAACAAAGAAGTATTTTACTTTTTGGAGGAATTGCTTTTTTTTGGATTGTAGAAAGTGGTATTCCTCTTTTTAAATTTCAATATAATAAGTTGCAACACGCCTTTCTTAATTTCTTTTTTACCTTAACTACTGTTATTGTTAATTTTTTATTGGCATTTATTTTATTTAAGGTTTTGGTTTGGACAAATGAAAATAACTTTGGATTACTTCATTGGTTACAAATTAATAATCTATGGTTGAAAGCTATAATAGGACTATTGTTATTAGATCTCATTGGCGCCTACTCTGCCCATTATGTAGAACACAAAACAAAAGCTTTATGGAGGTTTCACTTAATACACCACACCGATACTTTTATTGATACTACCACAGCCAATAGGCACCACCCAGGAGAAAGTGTAATTAGATTTGTTTTTACTACAATTGGTATTTTTATTGTAGGTGCTCCGGTTTGGTTGTTTTTTATGTATCAATCTTTTTCTGTTTTACTTTCACAATTTAATCACGCCAATATAAAAATGCCTAAAAATGTTGATAAATGGTTAAGTTACATTGTTGTTTCGCCAGATATGCATAAAGTCCACCACCACTATATGCTCCCTTATACTGATAGTAATTATGGAAATATTTTCTCTTTTTGGGACAGGTTATTTGGCACTTTTTTGGTACTACCCAGAGAAGCGATAATTTATGGAGTTGATACCCATATGCATTCAGATGAAAATAATAAGTTGTTGAATTTATTAAAAATTCCTTTTCAAAAATACCGTAACCCACAACTATAAATTATTTGCATTAAAACCGCTATAAAAAAGGTAATAAATCCATCAATTATAAACTTAGTAAAACAGCTGGTTTTGTTAAGTTTATAATGTTAGATAAAAATAATTTAACGGATAGCATAAAAAAAGCTAGTAAGGTTTTCAAATAGTAGAAAACCGTACTAGCTTTTAAATATAAAACCGGAGGTAAAGGTTTTATTTAGAATAAATTCATTGTATCTAAAGCGCCACAAACCTCTTTTACAGAAATGGCAGACTCTTTAAGAAGAGACATTTCTTGATCGTTTAGCTTAAGTTCAATAATTTGCTCAACACCTTCTTTTCCAAGTTTTGCAGGAACGCCTAAGTAAATATCTTTCATACCGTACTCTCCTTGTAAATAGGCACAAACAGGAAAAATACGCTTAGAGTCTTTAATAACAGCCTCAACCATTTGTGCGGCTGCTGCTCCTGGTGCGTACCAAGCAGAAGTGCCTAATAGATTAACGATTTCGCCTCCTCCTTTTTTAGTTCTTTCTATAATAGCATCTAATTTAGACGCCTCTATTAATTCTGTAACAGGAATACCGCTAACAGTAGTGTATCTTGGAAGTGGAACCATGGTGTCGCCATGCCCACCCATTAAAACAGCTTGAATATCTTGTGGAGAACAGTTTAGTTCTGTTGCAAGAAATGCTCTGTAACGGGCAGTGTCTAAAACACCGGCCATACCAAATACTTTTTTAGAATCTATTTTAGCAGTTAAAAATGCTGCATACGTCATTACGTCTAATGGATTAGAAACAATGATGAATTTTGCATTTGGAGAATGAATAATAGCTTGTTCTGTTACGCTTTTTACAATTTTAGCATTGGTAGAAATTAAGTCGTCTCTACTCATTCCTGGCTTTCTAGGAAGTCCAGAGGTAATTACAACCACATCAGAGTTTGTTGTTTTGGTATAATCGTTGGTAGAACCAATAACTCTACTATCAAATAAACAAATAGGCGAGGTTTGCCAAATATCTAGCGCTTTACCTTCTGCAAAATTTTCTTTTACATCTACCAAAACAACTTCATTTACATAATTTCCTCTTGCAATTGCATCTGCACAAGTAGCGCCTACATTTCCAGCTCCAATAACGGTTACTTTCATTTTAAAAATGGGTATTAAAAATTATAATTTTATAAATTTTAGAAGAATAAAAATTCATCTAAAAAACCCTACAAATATAAAAATTCTTCTTAATAAAAATAAGATAAATAGTTAGATGGCTTATTAGTAGTAAACTAAATTAAAGAAAACTATTTAAGATGGTAGAATAAAATAGAATTTGGTAGAAGTTTACTTCAATTAATAAACCTATTAAGTTAATATAATTAATATCTATTGATTTTAGTAATTTTACAAAAAAACAAGTAAACAAAGAAATAATATAAAAGTGGAGTTTAAAACAAATGTAAAAATAAAAGAATATCCATTTAAGATATCTCATAAGGATAATATATTCTCTATTGGTTCTTGTTTTTCTGATGAAATAAGCAAAAGACTATTGTATGCTAGATTTAATGTATCGAATAATCCGTTTGGAGTAGTTTTTCATCCAATGGCTATAGAAAATTCTTTACATAGAATAATAAAGTTAATGCCCTACAATACGTTAGAGATATTTAAAAATGATGAACTTTATTTTAGTTGGGACCACAGTTCTATTTTTAACACAACTAGTTTAGAAGAAACACTTTTTAAAATTAACGAAGGAATAAATGAGGCAAATATAAAGTTGCAAAAAGCAAATATTTTTATAATAACATTGGCTACATCTTGGGCTTATAGGCTAAAAAAAACAGATAAAATAGTCTCTAATTGCCATAAAGTTCCGAATATTGAATTTAAAAAAATCTTACTTACCGAGCAAGAAATAGAAAATGCGTTAAAAAGTACAGTTAATTTATTGAATAAATTACCGCAAGAGATTAAAATTATTTTTACGGTAAGTCCGGTTAGGCACACAAGAGACGGATTGGTAGAAAATTCTGTTAGTAAAAGTAGGCTGTTAAATGCAGTCTATAATTTAACGCAAACTGTTGAGAATGTTAGTTATTTTCCGTCTTATGAGATTTTAATAGACGAATTAAGAGACTACAGGTTTTTTAAAGAAGATATGATACACCCAACGCAACAAGCAGTAGAATATATTTGGCAGAAATTTTCTGAAAGTTTTTTTACGCCCACCACCCAAGAAATGGTAAATAAAGTATTGCGAATAAAAAAATTAGAAGAACACAAACCTAAAAATACCCAAACAATTGCCTTTAAAAAATTAGTAAATAACACTATAAAAGAAATGCAAGAGTTAGAAGTTTTTTTTGGAGTAAATACCTTTAAAGAAGAAATAGAAAGAATTAAGTTAACTATTGAAAATGCTAATTGATACCCACGCACACCTATATTTAGATGAATTTAAAGAAGACCTTACAACGGTTTTAGATAATGCAAAATTAATTGGAGTAAATAAAATTTTATTTCCAGCAATTAATTCTAAACACACGGCAGATATGGTGGCGTTACAAAATAAATACCCCAACCAAATTTATTTAATGGCAGGGCTTCATCCGGCTTATGTTAGCCCAGAAACCATGGAAGAAGAACTACAACATGTTTTTGATAATTTAAATAAACTTAATGTGAAAGCGGTTGGAGAAATAGGAATAGACTTGTATTGGGAGAAAAATTTTTTAAAACAACAGCAACAAGCCTTTAAAACCCAAATAAAATGGGCAAAAGAAAAAAAACTTCCAATTGTAATTCATTGCAGAGATAGTTTTAACGAGGTTTTCGAAATTTTAGAAGAAGAAAAAGATTCCAATCTTAAAGGTGTTTTACATTGTTTTTCTGGCAACGAAGAAGAAGCAAAGAAAGCAATAACATACAATTTGAAATTAGGAATTGGCGGCGTGGTTACATTTAAAAATGGTAAAATTGCAGATTTTTTAGAAAGAATAGATTTAAGCCATTTGGTTTTAGAAACAGATTCGCCATATTTGGCGCCAGTACCTTTTAGAGGAAAAAGAAACGAAAGCGCCTATTTAAATTATGTGGTAGAAAAGTTATGCACAATTTATAAAAAAACACCCACAGAAATTGCTCAAATTACTAGTTCTAACGCAGAAGAAATTTTTAATTTAGGCTAAAATTTTTCGAATTTAAGGTAGGGCTATATGTAATTAAAAATCTTTAAGCGGTTAGATTATATTTTTATTTATACAATTTAATGATTGTTTTTTTACATAGAATGTTATATAAAATAGGTTTTTTATTTTCTTAAAACGCCTGTCTTTGTTTGTTAAGTAAGCGATTTTAGTTTTACTAGAAAACACATAAAACAATTAGATAACTAAGGCTAAATTTAATTTTAGATTTTTTCAAGCGAAATAATTTACCTCCAACTTATAGTTTCCATAATTCTTTTAATATCTTTTTCTAAATACTTTATGGCGGGCTGAAGAGAATCATAGTTGGGTTTAACCTTAAAATACAAAGAGCCATTTATAAAATGTTTAGTATTGTCTGTTATATAGAATTGTAGATTGGTTGCCGTATTGCCCGTTAGTTTAAATAAAGTACCATAAACATTTTTCTCTACATTTTCAAAAGGTTGTCCTTTTATTTCTAATGCTTTAACAGCATGCTTGTCGAATGTTAGTTTTTCGGTATCCTTTATCAAATCATTTAAATTTTTATTAATAGGGTAGTAGCTTATATAAATTGATGCCTTTAAATTTGGGTAGTTTAAATTTATCCAGCCATTTTTATCTTTTAAAACAGTAGTTGCATAAATAGATTTTTCAAAAGTAAAAGGTAAAGTATTTTCTATTTTTTTATACCTATTTGCTGGGTAAGTTAATCTAATTTGACCTTCTGGCTTTGGAATTAAATTACTCTCTTCACAAGAAAAAAAGGTAAAACACAATAGAATAAACAAATAGCTAAAAAAATAATTTAAACGTAAATGGGCAGATGGGGTTATGTTTCTCACTTACAATATGTTGCTTAACTTAAAACAAAGTTTATTTAAAATGCAAAGATGCAAAGAAATATATTAATCTTACAACAATTTATTTTTAAAAAAATTCTCAATGGGTTTGGGTAAAGCATGTTTTTCTAATTTAGAAAGATGAGCTAAGGTATAATTTGCGTTTTGGCTAGTTAATTTTAAAAGATATGAATGGTCTAATTCTAACCCATAAAAATGAATTTTAAGTTTTTTATGGGTTAAAATATGATTTACTTTTTCTAAAAAAAAAATTTCTTTGGTAAACTCGCCACCTGTTTCTTTCTCAAAAACAGCTATTTCTGTAAAATCGAACATATTTGCCCAAATAGAGTTATTGGCTCTTTTTCTTAGTATAAAGTTATTTTCTTTGTCAAAAAGATGTAAGTAATAAATTTCTTCATTAGAAATTTTAACTTTTTTAGTTTTTACAGGAAATAAGTAAATCGTATTATTTTTAAAAGCCCCACAAAATTCATTTACCGGACAAATTATACATTTTGCATTTTTTGGCAAACAAATAGTAGAGCCCAGGTCCATTATAGCTTGGTTAAAGTTACCCGGATTTTTTAAATCTATAACCGAATTGCCAATTTTAAAGAAATGGTTAAAGTTTTTAGCCTCAGAAATATCTAAGTTTATCTGGAAAAGTCTAGCATAAACCCTAAAAGCATTTCCGTCTATTGCAGAAACAGGTTCTTTAAAACAAATAGAAGCAATGGCAGCAGCAGTGTATTTACCAATTCCTTTAAGCAACAAAAGAGTATTGAACGAATTTGGAAAAACATTATTAAGATCAAAAAAAATATTTTTTGCAGTAAAATGTATGTTTCTTGCCCTAGAATAATAACCCAATCCTTCCCATTGCTTCAAAACTTCTTCTTCAGAAGATTTTGCAAGATCTTCAAGTGTTTTAAACTTTTCAATAAAATTTAAATAATAAGATAAACCTTGATTAACCCTTGTTTGTTGAAGTATGATTTCTGAAATCCAAACCTCATAAGGTCTATTATTTAGCCTCCACGGAAGGTCTTTTTTATTAGAGTTGTACCACTCCAGTAATTTTAATTTTAATTTCAATTTAGTTTAGATAGTTTATTTCAAAAAAAATAGTCATATATTTACCTCTCCAAATATAATTCATAATTAATCTATGACAAAAGCAGAAATCGTTAGTATTATTGCTAATAAATTAGGAGTAGAAAAAAATGAGACTCAGGTTATAATTGAGTCTTTTATGAAAGAAGTAAAAAGTTCATTGGTAGAAGGAAATAATGTTTACTTAAGGGGTTTTGGTTCCTTCATAGTTAAAACAAGGGCCGAGAAAATTGGTAGAAATATTGCAAAAAACCAATCTATTGTCATTCCTACTCATAATATTCCTGCATTTAAACCAGCAAAGGTTTTTATGGAACAAGTTAAAAAGAAAGTAAAAGTTAAATAAAAAAAAACTAAGGTATATGCCTAGCGGTAAAAAAAGAAAAAGACATAAAGTAGCTACACATAAAAGAAAGAAAAGGAAAAGATTAAATAGGCATAAAAAGAAAAAATAATTTTTCTTTTTATTTCTCAACCCTAATAATTTACCAAATAATTATTTTTTTATAATTATTTGGTTCCTTATTTTTATTATAGCGAGACTTTATTATGACAAAGAAATTATATATAAGCTCGGAAGATAGTAAAGTGAAAATTGCCTTAGTAGAGAATGATCTTTTAGTGCAAATTCATGAAGAATCCATTTCTGATGAATTTAAAGTTGGCGACATCTATTTTGGAAAAATAAAAAAAATTGCACCTAGCTTAAATGCTGCTTTTGTAGATATAGGTTATAAAAAAGATGCATTTTTACATTATTTGGATCTAGGATCTAAGGTTAATTCTCTCAAAAAATATACTTCTGAAGTTAAGAATAATCAAAGAGATTCTCATTTATTGAAAGGGTTTTTTTTGGAAAAATCTATAGATAAAACTGGAACTATTAACCAAATTATTAAGTCTGGTGATGTTTTAATGGTTCAAGTAACCAAAGAGCCCATTTCTACAAAGGGTCCAAGAATTACTTCAGAAATATCTATACCTGGTAGATATATTGTTTTGGTTCCTTTTTCAAATCAAGTATCTGTTTCCCAAAAAATTAAAGAAGAAGAAGAGCGAAATAGGCTTAAAACACTTGTTCAGAAAATTAAACCAGAAGGTTTTGGCGTTATTATACGAACGGTTGCCGAGGGTAGAAACTCAGTAGAAATACAAGAAGATTTAAACGATTTAATTGATAAATGGAAGAAAATATTTTTTCAAATCAAAGAAGAGAGAAATGTTCCATTTATGTTATTAAACGAATTAGATAAAACCTCATCAATTTTAAGAGATACATTGAATGGAGATTTTAGTAAAATTATTTGCGATAACAAAGAAATTACTGAAGAAATAAAGGATTATATAAAGATTATTGCTCCAGAAAAACAGAAGATTTTAAAACATTACGATGGTAGTTTACCAATATTAGAAAATTTTGGAGTAGAAAGACAAATTAAACAATCTTTTGGGAAGATTGTTAATATTACAAAGGGCGCTTATCTTATTATAGAGCATACTGAGGCTTTACATGTTATTGATGTAAATTCTGGAAGCAATAAGGCAAAAGATTTTTCGCAAGAAAAAAATGCGTTCGAAATAAATCTTTTAGCAGCGAAAGAAATAGCCAGACAGCTTTAATTAAGAGATATGGGTGGAATAATTGTGGTTGATTTCATTGATATGAAGGATAAAACCAATTGAAATG
>JBGSBU010000060.1:0-8199 GCA_041730375.1 Solirubrobacteraceae bacterium
GTTAGAAAGAATAAGTAAAATCAATCATATTGTATTTGATAAAACAGGGACTTTAACCGAAAATAATAAAATGGAAATCACTTACGAAGGTGAACTATTAAATAATGCTAACAAAGTTTTATTAAAATCTATTGTAAAAAATTCTAACCACCCATTAAGTAGACTATTATATGATGAGTTTAAAGAAAATGAAACGGTTATTTTACAAAATTGGGAAGAAGATTTGGGGAAGGGATTGGTTGCTAGTTATAAAAATGATATTTATAAATTAGGCTCTAATAAATGGCTAAATAAAAATGATTTATCGGAAGATAATAAAACAAAAGTTTTGTTTGTTAAGAACAATGAGGTTATTGGGAAGTTTATATTTAAAAATATTTATAGAAAAGGAATACAGGATATGATTAGGTTGATTTCTAACGAAATAAAAACCTCGCTTTTATCTGGAGATAGTGATTCTGAAAGAGCAAAATTATCTACTTTTTTTAGAGAAAATTCTATTATGCTTTTTAATCAAAATCCGGAAGAAAAATTAAATTTTATCAACAATTTTCAGCAAAATAAAAAAGATAGTATTATGATGATAGGCGATGGTTTAAACGATGCTGGAGCCTTGCATGTTTCCGATGTTGGTATTGCCTTATCAGACAATATAAATAGCTTTTCTCCTTCGTGCGATGTTATTATGAAATCTTCTCTACTAAAGGACTTTAATACTATTTTACACAAAATAAACCAATCAAAAAAAATAATCTATGTTAGTCTTTTTATTAGTTTACTTTACAACATAACAGGACTTTTGTTTGCTGTTACCGGAAATCTAAATCCTTTAGTAGCTGCAATACTAATGCCTTTAAGTTCAATTTCTGTAGTGTTATTTACTACAATATCAACAAATAGTATTTTTAATACTTTTAGACCCAAGAATTGATTTTAATAGTTCTGTTTTAATAAAAAAAATGATTTTAGTTTTTATTATATGGTTATTTTAGTACTTTTAATTAAAATTATAAACCAAAACATCTATGAGAGTTTTAGATAATGGATCTTTAGAATTAGACGGAATTGATAAAATAATATTAAATTCACTAATGAATGATGCCAAAACACCCATTGCTAAAATCGCTAAAGATGTTGGTGTATCATCTACCGCTATTCATCAAAGAATAAAAAAACTAGAAACCACAAAGCTTATAGATTCAACCAAGGTTTATATCAATCCCAAAAAACTTGGATTCAATACCATTTCTTTCATTGGTGTTTATTTAGATAAATCCTCTAGTTATAAAACGGTAATTAGCGAATTAGAAAAAATTAACGAAATTCTAGAAAGCTACTATACAACAGGTAATTACTCTATTTTTATAAAAGTTAATTGTAGAGACAACGAACATTTAATGCATATTCTAAATCATAGAATACAAGAAATTACCGGAATTGTTAGAACAGAAACCTTTATATCTTTAGAACAATCTATCAATAGGCAAGTAAAATTGTAACAATTGAAAGAACTACTTCATTCGGCAATAATTGCAGGAATATTAGCCTCTATAGAGGTTATGAATTACTATACAAATGGATTTACGACAGAGTACAAAGAAGACTTATCGCCCGTTACCAATGCAGATATTGCTTCTAACAATATAATTACAGAATCTTTTTCGCATTTAAACATTCCTATTTTAAGCGAAGAAGGAATTCATTTTTCTAAAACCAATAGAAATAATTGGGAAAAATATTGGATTATAGACCCTATAGATGGCACAAAAGGCTTTGTAGATAAAACAGATGAATTTGCAGTTTGTATTGGGTTGATAGAAGCCAAAAAAGCCAAGCTTGGAGTAATAGCAGTGCCAGCAAAAAATGTTTTTTATTTTGGAGGAGAAAATATAGGTGCTTTTAAATTTGCCTTAGATTTTAAAAATTGGGAGAAATACAAAGAAATGAGTACTCTAGATGAAATAATAAATCATTCTATTTCAATTCCTTTAAATAACAAATCAAATTCTTATATTTTTTTAAGAAGTAAAGATTATTTAGACTCAACCACTCAAGAATATATAAATAGTTTAAAAACCAAACACCCAAATTTAAAAGAACATGTCGTTGGAAGTGCTTTAAAGTTTGGACTACTTGCCGAAGGTTTTGCCAACGAATACACAAGGCTTTCTACATTAAACCATTGGGATATTGCTGCCGGAGATGCAATTATTAAAAGTGCTGGAAAAAAAATTATATCTTCAGAAAATAAAAAAGAAATAATCTACAATAACCAAGAAATAAAAATAACGGGTTTTTATGCTTTTTAGTATCTTACTTTTTTACACTTTTTAAAAAACCAACTAATTAAAACCATTAAATAAATGATTTCACCTTTTATTGTACTTTTTATTTTAGTTTTATACTTCTTAATGCTATTTTTTATTTCAAAATTAGCTTCAAAAGATAGCACCGACGAAACTTTTTTTACTGGAAATAGAAAATCGCCATGGTTTATTGTAGCTGTTGGTATGATTGGTACTGCAATTTCTGGCGTTACTTTTGTTTCTCTTCCGGGTAGCGTTTTAAATAATAGCTATCATTATGGGCAATTTATTTTAGGCAATATATTTGGCTATTTATTTGTAATGATTTTTTTAATACCCATATATTACAAATTAAAATTAGTTTCTATTTACACTTATTTAGAAAAAAGGTTTGGTTGGTATTCCTACAAAACAGGCTCCTTTATTTTTATTGTTTCCAGGTCTTTTGGTGCGGCTTTAAGAATGCTTTTGGCTATTAAAATTTTAAGCGTTTTTTTTAAAGATTGGAATCTAAGTTTTTTATTCATTGGCATTATATCAATGATTTTAGTCTTTTTATACACCTATAAAAGTGGCGTAAAAACATTGGTTTATACCGATTTTATTCAAACAATTTTTCTAATAAGTGCTGCACTATTTGTTGTTATTACCATATACTCTCAGCTAAACATGAGTTTTGGTGAAATTATTACTATTGCAGATCAAAAGAATTATTTAAACTTTTTTGATTTTGACTGGAGAAGCAAACAATTCTTTTGGAAACAATTTATAAGTGGTATTTTAATTGCAATTGCAATGACGGGTTTAGACCAAGATATGATGCAAAAAGGGCTAACCATTAGTAATGTAAAGGATTCTCAAAAAAACACCTTTTTCTTTAGTTTCTTTGTAGCTATCGTTCAAATATTATTCCTATTTCTTGGAGTTTTACTCTTTATCTATGCCGATCATTTCCAAATTACTTTACCCATAAAAGACGGAATTATAGAAACAGACAAAGTTTTCCCAGAAATAATTAAAAGAGGTTACTTTGGCACTTTAACCTCTATAATTTTTATACTGGGTGTTTCTGCAGCTGCATTTGCCAGTTTTGATAGTGCATTAACCTCTTTAACCACTTCTTTTTCTTATGATTTTTTAAACATTGAAAAAAGAAAAAACCAAAAGACAATAAAAAATATGGTTCATATTGGATTTAGTATTTTTTTGTTAATTATAATGATGTTTTTTTCTGAAAAAAAAGGAGATATTTTTGGTCAAATTTTTAGCTTAGCAAGCTATACTTACTCTCCACTTTTAGGAATTTTTATGTTAGGTGTTTTTACAAAAAAGAAATGGTTAGATTGGAGTATTCCTATTGCCTGTATACTTGGACCCATAAATGCCTATTTTTTAAATTCTTACCTAAAAAATAACTTTAATTTTGATGCCGGCTTTATAACTATTTTAACGGGTTCTATTTTAACTATTTTAATTATCTTATTAATTAATATATTGTTTCACAAAAAAAATTCTACTAAATAAAATGAGTCTTAAATTAATTTTAATACCCATTATTTCAGCCATAATTGGCTGGTTTACAAATAAAATTGCAATTATATTACTTTTTTACCCAGAAAATCCGATTAATATACTTGGCTATACTTTTCAAGGAATTTTTCCTAAAAGACAAAAACAACTTGCAAAAAAAATTGGAAAAATGGTGGGAGAAAAGTTAATTTCTATAGACGAATTGAAACAAAAATTAACTAACGAAAACACTCTACAAAAAATTTACAAAGACTTAAACTACAAAATAGAAGAATACATTCTAGAAACTACCCAAGAAATAAAACCTATTTCTTATTTAATTCCCAAAAAATGGATTTTAAACCTAAACAAAAACATATCTTCTAAAATAGAAAAAACACTACCCCAAACTATTAATTTATATTTAAGCGAAATAGAAAAAGAAATTAACATAGAAAAAATGGTCGAAGAAAAAATAAATAACCTAAAATCTAACGAATTAAGTCAACTTTTAAATTCTATTTTAAAGTCAGAATTTTTATTTATAGAAATCTTAGGGGGATTTTTAGGCTTCTTAATTGGAATACTACAAGTATTAATGGTTGTATATTAATCTTATTTTTTATTAACTATAACTTATTGTGACAATTAAGTACATCAAAAAATAACTTAAATAATTCGCAAATAAAAAAATTAAATAAAATGTTTTGTATCGAAAATATTTTTTATGAAACTAATTAATTACTTTTGCAAAATCAAAAAATAACCATGCAAAATTTAAGAAACATTGCAATAATTGCCCATGTCGATCATGGAAAAACAACACTTGTAGATAAAATTCTACATAGCACAAATGTATTTCATGCAAACCAAGAAACTGGCGAGCTTATAATGGACAACAACGATCTTGAAAGGGAAAGAGGTATTACCATTTTAGCAAAAAATATATCTGTTAATTACAAAGGAACCAAAATAAATGTAATAGATACTCCTGGTCACGCCGATTTTGGTGGTGAAGTAGAAAGAGTACTAAAAATGGCAGATAGCGTTCTACTTCTTGTTGATGCATTTGAAGGGCCTATGCCACAAACAAGATTTGTTTTGCAAAAAGCACTTCAGTTAGGTCTAAAACCAATTGTGGTTATCAATAAAGTTGATAAACTTAACTGTAGGCCTGATGAAGTACATGAAAAAGTATTTGATTTATTCTTTCAATTAGAAGCAACCGAAGAACAATTAGCATTCCCAACCTTTTACGGCTCTTCTAAAATGGGTTGGTTTAATACAGAAAATGTAGAAACAGATAGTATATTTCCTTTATTAGATGGTATTTTAGAGCATGTTCCAGCACCTGAATTCAAAGAAGGTTCTGTACAAATGCAAATAACCTCATTAGATTACTCTTCTTTCTTGGGTAGAATTGCAGTAGGTAAAATTGCTAGAGGTACTTTAAAAGAAAGTCAATGGGTGCTTCTAATGAAGCCAGACGGTACCAAAGTTAAAAACAAAATAAAAGAACTATATGTTTTTGAAGGCCTAGGTAAGAAAAAAGTTACCGAAGTACATTCGGGCGATATTTGTGCATTAGTAGGTATTGACAACTTTCAAATTGGTGATACTATAGCTGATGTTGATAATCCAGAAGCATTACCTTTAATTGAACTGGATGAGCCTACAATGAACATGACTTTTGGTATCAACAACTCTCCTCTTTATGGTAAAGATGGTAAATTTGTAACCAGTAGACATTTAATTGAAAGGTTAGAAAAAGAACTAGAAAAAAACTTAGCATTAAGAGTTGAAAAAACAGAAGATTCTAACTCTTTTCTAGTATTTGGTAGAGGAATTCTACATTTAAGTGTTTTGGTTGAAACAATGCGTAGAGAAGGATATGAATTAACCGTTGGTCAACCAAGAGTAATTATAAAAGACATAGACGGTAAAAAGAACGAACCATACGAAACATTAGTAGTTGATGTTCCAGAAGAATTTAGCAGTAAAGTAATTGATTTAGTTACTCAAAGAAAAGGCGATTTAATGCTAATGGAAAGTAAAGGTACCATGCAACACATGGAATTTGAAATTCCTTCTAGAGGATTAATTGGTCTTAGATCTCAGATGCTAACTGCCACTGCTGGTGAAGCTGTTGTTGCTTATAGATTTTTAGAATTTAGACCTTATAAAGGAGAAATTCCTGGAAGAAATGTTGGGGTATTAATTGCAAAAACTCAAGGCACAGCCACTTTGTATAGTATAGATAAATTACAAGATAGAGGTTCTTTCTTTGTAGACCCAACCGAAGAAGTTTACCCTGGAATGATTATTGGTGAGCAAAATAGACCGGGTGACTTGGTGGTAAATATTGTTGAAGCTAAACAATTAAACAACATGCGTGCTGCCGGAAAAGACAACAATGCGGCTACTGCTCCTAAAAGACAATTTACCTTAGAAGAATGTATGGAATATATTCAAACAGATGAATGTATTGAGGTTACACCAAACTTCATTAGAATGAGAAAAATAGTATTATCTGAAGAGGAAAGAAAAAGAACTCAAAGAAAGTAAGATTAACTCCCACATTTTCTTTGTATTGGAAATCAAAAGAGAAGTTTTATGAAACTAGAGTTTCATAAAACTTCTCTTTTGATTTATAACATGTTATACCCTAATTCTCTCAATATTTTATAAACATAAACTTTATAGGTTACTAAATTTAATTGCTTTTATATTCCTAAAATTAATTATTTTTTTATTAATTTGTAAGGCTACACTACAGTTTTCTAATTTTTGGTACTACTTACAGTGGCACATCCTTGGCAGTTTTTAGATTGGTTGCGGTTTTCTACTCTTCTAAAGCCCATTAAACCAAATTTACACTTTTATTTTTTTGTGGGTTTCACCCAACTAAAAAACCAGCCAAAATTTCTTGACTGGTTTTTCACTTTTCTATAACCCCTCAAAGTCACAGACTTTGAGGAGCTAGTTTTATAGTTTAGATTTTATAACCCTCCATCTATATGAATTTTTTCTTTATCTTCTCTAAGTTTATAGTCTAAATCATAATCATAAATTTTTTTATAATCTCCTACAATATTTTTATCAAAATAAATTAAAACATCAAAGGATGAAAAAGCTCTCAATTTGTTGTTATCATTTGGAAAAATATAATAGGGAATCCTAACATAATGGTCTTTTATTATACCCAATTCGCCGCCTAATTTTGTTTCTTCATAAATCAGTTTAAACTCTTTGGGTAATTTCCTTTCTTTCACTAATGATTTATTGTATAGGTCAGTTAAGACGATATAATTATTGGGATTAGTGTTTTTTGCTAGTAATTTATTAAAACTCTCTTCATCATTTTTTTTGACATATTCAAAGAATTTTATTACAACCTCTTTTATATCTGCTTGGTCTTCAATTTCTTTCTGCTTTTGGCTTTTGCATGAATTATAAACCAATAATAAAATGATAAATGATTGAATTAAAAATGACTTAAAAAACATATTCTATCGGTTTAAATTTTGAGATTCACTTCTTACTGGTAAATTATTGGCTTTCAATATTTGTGTGCCAGTAGAAATTATACTAGAATTTTGCATTCCTTTGTTTCCTTCGGGCAATGAACCATCAAAAATATAATTAGTTACATCTGCTTTGAATTGACCACTTAAATCGTACTTATTTGTTATATCAATTGCCTTTCCAAAATCTGATGCTTGTTCTCTACCTACACCCATCGCTTTATCAAAATCAATAGCTTTAGAGGCGTTGAGAACATCAGAAACATTGTCTTTGAGTTGAAATAATTGTTTTATGCCTTCAACCAATCCCATGCCTTTGTCAATACTCGAAGTGTTTCTCATATTTCCTCTTGCATCGCTTGGCGTGTCTGGAGTATCACCCATTTGTGGGTTGGGGTCAAAGCCATTTCCTTGAAACGGATTTTTAATCTCTTTTGGTGTGGCAGAAATTCCTGGTTTGTTGTATCCACCTGCATTCAGATTAAAATCTTTCGCCTCAAATTTTGGCAAAATAGTTGGGACTTTGTTGCCTTTTACATCAATATTAAGATGTGAATTTTTTAAGAAATTTTCTGTGTGCGTCATCTTAAACCAACCTGTTCCCACTGGGCGTATTTGATTTCCATCAGGATCAATGTAAATAACTGGATTTTGTCGGCAATATCCGTAAGCACTCAAATTATAGCTATTAAAAACACCTCCGTCGTGGTTGCCATTCAAGTAATGCCCATTTATCAGCGGAGCATCCACACTCAACCAGTTGCTAATCTTAGGATTGTAATACCTTGCACCGTAGTAGTAAAGCGAAGTTTCCAAATCTTTTTCTTTCCCATTAAACAAAAACGCACTCACAGAAGTTG
>JBGSBU010000061.1:0-8176 GCA_041730375.1 Solirubrobacteraceae bacterium
CTATAGTAGGCACATGGTTCCGTTTGGGAATAATGCATCTGGTAATGGGATTAGTACCAGAGTCAAATTTAACTACAAAGATATACCCTCAGTTATTTCAGCCAAAATTCGCCTCCCAAATGGTACGAGTCAAGATGTACGATTGCCTCTTCTGGGTATTTCTATAGCTCCTGTAAATGATGACAACTCATTTGATAAATCTGGTTTTATGACTTACACAACAGCAAATCCCCCAGAAAGATACATAAGGATATTACGGTACTTTCAACAAGGTAAATAATAAGATTTTAGTACCAGGTAACTCTATATTTTAAGCTGCACAAAAAAGCCCTCTCAATATTAAAAATTTGAGAGGGCTTTTTTTTAATTTAAACAAACCTTTATTTAACCACAAAATAGTTTAAATTTATAATTAAATTAAAATCTAATTTATTTTTATGACTCCAATTTATATAGCTATCTTTTTGTTTATTGTTTTATTTTCTTCGATTATTACAGTTAAACAAGGAAACATTTCTGTTATAACAGTTTTTGGCAAGTATAGAAGAATACTAATGCCAGGTTTAAATTTTAGAATTCCTTTTATAGAGCAAGTATTTAAAGAAATTTCCATTCAAAATCGTTCTCTAGAACTAGAGTTTCAGGCAATTACAATAGATCAGGCTAATGTTTATTTTAAAGCAATGTTATTGTATTCTGTATTAAACCAACAAGAAGAAACAATTAAAAATGTTGCATTTAAATTTATTAACGAACAAAATTTAATGCAAGCTTTAATTAGAACCGTTGAAGGCTCTGTTAGATCTTTTGTAGCAACTAAAAAACAAAGCGAAATACTTGCATTAAGAGGAGAAATTGTAGAATATGTAAAAGACCAAATAGACCAACAAATGGAAGCTTGGGGTTATCATTTACAAGATCTTCAGTTAAACGACATTACATTCGATCCGGCAATTCTAGAATCTATGAGCAGGGTAGTAGCCTCTAATAATTTAAAAGCTGCCGCAGAAAACGAAGGTCAGGCTTTATTAATTACCAAAACAAAATCTGCAGAAGCAGAAGGTAATGCAATAAAAATATCTGCAGAAGCAGAAAGATCTGCCGCACAATTAAGAGGACAAGGAGTTGCGTTATTTAGAAAAGAAGTAGCAAAAGGAATGAAAGAGGCATCGATAGAAATGCAACAAGCAAATTTAGATACTTCTGTTATTTTATTTTCTATGTGGACGGAGGCAATTAAACAATTTTCTGAACAATCTACCGGAAATGTAATTTTCTTGGATGGCTCTGCAGATAATATGCAAAAAACCATGCAACAAATGATTGCTATGAATACCTTAAAGAAAAACTAATTATAGATTATATTTAATTTTTGTATTCAAAAAAAAACTATAATTAAAATGAGTATTCCCAAAATAATTTACCAAACCTTTAAAACAAGTAAATTACCATTGTTAACTAAATGGCATATTATGAGGTTGAAACAAAAAAACCCTAATTATACCCATGAATTTTATGATGATGCTAGAATAGAAAAGTTTATAAAAGAAGAATTTGAACCTGAAATTTATAATCTATATAAAAAAATAAATATTGGTGCAACAAAGGCCGATTTTTTTAGATATGCAATACTATATAAAAAAGGAGGAATCTATTTAGATATTGATAGTTTATTTTTAACAAAACTTAATGAAATTATTCTGCATAACGATAATGCAATAATTTGTTTAGATACACAAAATGCTCATTATGTTCAGTGGGCATTGTTTTTTTAAAGCTGGTCATCCTTTTTTAAAAAAAACCTTAGAGCTAATGTGTCATAATCTAAGAGAAAATTTATATCCATTTGATGTTCATAAAATGACTGGCCCAACTGTATATACCGATGCAATTAAAAGTTGTTTAGAGGAATCAAAAGAAATTTCTTTTAGAGAAACAGGTTTTGATTATGACAAAAAGCTTGAATTTAGTTATAGAATGAGTAAAACTTTCCTTTACGGCTTTTCTAGAAAAAATCATTGGAAAACTTTACAAAATAAAATACCAGTTTTAAGTAGTTAAAAGTATTAGAAAAAATATTTTTATAATTTGATTTAAAATTAAATTAAGCAATGCAGTTAATATTTGCAACAAACAATGAAAACAAGTTAATTGAAATTAAACATAAAATACCAAATTACATTAACCTCCTATCTTTAGAAGATATTAATTTTATTGATGAGCCAGATGAAAACGGTGCCACTTTTGCAGCAAATGCTTTAATAAAAGCAAAATCTATTTGGCAAAAACTATTAATTAATTGTTTTGCAGAAGATTCTGGGTTAGTTGTAGAGGAGTTAAACGGTAATCCAGGTATTAATTCATCTATCTATTCTGGTGAAAGAAATGATAAAAAAAACATAGAAAAAGTACTTAACGAATTAAATAATAAAGAAAATAGAAATGCATATTTTACAACTATAATTGCTTTAATTATAGAAAATAAAGAATATATTTTTGAAGGAAAAATAACAGGAAAAATTACCTTAGAGCCAATTGGCAATAATGGATTTGGTTATGATTCTATTTTTATTCCGACTGGTTTTAACAAAACTTTTGCCCAATTTACTATAGAAGAAAAAAGTAAAATAAGCCATAGAGGCATAGCATTAAATAAATTAGTTAACTTTATTGCCAATTATGGGAATTAAATTAACAATACTTGGTTACAATGCAGCAGTCCCCTCATCAAGAGCAAATCCAACTTCACAAGTTATTGAGGTCGATGATAATTTTTATTTATTAGATTGTGGCGAAGCAACCCAATTGCAATTAAGGAAAGCAAAAATTAAATTCACTAAAATTAATACCATTTTTATTTCTCACCTTCATGGCGATCATGTATACGGATTAATTGGTTTAATTTCTACTTTCGAGTTATTGGGAAGAGAAAAGCCTTTAACTATTTTTGGTCCAAAAGGCATTAAAGAATTTATTAGTTTACAGCAAAATCTAACAAGTTCTCATAGAAATATTGAATTAATTTTCCATGAATTAAGCTCTACTAAATCAGAAAAAATATTTGAAGATAAAAAAATTGAAGTTTTTACAATTCCTTTACAACATAGAATTTACACCAATGGCTATTTAGTAAAAGAGAAAACTAAAAAGAGAAAATTAAACCAAGAAGAAATTATTAAATACCCAGAAATTACTATTTGCGACTATCAAAATATAAAAAATGGACTAGATTTTACACTTTCTTCTGGTAACAT
Source organism: Solirubrobacteraceae bacterium (assembly GCA_041730375.1). GTDB lineage: Bacteria > Bacteroidota > Bacteroidia > Flavobacteriales > Weeksellaceae > JBGSBU01. The sequence continues at coordinate 3,255 of JBGSBU010000061.1, forward strand.
AATTCCAAATAATCAATTATCATTTCCGCCAGTAAAATCAAAATCTTATGCTTTTTGTTCAGATACAACTTATTTAGAAAGTATAATTCCTATTATAGAAAATGTTGATTTATTATATCACGAAGCAACTTTTAAAGACGATAAAAAGGAATTAGCCAAAATAACAGGTCATTCTACCAGCATACAAGCAGCAGAAATTGCCAAAAAAGCAAATGTAAAAAAATTAGTTTTAGGTCACTTTTCTAATAGATATAAAAACCCTAGAGAACTTGTAGAAGAAGCCCAAACTATTTTTCCAAATACTATTTTTTTAGAACAATTACAAGAATATAAAATAGAGTAGTAGGTCTACAAAAAATTATTTCGTTTTATTACCTTTGTTAGAAAGATTGAGATTTATAAATAATGAAAAACGTTATTGTTATAAAATTAGGAACAAATTCTATTACCAACCATACAAATGGTGAGTTGGATTTAAAAAGAATTGAATTTATTGCCGAAGAAATTTCGGTATTAATGAAAAACTATTTCGTTATTTTGGTTTCTTCTGGTGCAGTAGGTACTGGTAAAAAATTTATTCAAAATTATAAAGGCACATTAAACGAAAAAAAAGCGGCTGCAGCTATTGGTAATCCTTTACTTATGGATAACTACAGAAATATTTTTAAAAATAATAATATTATTGTTGCTCAGTGCCTTTTCGAAAGACACCATTTTAGCCAAAGGAAACCATTTTTACAACTAAAAGAAACCATAGAAACACTTTGGAAAAACAATGTATTACCAATTGCAAACGACAATGATGTGGTTAATGATATTGAACTTAGGTTTACAGATAACGATGAGTTAGCCTCTTTACTTGCCATATCTTTTAATGCAGAAAAATTACTTATTGGTAGTTCTGTAGATGGTTTATTAGATAAAGAAAACAACTTAATAAAAGAAGTTAAAAAAATAGACCAAGAAATACTTTCTTTAGTAAATAAAAATACCTCGGAAAGTGGTTTAGGAGGCATGAAATCTAAATTAAATTTTACTAAATTGGCAACTTCAATGGGCGTAGAAGTAACTATTTTTAATGCCAAAAAAGAAAAAATATTACTTAAAGCCTTCGAAAATAAAGAAGGAACAAGGTTTCACCCTCAATTAAGTAAACATACAAGTAGACAAAGATGGATTGCGGCTGGTGCAGTTGTTTGCGGAAAAGTAATGGTTGATGCTGGTGCTGAAGAGGCAATTAAAGAAAGAAAAAGCTTATTGGCAGTTGGGGTATCTGCCCTTATAAACTCATTTAAAAAAGAAGAAATTATTGAAATAGTAAATCTTAAAGACGAATTAATTGCCCTTGGAATAGCCAAAATAAATTCTGATTCTTTAAACAAAGAAAAGCAATTAGAAGTTTCTCATGCAGATGATATTGTAGTAATTTAAATTATTAAATAAAAATATGGATTCTATTTTACATTTATTAAAAGCAACAAAAATTGCTTCTAAAAAAATTGGAATTTTAACTAAAGAATTAAAAAATAAAATTCTTGTTGATATTGCCCAAGAAATAGAAAATTCTGTTGATTTAATTATCGAAGAAAACACAAAGGATTTAGTGTTAATGCAAGATAGTGATCCTAAAAAAGACAGACTTTTATTAAACAAACAAAGATTAATTGATATTGTAAAAAGTGTAATTCAGGTTAGTGAATTAGAAGACCCCGTGGGTAAAATTTACTTAGAAAACCAATTAGAAAATGGATTATTAATTAAAAAAATGGCTGTTCCGCTTGGCGTGGTTGGTGTAATTTATGAATCCAGGCCAAATGTAACCATAGATGTAGCAGTTTTAGCAATTAAATCTGGCAATGGAGTAGTCTTAAGAGGGGGATCAGATGCTTTTCATAGCAATAAAATTTTAGTATCCATAATACAATCCGTATTAAAAAAAAATAATCTTCCAGTAGAAGCAATTTGTTTATTACCAACAGATAGAAAACATGCAAAAGAATTATTAGAAGCAGTAAATTATATAGATATTTTAATACCAAGAGGTTCTAAAAGTTTGATTGATTTTGTTAGAAATAATGCAAAAATACCAACCATTGAAACGGGAGCTGGTGTTTGCCATACGTATGTAGAAAAATCGGCAAATCTAGAAAATGCAGCAAATATTGTTATCAATGCAAAGGTTCAAAGACCTTCTGTTTGTAATTCTCTTGATACTATTTTAGTTGACAGGGAAATACTAGCAGATTTTTTACCCAAAATAAAAGAAGGATTAGAAAAATATAAAGTTAAAATTTATGCAGATGAAAATTCTTATAAAATACTTCAAAACATAAATTATACTTTTCTTGAGAAAGCAAACAATGAAAGTTTTGGAACAGAATTTTTAGGATATGAATGTTCTATAAAAACAGTAAACGGAATGGATGATGCCCTGGAACACATTGATAGGTACTCTTCTAAACATTCCGAGGCTGTAATAACCTCTAACAAAGAGTTAGCAAATATTTTTTTAAATGTAGTTGATGCAGCAGCAGTTTACCACAACGCTTCCACTAGATTTACAGATGGTGAGCAATTTGGACTTGGGGCAGAAATAGGTATTTCTACCCAAAAATTACATGCAAGAGGACCATTTGCCCTAGAAAAATTAGTTACAGAAAAATGGATGGTTTATGGCAACGGACAAATTAGAAAATAAATTAGGTAAATTTGTATAAAGTAAATTAAAATGATTATCTTATTTGATGGGGTGTGTAATTTTTGTAACCATACAGTAAATCTAATCATTAGATTTGATAAAAAAGATGTATTCAAGTTTGCTGCTTTACAATCTAACTTTGGACAGTCTTTTTTAAAAGAAAATAATTTAAATTCTTCTAATTTTGATAGCATTATTTTGATAGAAAAAGAGCAAATTTATTATAAATCTGATGCTTTTTTTAAGATTATTTCTCTTTTAGAATTTCCATTTTATCTTTTTGGGGTCTTTAAAATTTTACCGACATTTTTTTTAAATAAACTATATAATTTTATTGCAAAAAATAGATATTTAATTTTTGGTAAAAAAGATAGTTGCGTAATTCCCACTAAAAAAATAAAGGATAAGTTTTTAATATAATAACTATATTTACTAAATAAATACAATAATTATGTCTAACCCAAATTTAATTTATTTATTATACGCCATAGGTTTTTTTGGTTTTTTAATTTTATCAGAATTTTTATTCGGAATTTATAAAAATAATAATACCTATAAAAACGTTAAAGACGCTTCTTCAAGTTTAATTCAAGGAGGTACTTATCTGTTGTTTCAAATTCCGGTTATAGGTTTCTTTTTAAGTATAAACCTGTTTCTTTATGAATTTAGGATTTTTACTTTTGGAAATGCCTGGTACGAAATTTTTTTATGTTATATCGTAATGGATTTTAGTTATTATTGGTGGCACAGAGCATCTCATAGAATTAGATTTTTATGGGCCAATCATATAATTCACCACACTAGCGAAGAAATGAATTTTACTACTGCTTTAAGGCAAACTTTTATGACTCCATTTCTTAGACCATTCTTTTATTTACATCTTCCACTTTTAGGATTTCATCCTGAATTATTAGGAATATTAGGTGGTATAGGACTATTATCTGCTATTTGGACACATACTAAATTAATTGGTAAGCTTGGGTTTTTAGAAAAGATTATTGTTACTCCAGCTGGTCATAGAGTTCATCATGGAAGTAATCCAGAATATATTGATAAAAATTATGGTGGTACTTTTATGATTTGGGATGTTATTTTTGGTACCTATCAAGCAGAAGTTACAGAAGTAAGATATGGAATTACAACTAATATAAACACTTATAATCCAATTAAAATAGCAACTCATGAATATGTAAGTTGGATTAAAGATTTATTTAGGTCCGAATCATTATCTAAAGCACTTAAATTTACATTTTATGGTCCTGAAAAATTAGAAGAGCTACGCCAGATAAAATCAACAAAATAGAATTTGATAGGTATTCTTTAATTAAAATAAATTTTTATTAAATTTTCTTTTATAACTTAATAAAAAGTAAATTAACCCAATTAAAAAAATGGGTAACATAAAATTTATTAGTTGGTATTTTAGTTTGCTAGCTCTATAAAGTTCTTTGTTTAACATAACCTTTTTAATTTCTTTATTTCTTAGGCTTATTAAACCATTATCATCTAGTAAATAGTCTAAACAATTCATTAAAAACTGTTCATTTCCAAAGGTTTGGTTTATCCATTTATCATATCCTAAAGGTAATGGGTTTCCTTCCTGAATTTGATTTTTACCAATATCTCCATCAGAAATTACTATCATTTTATTTTTTGGCGATTGTTTAATAAAATCTTTAACCTCTTTACTTTCTATTCTTTGGGCATAGGCCGAATTAAATTTACCTTCTAATAAAACTGCCACTGGTATATTACTAAAATTATATAAATTTGGATCTTGTGGTTTTGATAATTCTGCTAAACTAATAAAAGACAAAGGTTTTTGCGTAGAAGCTTTACTAGAAGTACTTAACAAGATTGTTCTATTAATAGTACTATTATTTAAAATTTCTATTGGCGAACAAAATTCTAGTTTTACAGGATTTATACTTTTAGTTATTGGGTGGCTGGTTTTAGGGAAAACCAACGGAGCATAGGGCCAAATAAAGTTATTATATTGGGTATTTCCCCCTAAATTTCCTGTTGCCAATCTAAGAATAGAACCTTGTAAATCTTTAATTATAATACTATTAAGTCTTATGCCATAAGAAAAAAAGAAATCTGTTAAATTAAGATCTATTGGGTAGGTTAAAATTTTATCTTTCACATATAAAGAATCCATTTCTGCATTTACTTGGTCTATCATCCAAAGCATTTTACCGCCTCTCATTATAAATTGATCTAG
>JBGSBU010000062.1:0-7848 GCA_041730375.1 Solirubrobacteraceae bacterium
TGTGAATAAGATAAAATATAAATGATATGAAAATTTTTCTAAAACAAATTCCAAATTTAATACTACTATTTGTAACTGTTTTTAGTTTAAACTCTTGCTCAAAAAACGCTTCAAAAACTCCTGCTAGTATTTCTGGTTGGGGTAAAAATGATGCACAAGGCTGGTTATTTACAGGAGACAACCCTCCGAGTTCAAAAATACATAATGGTATGGTTTTTGTTAGGGGCGGTGCGTTTATTATGGGTAAAATAACAGAAGATGTTTTAATGGACTTCACTAATACACCAAAAAGAACCAGTGTTCAGTCTTTTTTACTTGCAGAAAATGAAGTTACTAATTTTGATTATCTTCAATATATTTCTTGGTTAGAATATATTTTTCCAAAAGAGAATCCAGCTTCAAAGCTTATAATAAGGGGTGCAAGTCCTAATAAAGCTGTTTGGAAAAAAGATTCTAATATAAGTGACGTAATTGGTAAAGAATACTTTATTCACCCAGCATATAGCCATTACCCTGTTGTCGGTGTAACATGGATTCAAGCTCAAAGATATTGCGATTGGTTAACAGATAGAGTAAACGAAAAGAGCTTGATAAATAAAGGAGTTATTAAAGGTGATTTATATACAGATCCTAAGTTATTGAATCCGAATAATATATTTTCTTCAAGTGCTTTTGATGCTAATCCAAAAGAATTAGCTAAAGATTCTTTATCAATAATTGACTCAACAAAAATATATGGCAACAATAATTCTCAATCCATTAATAGTAGGGCTATTTATAAAACTTATGGAAATAATGTTGTTTCTGCCTTTAGACTTCCAACAGAAGCAGAATGGGAATTTGCTGCCACTGGTATTTCAGCTAAAAAAACAGGTAAAGTAAATATATATAAAGGCGAAGAAGTTTTTTACAAACAAATGTTGGGTAAAAAGGTATCTAAAAAAGGAAAAATTGCTAGTAAGTTTAAACAAGGAATATCAAATGGTGCCCATAGTTTAAATAGGGCATCATTAACTAACCAAGTAAAATCTATGCCTGCAAATGATTTTGGTTTATATGGAATGTTTGGAAATGTTTCTGAATGGGTTCAAGATAGTTATAAAGTAGTTATTGAAGATAGGAATATAAATTCAGCAACTGTAGATGAAGATAGTAATTATGAATATGATAGTAATGGAAGAATGAAAAAAATTGGTTTTAATGACATAAAATTCGATACAATGTCTGATGGAAGAGTAGTCTATAAAGATCTTCCAGGTGATTTTATTGTTAAGCCGGCGTCTCCTGTTATAAAAGATTCTACTTCTGTTGATGTTACTAGATTAAAAAAATCTTCAGACCTTACCACTTATGTGAAAGAAGATTCTAAAGTTATTAAAGGAGCTTCTTGGAAAGATAATTCATATTGGGTAGATCCAGGCCAAAGAAGATTTTTATCTGAAGGTAGATCTACTGATTGGGTTGGATTTAGAGTAGCTCAAGATAGTTCTACTGAAGATTCAAAAAAATAATAATTATATAGTAATGATTTGTAATCTAAAGAGACCGATTTAATACTATTAAATCGGTCTTTTAGATTACAAAAATTTAATAAATACATATATAGATTTTAGAAAGTAGTAGTTATTTTCTTTTTAAATATTTTTATTAATGAAATTAATCTATGTAAAAGATATTCAAATTGCTTTAGGGTTAAAGAAATTATACTTCATTGGATATTTTATTTCTTTTTGTATTTATCATTTAACATTATTATCAAAGATTAATTTGGTTTACAAAAAAATTTATTCAACAAAAGGATATAGTTTTTTTTCTGCTTTCTTAAAAGAAACTGGAGTTGATTATACTGTTCACCCAAACGATTTAAAAAGAATTCCTTTGGAAGGGTCTTTTATTGTTGTGTCTAACCATCCAACTTCGATGGATGGGGTTATAATGTCTAAGCTTATTTCTGATTTTAGAAAGGATTATAAAATAATGGCCAACTTTGTGTTTGCAAAGGTTGAGCCAATAAATAATTTAGTTTTAAGTGTAAATCCTTTTGAAAATAACAAAGATTCTTACAGTAGTTTTGCAGGAATTAAAAATTCTTTATTACACATAAAAAATGGTGGATGTATTGGTGTATTTCCGTCAGGTGAAATTTCTAGAAAAAATTTTAAAACAAATGAAATTGAAGATAAAGAGTGGGATGAAAGTATTTTAAAGCTGTTAAAAAAATCCAACACAGTAATTATACCCATGTATTTTCATATAAAAAATAGTAATTTTTTTTATAGGTTAGCTTCTATTCATCCGATGATACAGACTGCTCTTCTACCTAGACTAGCATTGGGTTTAAAAAACAAGAAAATAAAAGTTAGAATAGGTAAACCAATTACTGTGAAACAGCAACAAATTATAACAGATATTAGCGATTATGGTTTGTATTTAAGAAATAAGGTGTATATGTTAAAATCTTACTATGATAAGGACAAAAACAAACAACCACAAGATTACTTAAAGTTAATGAATTTAGGTTCATTAAAAGAAAATGTGAAAGTAGACCAAATAGCTTTTCCAACCTCTCAAGACAAGCAACTTGTAGAAATAGAAAAGTTAAAAAAAAGCGATTCTTTGTTATTTAAGAATAGTGTTTATGAAGCCTATTTTACAAAAGCAGAAAATATTCCATATATCTTAAGGGAAATTGGAAGGTTAAGAGAAATTACTTTTAGAAGTATTGGCGAAGGAACAAATAAATCTATTGATTTAGATAAATTTGATACTCATTATCACCATCTTTTTTTGTGGAATACAGAAACCTTAGAAATTGTTGGTGCATACCGCCTTGGTATGGGAAAAGAAATTTATGAAAAATTTGGAATAGAAGGTTTTTATGTAAATACACTATTTAATTTTGAACCAGAAATTATTCCATTCTTTAAAAAAGGTATTGAAATGGGCAGAGCATTCATAAGAAATGAATACCAGCAAAAGCCGTTGCCTTTATTTTTACTCTGGAATGCTATTATAATCATTTGTTTAAAGTATCCTTACTATAAATATCTTGTTGGTGGAGTTAGTATTAGTAATCAATTTTCAAATTTTTCTAAATCATTATTGGTAGAGTTCATGAGGTCTCATTATTTTGATACATTCGTGGGGCAATTTGTTAATCCAAAAAAAGAATTTAAGGTTAAACTAACCAATAAAGAAAGAGAATTATTTTTTGGAGAAATAAAAGAAGATATTAATAAATTAGATAAATTAATAGATGAGTTAGAACCAACTTCTATTAGAATTCCTGTTTTAATAAAAAAATATTTTAAACAAAATGCCAAAGTAATTTCTTTTAATGTCGATCCTGATTTTAATGATGTAATTGATGGGTTAATGTACATTAGAATTAAAGATATACCAGAGGAAACTGTAAAACCAATTTTTGATGTCATTCAAAACGAAATAGCCGCAACCAAAAAAGCGAATCTAGAACAAAATAATTAACTAGTTATAATTTTATGATTGATTGGAAAGACGAATTAGGAGGTTTTGTTTATTCAACCAATAAAGACTTTATAGATCCTTCGCTAAACAATCAATTAATAGAAAATATAAAACCAAGCGACCAGGAATTAATTATTAAACTAGAAAAAAAAGGAAGAGGAGGTAAAATTGTTGTTATTATAGAAAATTTTAAAGGTTCTGAATTATATTTAAAAGAATTGGCCAAAGAATTAAAGAATACCTGTGGTACGGGCGGAAGTGTAAAAGAAGGGTTGATTCTTATTCAGGGTGATGTTAGAGAAAAAATCCTTATTTATTTAAAAAACAAAGGGTATAAAACAAAAAGGGTAGGAGGTTAACCTATAGCTTTGCAACTACTTTTAAATTAAAAAACCTGCCAGTTAAACTAAAAGGTACTTGGTAAATAACATTAGAACTTAAATCTCTGATTGATTGATTACTTATTGTATTTCTAATATCAAAGAGATTAAAAATATCTAATCCAACTGTAAATTCAGAAAAATTCTTTATAAATTTAATAGTAGACGTATTATTTTTATCTTTAAAAACTTTTGAAAAAGAAATATCCACTCTTTTATAATCTGGTAAAAAGCCCCTATAAGCATATGGGTCTGAAAACAAAGGAGTTCCCTTGGGTGTTCCAGAAGCATAAACCAGGTTAACTGCTGTTTTAAAAGAAGGGAAATTAGGTATGTAATCCTGATAAAATAAAGAAGCCCTAAATCTTTGGTCTGTAGGTCTAGATAGATTTCCTCTTCCATCAATATTTTCTAGTGTTCTGGCATAAGAAACACTTAACCAAGATTCTAGTCCGTTAGAAATTTCGGTAGAAATCCTAGAGTCTATTCCATAAGAACAACCAGAAGAGTTATTCTTAGCTGTATACCTGGTTCTAAGATTGTCTAAATAAAAAGGGATTAAATCATCTAAATTTTTATAGTAAACCTCTGTTGTAAGGTTAAAATTTTTATTGTTTAAATTAAAAGAATAATCGTTGCCAAGTATAAAATGTATGGATTTTTGCGATTTAATATTTTTATTTAAATTGCCATTTAAATCTCTCATTTCTCTGTAGAAGGCAGGTTGGTAATATAAACCAGAAGTAAATCTATATTCTAAACGCTTATTATATTTGGGTTTAAAAGCCAATTGAATTCTAGGGCTTAAATTGAATTCGTTATTAACACTCCAAAAAGTACCCCTAATTCCAGCAGAATAGTTTAAATAGCCACTGTTTAAATTAATTTGATTTTGATATAAACCAAATCCAGAAAAACGGTTGCTTGAAATTATTGAACTTGAGTTAATAGAATAATTTAGAATAGAGTTGCTATTTTCTGGGGTTAAATTTAAAATAGTATTAATGTAACTAAAACCATTTTCTGTGGTTAATTGAAATTCATTTAACCTATCCTGAAAGTTTTCTCTTTGTAATTTTATCCCCCATTTTATGGCTTCTTTTTCTTGTAATTTTAATTCAAAATTTTGTTGAAATCCAAAAACATTAGTAATTAAATCGTTTCTAGCATAATCTAACTGAGAACCTATATCTAGATTTAAAGAATTTCCAGCTTTTGAATTAAAAACATACAAAGATTCTATATCAAAACTTTCTATTTCATCTAAATGAGAGTAGAAAAAACCTAGGTCTATTTTAAATTTCGAGTTAGGTTTATGCGAAATATTAATGGCATTAAAATAATTTTTAAACCTATCTTTTTCTTTACCAAAATAAAATATTTTAAGGGTTACTGGGTTTAACGTGGTTCCAAAATTAATTTCTTTGGTTTGTGGTTTAATAGATATTTTATTATCAGATAGAGAAGTAATTAAACTAAAATTCCATTTAGAATTTAAATTATATTGAATTTTAGATTGGTAATCAATATATATAGGGTTAAATTCTGTGTCTTTACTAAAAGTATTTAAAATTAATGTTCTGTCGTTAAATCTTACTCCGCCTAAATAAGTTAATTTTTTATTTTTAGAAACATAACCTCCAGAAGTTTGCAAACCAAGTAATGAAGCCTCTATATTAAATTCATTCTTTAGAGGATTTCTATAATTTACAGATAAAACACTAGATATTTTATCTCCAAAGTTGGCTTCAAATCCGCCTGCAGAAAAAAAAATATTATCTACCAAAGAGCTATTAATTAAACTTAAACCTTCTTGTTGACCGCTTCTAATTAAATTTGGAAAAATAATTTCAAAATTATCTATGTAAACTAAATTTTCATCAAAACTTCCACCCCTAACAGATATTTTACTACTTAATTCGTTGTTAGAATTAACACCAGGTAGGGTTTTTAATAAATCTTCAATTCCATTTAAAGAAGGATTTTTTAATAAAGTTTCTTTAGAAATTTTTACACCTAAAAATGGGTTAGAATTTTTATTGATGGTTTTTATTTTTATGGTATCTAAAGTCTTGTTTATTTCTTTAATTAGAGTTAAGTTGACAGTAGATTTATTGTCTGTAAAACCATTTAAATCCTCAATTTTATTAATAAATCCTTTTTTTGTAAAAGTGATTTTTTCTTCGGTATTATTTTTTAAAATTAATTTAAAATTACCTTTGAAACCAGAATAAGTAAATTTAGAACCAACCTTTACTTTTACATTTTGTATTGGAGCTTGTTTTTCATCTAAAACAACTCCTTTAATTGTATTAAATTGGGAAAATGATTCATAAAATGAAACCGTAAAAATTAATAAAGTAAATAGAAATTTATAGCTTTTCAAAATCAAAAGAAATTTCATTTAAATTATTTACTTTATCTGTTGCTTTAACAATAATTTTATGTTTTCCAACTAAAATAGAATCGTCTAAATTAATGGTTAATGAGTTAAATTTTTTGTCAAAAACACATAAAATCCATTTATCGTCTATAAATGCTTCATAATTTTGTATTCCAGAAATTGTATCAAATAAAGTAAATTGCAGTTTATTAGTTACTTTATTATTGTTTTTTTTTTTGTTTTTAATAACAGGTAAATCATCATCAACTTTAAATTTATAGACTCCAAAATCTCTAAAGTTACCCACTAGTCTATCTTTAATTACTTTACCAGTTATATATTCTGTTTTGGGCGTTCCACCATTTTTAAAATGCCTTACAAATACAACTTTGTTTATATTAGTTAAATTCTCTAGCTTTGGTTTAGCATTAATTGTAAAATAATCTAGTGCTGGAAAATTATAATTATGTAATTTATAGCCATCTTCTAACTCGGTTAATTCAAAATTTAAATCATCATCAAAAACTCCTTTAGGAAATATTATTTCTATATTTTCTGTTTTTATTTTTGATTCCTCATTGTATTTCAAAAACTGTGTATCTGTTTTAAATTGGTTCTTTTCTTTAGAAACAACTAATTCTTTTTCCATCCCAGAAACACTAAATTCTTTAAAAGTAATATTATTTGCAAAATCGGTAACTTCTATTTTTATTTTTTTTGTTTTTTCTTTTTCTAATTCAATTATTCCATTATTTATTGTTTTATAAATTAATTTTAAATCATTTCCATTAGATTTGAAGCACTTATAAATCCAACTTCCCTCATTAATATTAGCGTTATAATCTGTTATAGAATTTATTAACCTAGGTCTTTTAAAGGAAATTTCGTTGGCTTTAAAATTAAAAATAAGTTCGTTGTTAGAGTAAACTTTAATAGAATAAATACCATTTAGATTTTCTAAAGCATCGTGTTTATCATAAGTTTTAATTCCAATACCAAAACTTCCAAACCCTTTAATTTCTTTTTTAGAATGGGGTAATAGAAATTTATTTTCACTACCATTAATTTTTCCTGTTATAGGATAAATATAAATTTCGTTAAAAAGCGGATTTTTAGAATCTTTAACATTGAAATTAAATAAAAAAGGATTTAATGCATTTTCGGTTTTAGTATCTCTTATTTCAAAATGAAGGTGAGGACCTTGAGAGCCTCCAGAATTTCCCGATAAACCAATGGTGTCTCCTTTTAAAACAATTAAATCATTTTTTTTAGGATAAAAATCAATTTCATTTTGCTTTAATTCGTATTGTTTTTTAACAATAAAATCTTTTATTTTGTTGTTAAATTGCTGTAAATGAGCATAAACAGAAGTATACCCGTTAGGGTGATCTATATACAAAGCATTGCCATAACCAACGGAAGAAATATTTATTCTAGAGACATATCCATTTTGAATTGATATAATTGGAATTCCCTCCACCTGGTTTGTTCTAATGTCAATTCCTGTGTGGAAGTGATTTTTTCTTAATTCGGCAAAGTTTCCAACCAATTCAATTGGTATATTTATAGGACTTACAAAGTCCTTTGGAAAATCTTGAG
>JBGSBU010000063.1:0-7837 GCA_041730375.1 Solirubrobacteraceae bacterium
GCTCAAATTCAAACTTTAGAAAAAAGTTTGTTAACCTGTAACCAACAAGAATCAAACTTTTCAAAGTTATTGAATAAAAGTGCAGTGAAATTTGAAGATATTAAAATAAGTGAAAAAATTTCGGGCTTAAATACAATTAACATCAGAAAAAGAACCATAACCACTAATGATGCTAAAGATATTTTTATAATTTTTAAAATATTTACTTTTCCTGGAATAAATGCTAGTAAGTATACTTTTCATGAAAACCATTTATCTATTGACGAAGCCAAAATATTACTAGTAGATTTAATTAAATTAGATGAAGAATTTAAAAAGTCTGAGATTAATAAAGAAATTACCTATTATAATAATTATATAAACACATCTACTTTTATTAAAGTGGGAATAGAGCACTCCTATGTCAACTCAAAATCTATAATGGGAAGTTTTAAATATGATTATAATGGTGAAGAGATTCTTGAAAAAAATAAAATTTGGTATATAGATATAGATTACAGTTGTAAGGATAACAGAACTACTTTTTTAATAAAAGATATCGATCAATTTATAGAAACTTTAAGAAACACTATAAACGGATAATTTAAACTTAATTTAAAAGTATTTCTTCAATTTCTTTTAAGCTAGTAATTTTTTGTTGTTCGCCACTAACCATATTTTTTAGTAAAAAATAGTTATTTTCTAGCTCTTCTTTACCTATTATTAAAATAAAAGGTATTTTTTTGTTACTTGCAAATTGAAGTTGTTTCTTTATTTTGGTAGTTTCTGGATAGAAAGTAACATTTATCTTTCTATCTCGAAGTTGTTGTGTTATTAAAAAAGACTTTTCTCCTTCTTCTTCGCCTAAATTAAGTACCATTAATTGGATTGAGTTTTTAGCTTCTTGCGGAAATAAGTTTAATTCGTCTAGAACAATAAAAATTCTATCCAATCCAAAAGATATACCAACGCCAGACATGTTATCAAGTCCAAAAATACCAGTTAAATCATCATACCTTCCACCGCCTCCAATAGAACCAATGGCAATTTGCTTAGATTTAACTTCAAAAATTATTCCAGTGTAGTAATTCAATCCCCTAGCAAGAGTTAAATTAAACTTTATTTCTACCGAGTTAAGTTCATGATTTGCCAGTTTTTTTAGTATAAAATTAATTTCTTCAACTCCTTTTTTGCCAATTTCGTTTTCAGAAAAAAGATTATCTAATTTTAGAAGCAGCGTAGGTAAATCTAAAGTATCTTCAAAAATAAAGGCTATTTTTTCTATAGAATCGTTGCTTATACCTTTGCTGTTTAGCTCTTCAATTACTTTTTCTTTTCCAATTTTATCAATTTTATCTAGTGCAATAGTAAAATCTAAGAGTTTATCTTTAATTCCTGCAATTTCTGCTAAACCCAATAAAATTTTTCTGTTATTTAGCTGTAATTCAACTTTTAGGTTTAAATCATTAAAAATAGCATTGTACAACAAAATAAACTCAACTTCTTGCCACAAAGAACCACTGCCTATAGAATCTGCATCGCATTGTAAAAACTCTCTAAATCTTCCTTTTTGTGGTCTATCTGCACGCCAAACTGTTTGTATTTGGTATCTTTTATATGGAAAATATAAAGAGTTTTGATTTTGTACTATATACCTAGCAAAAGGGATCGTTAGATCATACCTTAAGGCTTTATCAGATATTTGTGAGGCTAATTTTTTACTATTTTTTTCTTCTAATATTTTTAAATCAATATCCGAAAGAAAATCGCCATTATTTAAAACCTTAAAAGTTAGCTGATCCCCTTCTTCGCCATATTTTCCATTAAGTGTACTTAGATTTTCTAAAGAAGTTGTTTCTATAGGTTCAAATCCAAATAATTCAAAATTTCTTTTTATGGTTTGAATAATGTGGGTTCTTTTAAAGATGATTTCCGAAGAAAAATCTCTTGTGCCTTTAGGAATTGATGGTTTCACTTTATACTAGTTTATTTCTAAATAAATTTATATTGGCATTTTTAACGTAAACTATTTTTTCTGAGTTATTATTTTTTTTCTAAAACAAACAATTCTGTATTAGAAAACCCTTGTTATAATCTTTACTTTCAATAAAAGAAAATAAAAATACTAGTAATAAAAAAAATACCTGTTTTTTTATTTTAAACTTCCAATCATTTCTTCTGGTTTCACCCACAAGTCATAATCCTCAGCGGATACATATCCTAAATTAACAGCCTCTTCTTTTAATGTAGTTCCGTTTTTGTGTGCTGTATTTGCTATTTCTGCAGCTTTATAATATCCAATCTTTGGATTTAAAGCAGTAACTAACATTAAAGAATTATTTAGTAATTCGGTAATTCTTTTGTAATTAGGCTCAATACCAATTGCACAATGCTCTTCGAAAGATAAACAAGATTCTCCTATTAATCTGGCAGATTGAAGTACATTAGCAGCCATTACAGGTTTAAATACGTTTAACTCGTAATGACCTTGGGTTCCGGCAATGGTAATAGTAACATCATTTCCCATAACTTGTGCACAAACCATTGTTATAGCCTCGCACTGTGTTGGGTTTACTTTTCCTGGCATAATAGACGAACCTGGTTCATTGGCGGGTATAATTAATTCACCTATTCCAGATCTAGGTCCAGAAGCCATCATCCTAATATCGTTTGCTATTTTATTTAATGAAACGGCTAGTTGTTTTAAACTTCCGTGGGTTTCAACCAATGCATCGTGAGAGGCTAGGGCTTCAAATTTATTTTCTGCTGTAATAAAGGGTAAGCCTGTAAACTCGGCTATGTATTTAGCAACAACTACATCATATCCATTAGGGGTATTTAAACCTGTGCCTACTGCAGTTCCTCCTAAAGCTAATTCTGCTAAATGAGAGAAGGTGTTTTTTAATGCTTTTAATCCGTGGTTTAATTGAGAAACATATCCAGAAAATTCTTGTCCAATTGTTAGTGGCGTAGCATCCATTAAATGAGTCCTTCCAATTTTAACCACATCTTTGTATTGTTCCGATTTACTTTTTAATGTATCTCTTAGCTTTTCAACTCCAGGAATGGTTATTTCCATTATCATTTTGTAACAAGCAATATGCATGGCGGTTGGAAAAGTATCGTTAGACGATTGAGATTTATTTACATCGTCGTTTGCTTCTAGTGTTTTTTCGCCTTCTCCAATTTTTTTTCCAGCAATTTCATGTGCTCTGTGTGCAATTACTTCATTCACATTCATATTGCTTTGTGTGCCAGAGCCTGTTTGCCAAATTACTAATGGAAACTGGTTATTTAATTTGCCTTGTAATATTTCGTCGCAAACCTGAGCAATTAAATTTCTTTTTCCTTCAGAAAGAGTTTCTAATTCACAATTTGCATAAGCAGCAGCTTTTTTTAAATAAGCAAAACCGTAAATAATTTCTAGGGGCATGCTTGCTTCTGGTCCGATCTTAAAATTATTTCTAGATCTTTCGGTTTGGGCACCCCAATATTTATCTGCAGGTACTTTTACTTCTCCAATAGTGTCTTTTTCTATTCTATATTGCATTGTTTACTATTAATTTATATTAAAATGTAAAACAAAAATAGCCAATTAAAAATAATAAAGCTTAATACTGATAATTTTCATAATTGCTGTTGTTACAATATAATCTTATATTTGTATTTGTAATTATACTGTGAAATTAAATTTTAATAGATTATGCTTCAGTTTTTAGGATTTCTTTATTGGTTTGTAACCTTAATTTCGGGATTTTGGGGAATTATTTTTCTTTCTCACGTAGCAATTGCATGGATAGTTTCTGGTCCGCTAGAAACATTTGGCATTATTGCTAAAAATGCAGATGATTATAAACCTAGACCCACTTTTAAAGACCAAAAAGACGTAGAGATTCTTTATTCAAAATAATTTCAACTATTATCAATCAACTTAACTCCTTGTTTCTTTTATGAATAAGTTGATTTCTTTTTTTGCCATTTTTTTATTTATTTTTTGTGAAGAAAAAGTAAAGCCTATAATTTTAAATAAAAAATTAGACTTTATTTCAATAACCAAACCTAACAAAGAAATAGAAACTATTTTAAGAAATAGTTGTTATGATTGCCATTCCTTAGAAACAAAATATCCTTCTTATGCTAATTATTTCCCTATTTCGTTAATTATTAATAGACATATTAATACAGGAAGAGAATATATAAATTTTTCTGAGTGGGCAAATTACAATGCCGATAGCAAAAAAACGATAATTGAAAACTCTATAAATCAAATAGAAATTAACAAAATGCCAATGGCTTCGTATAAACTTTTGCACCAAGAAGCTAATTTAAATAAAAAACAAAAAGAGGCATTAATAAATTGGTTTAGGCTTGAAAAATACTAATTTTGTAACATTTCAAACTTAAAAAAATAAAAAGCAATGAATACGAGCGATGATTTTTTAAAAAAACATCCATACGATATTGCTGAAGCAATTTCTGCTTTAAAGGATAAAGATCAAATCTTAGCCTTTATTTTACTTTCAAGCGAATTAAAAAGTGAGGTTTTTGCCTATTTTGATAATCCCACCCAAGAAAACTTAATTAAAAGTTTAAGTAGCGAAAATTTAGCTAAAGTATTGGAGGAAATGTCTCCAGATGATAGAACTGCTATTTTTGAAGATTTTCCAGATATTTTAATCAAAGACGTTATTAATTTTTTATCAATAGAAGAAAGAAATATTGCACTTAATTTAATAGGTTACCAAGAAGGAACTGTTGGGAGAATAATGACACCTTACTATGTGCAGGCAAAAAAAAATTGGACGGTTAAATACACGCTTCAACACATAAAAAAGCAAGGAAAAAAAGCAGAAACACTAGATTTTATATACATAGTAGACGAAAATCAAAAATTAATAGACGATATAAGATTGGCTAAACTTTTACTATCTAACGATGATAATATTTTAGAAGATTTAATGGATAATGAGTTTGTTTCTCTTAAAGCAAAAGACAACAAAGAAAATGCAATTATAATTTTTGACGATTACGACAGATCTGCACTTCCCGTAACATCAGATAACGGAGTTTTAGTGGGCATAGTTACATTTGATGATATTTTAGATGAGGTTGAAAAAAGAGATACAGAGGATTTTCAGAAAATTGCAGCGGTAGAAGCCCTTTCACTTCCTTACCTAGAAACCTCTGTTTTAGACATGTTTAAAAAAAGAAGTTTTTGGTTAGTTCTTTTATTTTTAGGAGAATTATTTACCACCACTGCCATGGGAAGGTTTGAAGACGAGATTGCTAAATTTGTGGTGCTTGCATTATTTGTACCATTAATTATTTCTAGTGGAGGCAATACAGGTTCGCAATCTACCACGCTAATTGTTAGGGCAATGGCCTTACAAGAAATAAGACTAAGAGATTGGTTTTTTGTTATGAAAAAAGAATTTCTTTCTGGTTTATTTCTAGGCATTCTTTTGGGTGTAATTGGCTTTCTACGAATAGCTATTTGGCAATATTTAAACATAACTAATTATGGAGAAAATTGGTTTTTTATAGCCTTAACCATTTCTTTATCTCTATTGGGTGTTGTATTGTGGGGTTCTTTAATTGGTTCAATGATTCCCTTTATACTTAAAAAATTTAATTTAGACCCCGCCACTTCATCTGCTCCTTTTGTAGCAACAATAGTAGACGTAACTGGGCTAATTTTTTATTTCTCTATTGCTTCTTTTTTATTGAGTGGTACTTTGTTTAAATAAATTTTAAAAACACGGCATGAAAGTTACGTTGAAACAACAAAACGGATTATTTTATTTTTTAGGAAAATCAGAAAATGGGGTAGAGGTTAAAATAGACGCCAGCCCAGATATTGGCGGAGAAGAAAAAGGCGTTAGACCCATGGAATTATTGCTTTATGGTATTGGCGGTTGCTCGGCCATAGATGTGGTTCTTGTGCTAAAAAAACAAAAGGAAGAAGTAACCAATATTTCTTTAGAAATAGAAGGATTTAGAGAGAAAATAGGAGAGGCTAGCCCATTTAAAAAAATTAATGTACATTTTATAATTGAAGGTAAAAATATTTCTTCTTCCAAGGTAGAAAGAGCCATAAAATTATCTATGGAAAAATATTGCTCTGCTACAAAAACATTAGAAGCAGGCGTAGAAATAACGCATAGTTACACTATTTTAGAGGGTTGATTTCTTTTTACTACCAAGAACAAAGCAGTCTTTGTTTGTGATTAAGGAAAGATTGCTTCACTGCGTTCGCAATGACAAGTTACTGCGTTAGAAATGAATTTTCTGTCATTCCAAGTAAAATGAAGGAATCTATTTTTTGCAAGAGAAAACCACCCCGCCCGTTGGGCATTTCTCCTAAAGTAGGAGGGGAATTATTAACTGTTTGTTGGATAACCTCTAAACTATGCCTAGGGGAATTGTTTGCGGTAAAAGAAAAAAAATAATTTTTGTTTTCTTATTTTAGTGAACTAGGTTTTATGGGTTTTTTATTTAGTTTCGAATAAATGAATTTGAGTGAAAACATTAATATTTTCTTTAGTTCCATTGCCAAGCCTTCCATCACTATTATGTCCCGAACTCCATAAGGTTCCGTTTTCTTTTACCACCATACTATAACTATTTCCAGCTAAAAATGATTTTACCCCACTAGGAATAATTTTTTTTAGGTTAGTAACGTTTGTATTGGTACCATCTCCTAATTCTCCATTTATATTTTGACCAGAACCCCATAAACTGCCATCGGTTTTTTGTACAAGAATATATTCTGCAGGTAAAATAGAGAGGGGACCAGAGAAAATATAGGAATAATTTATACTCATAGATTTCACCTCGCTGGCTATAATTCTTTTAAAAACCTTACTACTAGTTACTGTTCCATCACCATATTGACCTTTAGAGTTATCCCCACTTGCCCAAAGGCTTCTATCACTTTTTAGCACAAGAGATGTATCATGACTAGCAGAAATTACTATTGCTCCACTAGAAAACACTTGCTTAAAAGTAATTCTATTTGTGGTGGTATTATCTCCTAATTGTCCTTTTGAATTATTTCCAGTAGCCCACACACTTCCATCGTTTTTTAATACCATACTAAAATTACTACCAGCACTTATAGAAACTACACCGCTATTAAAAACTTTAGTAAATGTTTTTTTAGTTTCTATGGTTCCATCTCCTAACTGCCCAAAATTATTTTGACCAGATACCCAAAGGCTTCCATCATCTTTTAAAATCATTGTAGAGTAACCTCTAACACTTATATCTTTTACTCCGCTTATAGGAATTTGTTTAAATCCATAGTTGATACCACCATTAGTTTCATCTCCAAACTCCCCTGCAAAATTAAGTCCTGTAGCCCACAAACTACCGTCGGTTTTAATTATAAAAGTAGAAAAAAATCCATTGGCTACTTTTTTAACCTCACTTGGTAAAATAGGTATAAAAACATTGCTACTTGTATTGGTTCCATTACCAAATTCTCCATAAAAGTTCTTTCCTGATGCCCACAATGCACCTTTATCGGTTATTATAAAAGAAGAATTAAGACCTGAAGAAACTTCAACAACACTTACATTTATGCCACTACCTTTGCTAGTGCTTAATTTTTCGCTTTCACAACTTAACAACAAAAAGAAAAGGGCTAAAAAATAATATAATTTATTCATTCCAATAATTTTTTACAATTTTACAAAGAAAATCAATAATTTACCCTATCACCATGTTGGTTGATTAAAGTCAGGTTTCTTTGTAATAAATTAAAAAACTACTACTAAGCTATATTGGGAGATTGCTTCACTGCGTTCGCAATGACTTTTCTGTCATTCCGATTAAAAGGAAGGAATCTATTTTTTTG
>JBGSBU010000064.1:0-7775 GCA_041730375.1 Solirubrobacteraceae bacterium
CGATTAAATCTCCGAAATTATTGGTTTGTAAAGAAATAGCAAGTGCATTAATGGTAAAATCTCTTCTATTTTGGTCGTCCTCTAGGCTACCTTTTTCTACGGTTGGTTTTCTACTATTTGTTACATAGCTTTCTTTTCTTGCCGATACAAATTCAATATCTATGTTGTTATGCCTAATCATGGCAGTTCCAAATCTTTTAAAAATAGTTACTTTTAGATTGCTATTTATATTTTCTGCTACCTTTTGTGCCAAAATTATTGCATCGCTTTCCGAAACAAAATCTATATCGTTTTTTAAAGGCCTATTAAGTAGTAGATCTCTCACATAGCCTCCTACAACAAATGTATTGATATTCATATTATTAGAAACAGCCGCTACCCTCTTAAATATTTCTGTTTCTAATTCTTTTTTAAGATTCATTTTTTATTCTCTTATAACTTTTACTATTCCATTTTTAGAAACTTTAATAATAGAAGAACCTGAGTAAATAGAACGTTCGTTTTGTTTAAAGTTAACTACATAATCTACCCCTTTAATAATATATTTATTAATAAGTTTATATTCTAAGGCTGAAAGCTCGCCAGAAAGGTTTGCAGAGGTTGATACCAATGGTGCATTTATACTTTTTATTAATTCTTTACAAAAGATATCGTTAGTTAGCCTAATGGCTAAAGAATTATCTTCTGCTATTAAACTTTCATCTACTCCTTTTGGATTGTCGTAAACAATAGTAACCGGTTTTTCTTCTAAATCAATAATATCCCAAACTATATCTGGTACTTCTACTAACTCTAATAACCTTCTTTCGTTTTCTACTAAAACTATAAATGATTTATTTTTATCTCTTTTCTTTAAATCTTTTATTTTTTGAATAGCTAAAGCATCTGTAGCTAAACAACCAATTCCCCAGATTGTGTCTGTAGGATATAAGATGATACCAGATTCTAACAACACATTAGTTGCTTTAATTATTTCTTCTCTCATTTTACAAAATTAAACAGAAGAAAATAAAAAAAGACCATTTTGCAATGGTCTTTTTTTATTAAACATAATAAGATTTTAATTATTTGTTTACTAAATCTGTTAGTTTCGTTAACCATTCCATAGCTTTAGTTTTTTCTTCTGGACTTAAAGTTTGAATAACTTTAGCTACTTCTTTAAATTTAGTAGCTGCACTTTCTTGAATTGAAGCAGTATCTGAAGATCCGATTTTTGAAGCAGCAATTAATTTACCTACTAAACCTGCATATTCTGTTAATGTTTTAGTTGCAGTTGCATCTTTTAGTTGAGGAATTGCAGAAACTAATTCTGTTAACCCTCCTGCACCAACAGCAGCTAAACCTTTTTCTGCTAAATCTCCAAGTAAATTAGAACTACCCGCAACAGTTTCGCTAGTTTTTTCTACTAAAGAATCTGAAGTATTTGAAGATTCTACACCTTCTGTTTCTGCTGTATTTAAGGATTTCTTACAAGATGTAAATGAAATTAAACAAAGTACACTTAATGAAATAAAAAAAATTTTCATGGTTTTTAGTTTTTTGAAATTAATTAAAATCAAATATAATATTTTTTTATGCAACGCTCGTTTTAAACTGTGCATTATATAATTTCTTATAAAACCCATTCTCTTTTAAAAATAATTCTTCGTGCGTACCACTTTCTACTAATTCTCCTTTTTCTATTACTAGTATTAAATCGCAACTATGAATGGTAGATAACCTATGTGCAATTATAATAGAAGTTCTTCCTTTAGTAAGCTTTTCTAATGCTTTTTGAATTAAATGTTCTGATTCTGTATCAATAGAAGAAGTAGCTTCATCTAATACTAAAATAGAGGGATCTTGAACATAAACTCTTAAAAAAGAAATTAATTGCCTTTGCCCCATAGAAAGTGTTGAACCTCTTTCACTTACAAAATAATTAAATTTATTTGGTAGGGAATCTATAAACTCTTCTATTTCTATATAACTGGCAGCCTGTCTTACTTGTTGTTCTGTAATATTTTCATTTCCCATGTTAATATTATTTAAAATGGTATTGTTAAATAAAAAAACATCTTGTAAAACGGTAGAGATTTGTTTTCTAATAAATTCTAATTTGTATTGACTGATTTCTACATCATCTATTAGAATTTTTCCTTTTTTAACATCATAAAATCTTGATAATAAACTAATTATTGTGGTTTTTCCAGAACCGGTAGAACCTACAATAGCTATTTTTTGGCCGGCATTTATTTTAAAAGAAATGTTATTTAACACTTGCTCTTTATCAGAATAAGAGAAACATACTTCTTTAAATTCTATTTTTCCTTTTATAATATCTGGACTTAAAATTCCATCTTCCATTTCATTTTCATTGCTATCTAGTAGCTGAAAAATTCTCTCAGAACTAACCACTCCACTTTGTATATTATTTATTCTTTCTGCAATCTGTCTCATGGGGCGAATTAACATGTTTATAAATAATATAAAAGCAAAAAAATCGCCAACTGTTAAATCTAAATTTAATATAGCAGTATAGCCTCCATACCAAATTACAATGCCTTTAGCAAAAGAAGAAACTAATTCTACTGCAGGAAAAAGTAGCGAAAAATAAAAAACAGATTTTAAATAGGTTTTTTTAAGTTCTCTGTTTAACTCTTTAAACTTATTAAATTCGTTTTGTTCTTGATTAAATAATTGAATTACCTTCATACCAGACAAACGCTCTTGTACAAAAGAATTAAGTTGGGCAACTTGAGTTCTTTCTGCCACAAAAACAATCTTTAATGCTTTCTGAAAAAATTTTGTTAAAACTATCATTATTGGCATAATTAATAAAACAATTAAAGCCAACTTCCAATTTAGACTAACCATGGCATATACCACAATTACAATACTTATTAAATCGCCAAGAATTAATAGAACTCCGTCTGTAAAAACTTGCGAAATTGTACTAATATCAGAAACGCATCTAGTAACTAAAACTCCGATTGGTGTTTTATCAAAAAAAGAAAGATTAGCATTTAACAATTTATTAAAAAGATTAACTCTAATATCTTTTATAACATTTTGTGCAATAAAATTTGATAAAAAAACGAATAAAAACTGAAAAATAACTTCAAATAAAAGTATAACAATAATTAACCCCATTGTATAAACCAACCCATTAAAATCTTTTTCTAGAATATTACTATCAACCGCTCTTTTAATAAGCAAAGGTCTGTAAGACGAGAAAAAAGCAAGACACAATGCAACTAATAAAGCTGGGTAGAAAAACTTTTTTTCTTTTAAACCAATTTTAACCACTCTAAATAGAGCTGCATAATTCATTTTACCATTTTCTTGGGTTTTATTACTTGATTTCATTTATGAAGATATCTTTTGGATATAAAATATGGGTTAAAAAAAGACCTTCTGCAGGTGCTGTATAACTGGCTAAGTTACGATGTTTGTTGTTAATAAAATTTATAAAATCTTCTAAAGTTAATAGATTTTTACCCACTTCTACCAATGTTCCAACTATAGCCCTTACCATATTTCTTAAAAATCTATTGGCGGTAATGGTAAAGATAAATTCGTTTTCCTTTAAACTCCATTCTGCGAATGTAACATGGCAAAAGTTTGTTTTGTTATCAGAATGAAGTTTAGAAAAGCTAGTAAAATCTTTTGTTTCAATTAAAAAACTTGCAGCTGCATTCATCTTAATTAAATCTAAATTTGTCTGGTTTTTAATTTGCCACTTGGTCTCTACCGAAAAAGGATTTTTTTGAGTTGAGATATAATAAGTATAAGTTCTAGAATAAGCGTTAAACCTAGCATGAGCATCTTCCTTAACTCTTTTTATATTTAAAATAGCAATGTCTTTTGGAAGGAACCTATTTAACCTATAAACAATATTTTCTGGTAAAAAATTTTCAAAATCAAAATGAGCAAACATTTGCTTTGCATGAACCCCAGTATCTGTTCTTCCGGCTCCAAAAATGGTTATTTTTTTACTCAAAATTATTGATATCGATTTTTCTATAGTTTCTTGTACAGATTTAGCATTTGGTTGAATTTGCCAGCCATTATAATATGTTCCTTTATAAGCTATTTCAATAAAATATCGCAACTTAGTAGGTTTAAAAAAAGCAAAATTACAAAATGTTATTTGGTTACTATTATATTTTGAAATGAAAAAAATACTATTAATTTCTGATACTCACGGATATATTGATGAAAGAATACTCTATTTCGCTTCTTTAGCAGACGAAGTATGGCATGCTGGCGATGTTGGATCTTTAGAAGTTATTAGTAAATTAAAAGAAGTTTCAAACTTAAAAGCTGTTTATGGCAATATAGATGGTAATGAAATAAGGCAACTTTTACCTTTAAATAACATATTTTTATGCGAACAAGTGAAAGTTTTTATAACCCATATTGGTGGATACCCTAAAAATTACAAACCCGGAATTAAATTTTTATTAGAAGAGCATAAACCCGATATATTTATTTGTGGACACTCTCATATTTTAAAAGTAATAAGAGATAGCACTTTAGATGTATTACACATGAATCCGGGTGCTTGTGGAAAGCACGGATTTCATAAAATTAGAACTCTACTAAGATTTGAAATTAACAAAAAAGAAATAGAAAATTTAGAGGTAGTAGAATTAGAAAGTAAAAATTAATTTATAATATAAATTTCTATCTTCTAATAATAAAATTCTATAACAAGCTATGATATTACTAAGTTAATTTTGACTAAATTTGTTTAGATTAAATCTATTTTAAAATTATGATACAAATATCAGACATTGCAAAGAAAAAAGCCATAGAGCTTATGCAAGAAGAGGGTTTAGATCCATTTAAATCTTTTATTAGAGTTGGCGTTAAAAGTGGGGGTTGTTCTGGTTTGTCTTATGAATTAAAATTTGATACCCAAACCAACGATTCTGATAAAATAGTAGAAGTGGATGATGTTAAAATTGTGGTTGATAAAAAATCTGTTCTTTATTTAGCCGGAACTACACTTGAATTCAGCGGTGGATTAAACGGTACAGGATTTGTTTTTAAAAACCCAAATGCCAACAGAACATGCGGTTGTGGAGAAAGTTTCTCACTTTAAAACCATTAAAAAAAATAAAAATGTCTAAATTCACAGAAGAAGATTTAAAAAATCAACTTAAAGATAATAACGATTATGAATATGGTTTTGAAACTATTCTGGAATATGAAGACTTTCCGATTGGTTTAGATGAATCTATTGTAAAATTAATTTCTAAAAAAAAGAATGAACCAGAATGGATGACTAACTGGCGATTAGAATCTTTTAAAATTTGGAAAAAAATGGAAGAGCCTGAATGGGCTAATGTAAAATACACTAAACCAGATTTAAGTAAAATTCAGTTTTACGCTGCTCCAAAAAAGAAAGTAACTTTAGATAGTTTAGACGAAGTTGATCCTGAATTATTAGAAACTTTTAAAAAATTAGGAATTTCTTTAGATGAACAAAAAAGAATAAGTGGCGTTGCCGTAGATTTTGTAATGGATAGTGTTTCTGTTAAAACTTCTTTTCAAGATACATTGGCAGAAAAAGGAATTTTATTTATGCCAATTAGCGAGGCTATAATTAATCATCCAGAATTAATAAAAAAATATTTAGGAAGTGTTATTCCAAGAGGCGACAACTATTACGCAGCACTAAATTCTGCAGTATTTTCTGATGGTTCTTTCTGTTACATTCCAAAAGGAGTAAGATGCCCAATGGAACTTTCAACCTACTTTAGAATAAACCAATCTGGAACAGGACAATTTGAAAGAACCTTAGTTATTGCCGATGAAGATTCTTATGTTTCTTACCTAGAAGGTTGTACTGCTCCGCAAAGAGATGAAAACCAATTACATGCAGCCGTTGTTGAATTAATTGCGTTAGATAACGCACAAATTAAATATTCTACGGTTCAAAATTGGTATCCAGGAGATAAAAACGGAAAAGGCGGTATTTTTAACTTTGTAACGAAAAGAGGATTATGCCAAAAAAATTCGAAAATCTCTTGGACGCAAGTTGAAACTGGCTCTGCTATTACTTGGAAATATCCTTCTTGTATTTTAAAAGGCGATAATTCTATTGGCGAATTTTACTCTATTGCAGTTACTAATAACTACCAACAAGCAGATACAGGTACAAAAATGATTCATATTGGAAAGAATTCTAAAAGCACAATTATTTCAAAGGGAATTTCATCTGGTAAATCGCAAAATAGCTATAGAGGTTTAGTTAAAATTATGCCTAAAGCAGAAAATGCAAGAAATTTCTCTCAATGCGACTCGCTTTTAATTGGAAACGAATGTGGTGCACATACTTTCCCTTACATAGAAATTAAAAATAATACAGCAAAATTAGAACACGAAGCTACCACCTCTAAGATTGGCGAAGATCAAATATTCTATTGTAACCAAAGAGGAATAGATACAGAAAAAGCTATTTCTTTAATTGTTAATGGATTTAGCAAAGAGGTATTAAATAAATTACCTATGGAATTTGCTATTGAAGCTCAAAAACTTCTAGAAATTAGTTTAGAAGGTAGTGTTGGATAATATTGGATAATAATTACTAATTAATTTTTTAAAAATAAATGTTACTACAAATAAATAATTTACAAGCCACAATTAATGATAAAAAAATCTTAAATGGAATTAATTTAAGTATTAAACCTGGCGAAGTACATGCTATAATGGGCCCAAATGGTTCTGGTAAAAGTACATTATCTAGTATAATAGCTGGCAGACAAGATTACGAAGTTACTAAAGGTGATATTTTATTTGAAAATAAATCTATTTTAGATTTATCTCCCGAAGAGAGAGCACATAAAGGAATTTTCTTATCTTTTCAATACCCAGTAGAAATACCAGGAGTTAGTGTAACAAATTTTATAAGAGCTTCTGTTAATGCTACAAGAAAAGCAAAAGGATTAGACGAAATGTCTGCTTCAGAATTGCTAAAGTTAATAAGAACTAAAGCAGAAATGTTACATATCGATAAAAATTTTCTATCTAGATCTATTAATGAAGGATTTTCTGGTGGAGAAAAAAAGAGAAATGAAATATTTCAAATGGCAATGTTAGAGCCAAAATTGGCAATTCTTGATGAAACGGATTCTGGCTTAGACATAGACGCCTTAAAAATTGTTGCAGATGGGGTAAATAAACTTAAAAATCCTAACAGTAGTATTCTTATAATTACTCACTACCAAAGACTTTTAGATTATATTGTTCCAGATTTTATTCATGTTTTACATAAAGGAAAAATAGTGAAATCTGGCACCAAAGAATTGGCTTTAGAGCTAGAAAAAAAAGGGTATGATTGGATAAAAGAAGAAGAAAAAATATAAAATTTAAGGATGATAAGTTTAAAAGAAGATTTAATAACCTCTCATATAGTTTTTCAAGAAAAATTCTCATCTAGTGAATATATTAATAAAATAAGGCAAAATTCTATCTCGGAATTTGAGTCAAAAGGATTTCCTACCACTAAAGACGAAGAATGGAGATATACCAATATTTCTCCTTTATTAAAAACAAGTTATAAACTATTTCCTAAGAATGATAATTTGTTAGATTATGCGTCTATTCGCTCCTTTTTATTAGACGAAATAGAATCTTATAAATTAATTTTTATTGATGGTAAGTTCTCTAATCATTTATCGGATACAACACATGATGAGGCAGATATTTGTATTTTATCAAGTATTTTTGGTAAAAGTATTTATAATTCGATAATAGAAAATTATTTTACAAAATCTACTATTATT
>JBGSBU010000065.1:0-7634 GCA_041730375.1 Solirubrobacteraceae bacterium
GGCTCAACAAAAATTTATAGATAATTTCTTTGGTATTTTATCTTATACTTTTTTCTATTCAGAGTTTTCTAGTGGCAACAATACAAGCTTCAAGCCATCGCTTTGGGATAGCAGGCATTTAATTTCTTTAACAACAAGTTATAAACTAAAAAAAAACTGGGAAATTGGTGCTAGGTATCGGTTTTCTGGCAACACTCCTTTTGTTCCCACAAACGAAGCGGAAACACTTATTAATTACCCACAAATTATATTAGATTATGATAGACTTGGACGCGAGCGATTAAATAATTTTAGCCAGCTAGATATACGAATAGATAAAAGATACAATTTTAAGAAATTTTCGCTAAATATATTTATAGAAGCTCAAAATGCATTGGTTCAAGAGATACCAACTGCGCCTAATTTTGGCTTGGCTAGAGATAATGATGGGAATATTCTAAACCCCAGAAGCCTTAGTTCATTAACAACTAGTAACAATAGAATTGTTCCTTCAATTGGCATTGTTGCCGATTTCTAAGTTTTATTTACCTTTTAACCACCAAGCTTTTGTTTTGATGGTTAAAAAGTAAACAATAGAAATTACATTTTTATTAAATGATAATTATTTTTGGTTAACGCTACTACTTCGCCAGTCGTGTCTTTTATTTCCATTTCAATTAAAAAATCTACTTTACCATTTTTTGCAATTTCAGCTTTGCAAAAAGCAGCATCTTCATCGGTAAAATTTGCAGTAACAAATAAATCTGTTGTTGCAGGTCTTCTATACCTAATAGACATGTCTCTGATTATGAAGATAACGCCTTCATTTGCCATTTTTGGAAACATTAATGGAACGCCAGTAAATTCTGCTAAAGAAAAAATAACTCCGGCATAAATTGTTCCGATATGATTTGTGTTGCCTTCAAAAGGCACTTTTGTAGTTACTGAAGATTCTGTGAAAGACTCTATTGTTATTCCCATTTTCTCTAATATAGGAATTGAACCAATGAAACTATTTGGATTTGCGTCTAAATTCATAAAACTAGTTTTTTTTAATGAATTTCAAATTTACATTTTTTTAACAATTTAAATTAAATAATTCTTATATGAATTATTTAAATAACCTTGTTTTTTTTAAACCAAATAAAAACCGCAATTGAAATTATTACCATAAGAAATAACGAATAATAATAGCCATTTTGGTATTTAAGTTCTGGCATGTTTTCAAAATTCATTCCATACAAACCCGCAATAAAGGTTAATGGTAGAAAAAAGGCAGAAAAAATGGTTAAAAGCCTTATTACTTCATTATTTTTTTGTGCAGATAAATTTGAATTTGAATTCAATAAAGAATTGGCGTCTTCTAAAATTTCATCATACAAAACAATTAAACCAATCATCGATTCTTTAATATCTGTTAAATATACCTGATTATTTAAATCTATCTCAATATGATTTATTGCTTTTTGAGAGAGTAATAAAAGGTTTTTCATTGCTCTTGCTTTAGATTTTTGATAGTACAAATTTTGTGTGGAAATTAATTTGCTATTTTTTGCAAAAATAATTTTTTCAAACTCATTAATTTCGTTTGATTGCTCTATCATTGTTTGTTGATAGGAATTAATTATTTGATTAATTATATAAAATAATAAATTTTCTCTAGAATTTATATTTTCTGGTATTTCATTTAAAAAAGTAAATTCTTTTTTATGAATCGTAATAATTGTATCGTGCAAATAGAAAATAGCAATTTTATTAGTAAACTTTTTTAAGTTGTATACATGTGTTTTATCGCAAATATGAGGCCTAAGAATAATGAAAAATCCATTTTCTAACCGCTCGAATTTTGGAAAATGCCCGTCCTGTAGAGCATCATTAATTAAGACTTTGTTTAAGTTATATTTTTCAGAAAATTCAAAAAGCTCTTCATATATTGGATTCGAAAAATCTATCCAATTAAAATTATTAAACCTGGTTTCTTTTTTCATATTTAAACTATTCAAACCATATTTTATTAATTATTGTTGAGTCTTTACTATAAATTTCGTCAAAAACATCAATTAAATTCTCTATTTGTCTATTACTTTTTCTAAATTTTTTACTTATTTCTTTGCTATACTTTCTAATTCTACTTCTTACTATATTTTTTTCTAAACAAAAAAAATCTTCCTTATCTATACTAAAAACACAATAAACATTTTGTATGTTAAAAGAATTACCAAAACCAATGTTGTTTGAGAAGATACCGTCAAAACCCACTCCGTAATTCACAAAACCCCCAGGATAAAAATTAATAAACTGATCTTCGAATAAGTAAAATTCATTCCATCTTTGTGTTTTAATAAAATAGTTTAAATTTTCTTTAAATTTACCAGCATTTAAGTAAATAATGTGCCCATTAGAATAAGCAAAGTTATTGTTTTCGTTGTTTTTAAAATAAATTTTATTTGATTGATTTTTAATTGATTTTTCAAGCAGTCTGTTTAAGTCCTTGTTGTTGCTTTCATTTATTTGAGGTGAATTATAAAAAAGTGATTTAGGAGAATAGTAAAATCCTGCTTTTTTAACTTTTAAACCCAGTGTGTCGCTTTCCCATTGTCCAAAAACAAAAAAAAGTGGTAACAAAAAAAATATTAATTTCATTTTTAATTTTTTTTAAAATAATAATTAAATTTGAATTATTATATTGTAAATTACTAAAAATAAAATTATTATGATCAAACTTTACTTTCTTTTTTTTGTACTATTTAGTTTTACTATTTATTCTCAAGAAACAATGGTTTCTTATTTAGAGATATCTAAAAAACCCACTTATAATAACGAACCCCCCCTTTCTGTTAATGATTTCTTGATTACAGAAGCTAAAGTTCCTTCAATTAAACTAGATTCCTTAAATAAAAACATAATTAAATTATCTTCTAATATTAATGAAATGATTGTTTATAAGAATTGTGAATCCTATTATTCTAATCAAGCTAGATTATCCTGTTTAAATAACCATGTTTTTAAAGATATTTTTCAACTTTTAGAATATCCGAAACAGAATTTACCCGATCTAGCTTTTGGATCTGTTATTTTTAATTTCGTGATAGATGAAAAAGGAAATACAATTCCTTTTTCTTTATCCTATAACTCCATTTCTTTAAAAAACTCTGTACTACTAGCTATAAATAAATGGTTTGAAAAAATTAAAGATTTTAAATCTATTCCAGCAAAAATACAAAATGTGCCTAAAGGTTTTGCAAGTCAAGTTATTTTTTCTTACCTGTTAGAAGATACTAAAGCTAAAAAAAGCGATTTGGATAAAACCAAATTAGATTCTGATGTTTTGTTAAATACTCAATTAAAAAAAGAAGAAATTGTTGAAATAAAAAATACAACTAATGTTAACTTAATTGATGTTGATTAAATTTAGTTGTTATTTTTGCAAAATAAAATAATAGAAATGAGTTTAAGCAGAACATTTACAATGATTAAGCCGGATGCGGTTAAAAACGGACATATTGGTAATATACTTGAAAAAATTACCTCGTCAGGATTTAAAATTTTAGCTTTAAAGCTAACAGAACTAACAAAAAGAGATGCCGAGAATTTTTATATCATCCATAAAGACAGACCATTTTACGGAGAGTTGGTAGAATTTATGAGCTCTGGCCCTATTGTATCTGCCATTTTAGAAAAAGAAAATGCTGTTAACGATTTTAGAAAACTTATAGGTGCAACCAACCCTGCAGAAGCAGAAGATGGAACAATTAGAAAATTATATGCAACTTCTATCGGAGAAAACGCAGTACATGGTTCTGATAGCGATGAAAATGCCTTAATTGAATCTAATTTCCACTTTTCTAATAGAGAAATTTTTTAATTATTTAATCTTAAATTTAATTCTTTTAGATGCTCCTCGCTTATTTGCGAAGGAGCATCTATCATAACGTCTCTACCAGAATTATTTTTTGGAAAAGCAATATAATCTCTAATTACTTCGCTTCCGTCTAATATAGAAACCAGTCGGTCAAACCCAAATGCTAGTCCACCATGCGGCGGTGCGCCATATTTAAAGGCATTTAATAAAAATCCAAACTGTTTGTTGGCTTCTTCTTCTGAAAAACCTAAAAGTTTAAACAATTTACTTTGCAAGATATTATCGTGTACTCTAATAGAACCCCCACCAATTTCGTTACCATTAATTACTAAATCATATGCATTTGCAATTACATTTTCTGGGTTAGTGTTTAATTGATCTGTGGAATCGATCTTTGGTGAAGTAAACGGATGATGCATGGCATGAAAACGTTTTGTGTTTTCGTCCCATTCTAATAAAGGAAAATCTACTACCCATAGTGGAGAAAAAACGTTAGGATCTCTTAACCCTAATGTTTCTGCTAATTCAATTCGCAGAGCACTTAGCTGCTTTCTGGTTTCATTTGTTTTTCCTGCCATAAGAAGCATTAAATCTCCTTTTTCGGCTTTCATTTCAGCTGCCCATAGCGTTAATTCTTCTGTTGTATAAAATTTATCTACAGAAGATTTTAATGTGCTGTTTGGTTCATATTTTGCCCAAATAATTCCACTAGCTCCAACTTGTGGTCTTTTTACCCATTCTATAAGCTCATCTATTTGTTTTCTGGTATAGGTTGCTGCGTTTTTTACTACAATACCTACTACTAATTCTTGTGAATCGAAAAAAGAAAAACCTTTGCCTTTTACTATATTGGTTATTTCTACAAACTCCATCCCAAAGCGAGTATCTGGTTTGTCTGAACCATATTTTTGCATGGCTTGTTCATAGGTTATTCTTGGAAAATTATTTATTGTAACATTTTTAATAACTTTTAATAGATGAATCATTAACCCTTCAAAAGTTTGAATAATTTCTTCTTGAGTCACAAAACTCATTTCACAATCAATTTGCGTAAACTCGGGTTGCCTATCGGCTCGTAAATCTTCGTCTCTAAAACATTTTACTATTTGGAAGTATTTATCTATTCCACCCACCATTAACAATTGCTTAAATGTTTGTGGTGATTGTGGCAAGGCGTAAAACTCGCCTGGATTCATTCTTGAAGGCACCACAAAATCTCTAGCGCCTTCTGGCGTAGATTTTATTAAAACAGGAGTTTCTACCTCAATAAATTCTTTATCGGAAAGGTATTTTCTAACTTCTTGGGCAATTTTGTGCCTAAATACTAGTTTATCTTTAACCGGATTTCTACGAATATCTAAATAACGGTATTTCATTCTTATTTCTTCTCCACCATCTGTATCGTCTTCTATGGTAAAGGGCGGCGTTTCTGCCAGATTAAGAATTGTTATCTCTGTGGCAAGAATTTCTATTTCGCCTGTATTTATTTTTGTGTTTTTAGCTTCGCGTTCTATTACTTTACCCGTTACTTTAATCACAAATTCTCTACCTAAGGTTCTTGCTGTTTCAAACAAGTTGGCTTCTGTTCTTGTTTGGTCTAGAAGAATTTGAGTTACGCCATATCTATCTCTAAGGTCTATCCATAAAACAGAGCCTTTGTCTCTAATAATAGAAACCCAACCACAAAGCGTTACGGTTTGGTTTATATTTTTAGTTGTTAATTCGCCACAATTTTTTGTACTATACATATTTTCGACTCATTGAAATTTTTAAAATAAACTGAATTTAAGTTTCTACGGGCTATTTGTTTTTTTAACTATTCATACTCATCAAAAACTCTTCGTTATTTCTGGTATTTAAGATTCGGGTTTTTATAAATTCCATGGCTTCTAGTGGATTCATGTCTGCCAGATGTTTACGTAAAATCCACATTCTTTGAATGGTTTTTTCGTCCAACAACTCATCGTCTTTTCTGGTACTAGAAGATATTAAATCTATAGCAGGGTAAATTCTTCTGTTGGCAATTTTTCTGTCTAGCTGAAGTTCCATATTTCCTGTTCCCTTAAACTCTTCAAAAATTACTTCATCCATTTTAGAACCTGTATCAATTAAAGCGGTAGCAATAATCGTTAGCGAACCTCCGTTTTCTATATTTCTGGCCGCACCAAAAAATCTTTTTGGCTTTTGAAGTGCACTGGCATCTACCCCACCTGTTAAAACACGCCCCGAGGTTGGCGCTACGGTATTGTACGCCCTAGCTAGTCTGGTAATAGAGTCTAGTAGAATTACTACATCGTGCCCACATTCTATCATTCTCTTAGCTTTAGAGAGCACTATATTTGCTATTTTAACGTGTCTTTCTGCCGGTTCATCAAAAGTTGAGGCAATTACTTCTGCATTAACGCTTCTTTGCATGTCTGTTACCTCTTCTGGTCTTTCGTCTATCAATAAAATAATTAAATAAACCTCTGGGTGATTTGCTGCTATGGCATTTGCTATGTCTTTTAATAACATAGTTTTACCCGTTTTGGGTTGCGCCACAATCATTCCTCTTTGACCTTTTCCTATGGGCGAAAATAAATCTATAATTCTGGTTGAAAGCGTACTACCTTTGCCCGATAAATTAAATTTTTCTTGAGGAAACAAAGGGGTTAAATGCTCGAAAGAAACTCTGTCCCTAACAAAATCGGGCGAGTGTCCGTTGATTCTAAATATTTTAACCAATGGAAAGTGTTTTTCTCCTTCTTTTGGCGGCCTAACTTCTCCGTTTACTGTGTCTCCAGTTTTTAATCCAAATAATCTTATTTGAGACAAGGAAACATACACATCATCTGGCGAAGCTAAATAATTAAAATCTGAGGATCTTAGAAATCCAAAACCATCTGGCACAACTTCTAATACTCCTTCACATTCAACTATTCCATCAAATTCATAGTTTGGGGAACGGTATTTGTTTTTGCCATTGGCTCCTTCTTCTCTTTCTTTATTTCCATTTCTAAAATCCTCTCTGTGTGGGTGGATATTTTTAGCATTTGGATTGTTATTTTGTGGCTTATCTCCTTCTGGTAAATTATTTTTGGGCTTTATAAACCTATTTTTTGGTGGCAGTGGTGTATTATTTGTTGGCGATTCTAAACTTTCTACTGGTTGCGTTTTATTTTCTTTTGAATTATCTTGAACTAAGGGGTCTAAAGAAACAGTATTCTGTAAATTAATATCGCTTTTTTTAATAAAAACGACTTTTTTCTTAATGGGTTCCTCTAAAAGCACCTCTGTAACTGCTTCTTTAGTTAATTCAATTGGTTTTATATCAATAGAATTAATAAGTTCAATTATTTGTTCTTTTTTAAATTGTTTTGGAATTTCAATTGAAAGAGATGTTGCAATTTCTTTTAATTCAGAAATTTTTTTGTTCTTTAGATTTTCTAAATCAGACATGAAATGGTAATTAGAGTTAGTTTTGATTAAATTTAATTTGAAAAAAAAGGAATGAGAAATTACTTGTCATTCAAAAAAGAGACTAAAAAATTGTGTTGATTTTTTTTATTATAAATGTGCAATTAATTTTCTTAAAGAGCACATTACTTTAAATATAGTATTACAAAGAGTATTATATATACAATATTACAACAATTTTTTATTTCATTCTAAACTAAATTAATATTTTTGTTAGAAATACTATTTAATTAAAAAATGATACAAAGAATACAAAGCATATTTATAGCGTTTGCCTTGATTAATTCCATAATTGGTGTGCTTATTTTTTATAACGCTAAAGAAAAATTTTTTCTTT
>JBGSBU010000066.1:0-7559 GCA_041730375.1 Solirubrobacteraceae bacterium
CTTAAATATTATTGATTTTACAAAAACCCACATGGGAAGTAGGCTATTAAAGTATTGGTTGGTGTTTCCTTTAAAAATAATAGATGATATTTTAACCAGACAAGCGATTGTAGAATTCTTTTTTTTAACTAAAAATATTAAAGATAATGTTTCTAAAGAACTTTCTTTTATCCAAGATATGGAGCGGATTTTAACTAAAATAATTACCTATAAAATCAATCCAAGTCAACTTAAATCATTTCTAGAGGGTTTAAAAAGTATTCAAAAAATAAAAGAAATGTTAATTTATTCAGAAAACAATGAATTAATTGAAATAGCTAATAATATTATAGATAACAATTTGTTAATTAGCTATATAGAGAATATTTTGAGTGAAGATCCGCCCGTTCAATTTCATAACGGTAACGTGGTTAAAAGTGGTTTTTCTAAAGAACTTGATGAGCTAAGAGATTTAAAGAAAAATGCAAAAATTTTTGTTGAAAATTATAAAGCAAAAGAAATTGAAAAAACGGGAATAAATAGTCTTAAAATTGATTATAACAGTGTCTTTGGTTACTATATTGAGATTAGAAACACCCATAAAGATAAGGTTCCTGAACATTGGATAAGAAAACAAACGCTTGTAAATGCCGAACGCTATTTTACTAACGAATTAAAAGAATTTGAAATACAAATTCTTTCTGCCGAAGATAAAATAATAGCCCTAGAGAAAAATATTTTTTTATCGCTTTTAGATAATATTACCGCCAAGACTAAAATCATTCAAAATAACACAAAAAAAATAGCAGAAATAGATTGCTTACTTTCTTTAGCTATATGTGGTTTAGAAAATAATTTTGTTAAACCAGAGATAAATAATTCGTTAGAGTTAATAATTACCGAAGGTCGACACCCAGTTATAGAAAAAAAAATACAAAACAAAGAAGCTTATATTAGTAACAATACTTATTTAGGTTCGTTAGACCAACAAATAATAATGCTTACAGGTCCAAATATGGCGGGAAAGTCGGCCTTATTAAGGCAAACAGCAATTATTGTAATACTAGCACAAATGGGCGGTTATATTCCTGCAAATGGAGCTAAAATTGGTTTGATTGATAAAATATTTACCAGAGTGGGGGCGTCTGATAATATTTCTAACAACGAATCTACTTTTATGGTTGAAATGAACGAAACAGCCAATATTTTAAATAATTTATCTAATAGAAGTTTAATTTTATTAGATGAAATAGGCAGAGGAACCAGTACCTATGATGGAGTTTCTTTGGCATGGGCAGTTGCAGAATATTTACACGAACATAGAACACAGGCAAAAACTATTTTTGCCACACATTATCATGAGTTAAATGAAATGGCAACACAGTTTAAAAAAATTAAAAATTTTAATGTAAGTATTAAAGAATTCGATGGAAAAATACTTTTTCTAAGAAAGCTTGTACCCGGAGGTGTAGCCCATAGTTTTGGAATTCATGTGGCAAGAATGGCGGGAATCCCTAAAAAAGTAATCGATCGGGCCGAGAAAATTTTAGAAAAATTAGAAGAGAAAAAGGTTTTTAACACAAATAAAATAGTTAGTAAAATAAACAATGCAGAGAACAAAATTAATTTAAACCTTTTTAACCAAAACGATTCTTTGTTGCAAGATATAAAGGTAGATCTAAAGAAAATAGATATTAATACGTTAACCCCAATAGAAGCCTTATTTAAGCTAAATGAAATTAAAAATAAATTATTTAATGGTTAATATTTTAAAAATCAAATACAAATTATTATATTTGCACTTCTGTTCTTTAAAAAGTTACAAATTTCTATGCGAAAATAGCTCAGCTGGTAGAGCGCAACCTTGCCAAGGTTGAGGTCGCGGGTTCGAGCCCCGTTTTTCGCTCAAAAAAAAAAAAACAATATTTGCCCGGATGGTGGAATTGGTAGACACGCGGGACTTAAAATCCCGTGAGCAGTAATGTTCGTGCGGGTTCAATTCCCGCTCCGGGTACTTAAAAACCTTCGATTTATTTAAATCGAAGGTTTTTTTATTTACTCTTTACTTTTTTTGAATAAAAATTCTTTTTCTTCTTTTGTTAAGCTATCGTACCCACTTGTAGAAATTTTATCTAAAATACTATTTAAAACAATTTGCTTCTTTGCCTTTCTATCTTGAAAATCAAAATCGTTTTTTGGAGGATTTTTAAAAAATTCTGTTTTGGGTAAATTCTTTTTTGGAATAAGTTTAGAAAGAAATTTTCCAATAAAGTCGTTTCCAATTTCAAATTGTTTCATATAGAAATAGCCAATGGCTGAAGAACCAAACGAAACTAAATGGGTGTAGTTTTGCGTATTTCCAATCCATTTAAGGAGTTCTAAGCCAAGTAAAAAAAAGCCAATGTACCTTAATTGTAAAGGAAAATTAACAAACATAATTTTAACATAAAACATGGGTCTGTAGGCTATTATAGCAAATAACAAACATAAAAGCATTGGAGTAAGCCCAACAAGTGTTAAATTATTTTTAAATAATAGAGAAAGTAATAGAAATAATAAACCACTACCAATAATGCCTAGAATGGAAAAAGTAACAAGGTTATTCTCTCTAAAATATGATAAAAATAAATTTGAAACGTAGTATAAAGTTACTAAATTAAAAAGTAGAGAAAAAAAGGAATCGTTTATTAAAACATAGGTAAATAAAGAAAAAGGAAAGGTTAAGACAGAATAAAAATCTGTTTTTAAGCTTAGTAGATTAGTTAAAAAACCTTTATTGTTCGTAAACAAAGAGGCGTCTAAAATGGTTAATAAAAACTCAATTAAAACGCTTATATAAATAAATTTAATGGTAATGTTTCCGGTTAAAAACTTTAAATAAAGATCTTTAAAAAAAATATTCATGTATAATTAATTGATTCTGAATTGATTTTTTTTCCATATAAACGAAAGTATTAACCCAGTAATTGCGCCACCAATATGAGCAAAATGAGCAATGTTATCGCCCGGATTATTTTTTAAACCAAGGTACAAATCTAATCCAATTGTAATGGGGATTAAATATTTAGCTTTAAAAGAAATAGGCGGAAAAATAAGCTGAAGTTTTGCATCTGGAAAAAGAACAGCAAAAGCAATCATAACAGATGAAATCGCCCCCGAAGCACCTACCATGGGGTTAGTAACACCAACAAACCATTTCTGAGCAATGTTTAGATCTACTCCTTTGGGTAGTGTAGCTATCCAACTATTGAAACTATTACTAAGTATTTCGCCAGAAGATTTAAATCTAAAGTCTAATTTGCTGTAAAGATTAAGTTTATCGAAATCTACGCCTTGCGCAAGCAATATTTCTTTGTAATCATTTAATTCTATGTAGTTTACAAAATTAAATAAGAGAAAAGAACCCAATCCACCCAAAGAATAGAGTATAAAAAATTTCTTTTCTCCAAGCGTTCTTTCTACTATTGCCCCAAACATATATAATATATACATATTAAAAAAAATATGAAACAAACCGCCATGCATAAACATATGGCTAATAACTTGGTAGGGTTTAAAGTTTACAGAATCTGGGTAAAAACCGCCTAAAAGAGTAACTAAATCTACGGGAGTAAAGTAAGAGACTACAAATAAAAAAATATTAATAATAATAATATTTTTAGTTATTCTAGGGGTATATTCAAACATAGTAGGGGTAATTAGTTTTAAGAAAAGGATTTTTTAATTTTTTCTAAAGATAAATTCACACAAATGGGTTTTCCAAAAGGTGAATAATTAAATTCATTTAACGAAAATAAATCAACCAAAAGGTTATTTATTTCTTCTTTTTGTAAAGGAATATTTTTTTTAATAGCGGCAGCTTTTACAATTAATTTTAACATATTTTTTAAAATATCTGTTTTTTCTTGAATGGCAAAAATATCTTGAAACAATACATCTAAATTTTCTTTAGACAAAATGCTTGGTGTAGCATTTATTATAATTGTTTTATTAAAAACAGAGATATCAAAGCCAATTAGGGTTAACATATCTTCTATTAAAATAAAATGCGCTAACTCATCAGTGTTTAAAATAATTTCGACAGGGAATAAAAGTATTTTTTTTGAAACGTTATTGTGGTTTAAATAGTTTTTCATCAAAGAATCAAACAAAATCTTTTGGTGTGCTCTGTGTTGGTCTATTATATATAAATCGTCTTTTTTTTCAACCACCAGGTAACTATTATTAAGCTGAAAATAGTTGGTAAAAGCGTTTTGATTTTCCTTTGTTTCTACAAAGTTAATTTGCGGTTGTTCTTCCTCTTTGTAGTTCTCTTCTATCCAAATACTTTGGTGTGCTAAATTTTGTTGATTAGCCGAATTAAACTGGTTTTTTTTGAAAGGATTAAAATTAGAATTAACAGTAATGTTAGGCTGGCTAAAATATTTGTTTGGTATATTATTTGAAATAAAAGCCAAATCAGGATTTTGCTCAAAATCTAAAGAAGGAGTTAAGTTATATAAACCCAAAGAATGTCTTATGCAGGCTTTTATAATAGAAAAAATAGCAACTTCATCTTCAAATTTAATTTCGGTTTTTGTTGGGTGAATATTTATATCTACTTTACTAGGAAGGATTTTTATAAAAAGAAAAAAAGAAGGAGACGATTCTGAAGAGATTAGCCCCTCAAAAGCATCATTAATAGCTTTGTTTAAATAGGCGCTTTTAATGAATCTATTGTTAACAAAAATAAATTTTTCTTTGTTATTTTTTTTAGCTCTTTCTGGCTTACAAACAAAACCATCAATTTCAACCAAGTCGGTAGTTTCTTTAATAGGAATTAAATGTTCGTTTATTTTATCGCCAAAAATCTCTACCAATCTTTGCTTTAAATTTTTATTTTTTAAAGAAAAAAGTAAAGTCTCGTTATGAGTAAGTGAGAATTGTGTGTTGGAATTAGGGATAGCAACTCTTAAAAATTCATCAATAATATATCTTAGCTCAACTTGATTTGATTTTAAAAAGTTTCTTCTGGCCGGAACATTATAAAACAAATTTTTTACAGAAAAAATACTTCCCGCTTTATTTATAACAGCTGGTTCTTGTTTTTTAATTTCATTGCCTTCTATTTGAAGGGCTGTTCCCAATTGGTCTGTTTCTTTTTTAGTCTTTAATTCTACTTGGCTTACCGCAGCAATAGAGGCTAGTGCTTCGCCTCTAAACCCATTTGTAGAGATAGAAAAAATATCTTGGGTAGTTTTTATTTTAGAAGTAGCATGCCTTTCAAAAGACATTCTTGCATCAACCATGCTCATTCCAATGCCATTGTCGCTAACAAAAATCAATTTCCTTCCAGCTTCTTTTACCACCACTTCTATTTGTGAGGCTTTTGCATCAATAGAATTTTCTAATAACTCCTTTATAACAGAACTAGGCCTTTGAACCACCTCTCCAGCAGCAATTTGGTTGGCAACATAGTCTGGTAAAAGGTGAATAATGTTATCCATTTGCGGCTAAATCTCTATATTTATCAACAATAAAGTTACAAAAAAAGTGTAAATAAGAAAGTTAATAACGCCCAAATTATTGTCTAAAGGAGATTTGTTTGGTAAAAGAAGAGAAAAATATAAAAGCTAGAGGGTATAAAGTAGGAAATTTATAAAACCTTTCTATATTTGCAAAAATTTACAATTGGCTGAGTAGCTTAACTGGATAGAGCATCTGACTACGAATCAGAAGGTTGAAGGTTCGAATCCTTTCTCGGTCACTATTTTTTTTAGTTTACATAAACTTATTTTAAAGTGTAAAAAGGCTAAAAAAAAATTAAAAAATTACTTCATAAAAAAAAGGCGAGTTTCCCCGCCTTAAATGTTTTCACAACTATAAATACTTTGGTTTAATTTAATTCAGAGTTAATAACTAATGTGCTAAAACTAATTTGGCAACAATGAAAAAAACACTACAATAACTTTATATTTGGATTGATAAGTAATGTTGATTTTCCCTCAATTTAAGCTAACTGAGATTAATAGATAAATATAAAAGACTCCACATAAATCCAATTGCATTTTCGCAATCATAAATAGGTTAAATTATTTTTTGTAGCTTTAAGCTCCTTTCGAAAATAAGAATGGGTTCTTTCACACAGAGGTAAAAAAAGCTAGTAACAACTAAGCCTAAGTTTATTAATTTAATAGAAAAATAGGTCTCTTTGTAAGTGTAAAAAAAGAGCTTTACAATTTTTTTTTAAAAAAGTTTAATTGCTTTCATAAAGCACATTTTTTTATTTTAAAGAAATACCTCCTTTTTCATCTGTTCTAATTCGGTAAGACTCAATTATATCCGAAACAAAAATTTTTCCATCGCCAACTTCACCAGTTCTTGCCGTGGTTTTTATAATATTAATAGCAGGCTCAAGAAAATCATCGTTACAAACAAAAGATAGCATGGTTCTTTCTATTTCTACAGAGTTATAAGGAACTCCTTTGTAGCTTAATGTTTCCGATTCATTTCCAATTCCTGTAACTGGCCAATAGGTAATGAAGTTAACATCAATTTGGTTTAATGCTTTTCTTACTTCGTAAAGTTTAGATGCTCTAATTATAGCTTCAACTTTTTTCATTTGTATTAAATTTTTTATATTAATAATTAAATATAGCATATTTATATTTAAAATAATCTATATTAATTATTTTGGTTTACTTTTTTATAAAAAACACTAAAAAAAAATTACATTCACAACTAAGCAAATAATTTATTATTTATTTTATTAATATTTTTAGTTAAAAATGGAATTTAAGTTAACTTAGACTTCATTAACTTTGGTTTTAGAAAAAGTACTACAAATTATAAAATGAGTAAAAAACCAACCAGAGTTACCCTAACAACCGCTTTGCCATATGCAAATGGACCCATTCATATTGGTCATTTAGCTGGAGTATACATACCAGCAGATATTTATGCTAGGTTTTTAAGAAAAAATAATACAGATGTTATTTTAATTGGTGGTTCTGATGAGCATGGCATACCAATTACCATTAAAGCAAAAAAAGAAGGCATTACACCCCAACAAGTAGTAGATAAATATCACCAAATTATAAAAAATACGCTTTATGATTTTGGCGTTTCTTTCGATCATTA
Organism: Solirubrobacteraceae bacterium; assembly: GCA_041730375.1. GTDB lineage: Bacteria > Bacteroidota > Bacteroidia > Flavobacteriales > Weeksellaceae > JBGSBU01. The sequence goes on from JBGSBU010000066.1 coordinate 7,099, forward strand.
TTCTAGAACATCTGGACAAAAACATCACCAAGTTTCTTCAGATTTTTTTAAAACGCTTTACCACAATAATAAATTTACAGAACAAGTTACCGAGCAATTTTTTGATGAAAAAGCAAACGAATTTTTGGCTGATAGATACATTGTAGGCGAATGTCCAAAATGCGGAAATCCTAATGCCTACGGCGATCAATGCGAAAACTGTGGAACTACACTAAGTCCAGACGAATTAATTAACCCAAGATCAACTTTAAGTGGTAATTCGCCCATTAAAAAGGAAACAAAAAATTGGTATTTACCGTTAAACGAGTACGAAGAATTTTTATCGGATTGGATTTTAGAAAATCATAAAACAGATTGGAAGGCAAATGTTTACGGTCAGGTTAAATCATGGATAACAGATGGGCTAAAACCAAGAGCCATGACCAGAGATTTAGACTGGGGCGTAAAAGTGCCTTTAGAAG
>JBGSBU010000067.1:0-7474 GCA_041730375.1 Solirubrobacteraceae bacterium
TTTTAGATGATTATGCTACATTAGGGCTTGATATTTATATTTCTGAATTAGATATTTCTACTAGCACCTCTAATAATATTGTATTAGAAGAACATCAACTAAAAAAATATCAAGATTTGTTTCCAGTAATGTGGGAGCACCCAGCAGTAAAAGGAGTTACGCTTTGGGGTTATAAAGAAGGAAAAACTTGGATTCCTGATACCTATTTAATTCGTGAAGATGGAACAGAAAGGTCTGCCATGAAATGGTTAAGTGACTATATGAATAGTGTAGTAAAAAACCCTGTTGATTGCACTATTAGAGCTAGAGGAAGCTCTGGTTTCGAAAAAATAAGAGTTGTAATAGACGATAAAGTAGTAAAGGAATTTAACCTTTCTGTACTTTGGAAAGAGTATTCATTTACAGGAGACTTTGGAAAAGATATAAAAGTTGAATATTTTAATGACAAAAAATGGTCAACAGGTTTGTTAAAAAATGTTACAATAGATTATCTAAAAGTTGATGATAAAATATACCAAGCAGAAGATCAAGAACAAAATACAGGGGTGTATACCAAATTTAAATGTGGAGGAATAAAAAGTGAAAAACTACATTGTAATGGATACATACTTTTTAAACTAAATGAAATAACCTTGAGCAAAGGTACAGATGAGCCTAAAATAAGACCTATAGAAACCCCAACTAAAATAAACCAAAATAAAATAGAACGTAATTTGCTTGTGTTTCCTAATCCGTCTAAAGGTATTTTTTCTATTAAATTAGATGAACCCAAAGGGGTTATGGTAGATATATATGATTTTTCTGGAAAATTATTAGATTCTTTTAACTTAATGAATAACAAAGAAAAAATAGTAGAAATAAAAACGAATCTATTAAAAGGAACATATTTGGTGAATGTTAAAAACCAAAACTCAAAACAATCTTCTATTTTGTTAGTAGAATAATTAACTATTTTATTACAAAAAAAGCAACAATAAATGGTATTTTTTTATTAATCATAAATAAAAAAATACCATTTTACTTGTATAGCTATATCATATTGATATAAAAGATTACGTAGCTAGTTGGGGGAAATAAATAAATTTAAAAATTAGAGTGTTTTGTAAGAAAACAATACCAAATACCATTCAGTACGGATAATTTAAAACATACATTTATTTTTTTAGATTGAATAAAAGACATCAGATAATTAAATCACCTGATGTCTTTTAAAAGTTCAAATAAGTAATTTTTTTATATTATTAAAATTTTTAGTCTGTAAATATATTTAATAATATTTCTTTCGAGCAATCCCTACTACTTTAAATTGGCTTAAAAAAAGACTTAAAAGCTAATTAATAACTAGAATAATTAGGAGATTCTTTTGTTATGTCTATATCATGCGGGTGACTTTCCTTTAAACCAGAGTTTGTTATTTTCATGAATTGGGTATTGTCTGTAAGTTCTTGTATGGTTTTTGTACCGCATTAACCCATTCCAGCTCTAATGCCGCCAGTTAATTGAAAAATAACATCAGATAAGCTTCCTTTAAAAGGAACTCTCCCTTCTATGCCCTCTGGAACAAACTTTTTTGCTTCAGATTGAAAATATCTATCCTTGCCACCTCTTTTCATAGCAGCTAGAGAGCCCATTCCTTGGTAGGTTTTATATTTTCTGCCGTTATAGGTAACTTCTTCACCAGGTGCCTCTTCAGTCCCTGCAAATAAACCACCAAGCATAACGCAGCTTGCCCCGGCAGCTATTGCTTTAACTATATCTCCAGAATATTTAATACCACCATCTGCAATAACAGCTACATTTTTAGTTTTAGCATACTCGTATACATCAGATATAGCAGATAATTGAGGGACACCAACGCCAGCAACAATTCTTGTTGTGCATATAGACCCCGGACCCACACCAACCTTTACTACATTTACACCAGCTAATATTAAGTCTTTAGCAGCCTTAGCAGTAACTATATTTCCACCAGCTATATCTAAGTCTGGGAAATTATATCTTATTTCTTTTATTTTATTTAAAACACCCTCAGAATGACCATGAGCTGAGTCTACTACAATGATATCAACCCCAACCTTTATTAAGGCCTGAACTCTTTCTAGCGTATCTAAATTAACACCAACAGCGCCACCAACTCTTAAACGTCCTTGTTCGTCTTTACAGGCATTTGGAAATTCCCTTAAATTATCAATATCTTTTATGGTAATTAGCCCAATTAGTTTATTTTCTTTATCTATTACCGGAAGTTTTTCAATTCTGTTTTTTAGTAGAATTTCTTTGGCTTTTTCTAAGTTAATATTTATATCAGACGTAATTAAGTTTTCTTTTGTCATTACATCATTTACAAGTAAAGACAGGTTAGTTTGGTAACGTAAATCTCGGTTAGTAATTATACCAATTAGTTCATTTTTTTTAGTAACTACAGGTAACCCAGAGATTTTATATTTTTTCATTAAGTCATCCGCATCTTGAAGTGTATGATCTTTAGTTAAAGTTACAGGATCGTAAATCATACCATTTTCAGAACGTTTAACGCTATTGATTTGATCTGCTTGTTCATCAATACTCATATTTTTATGAATAAAAGCCAAACCACCTTCTCTAGATAAACTTATTGCCAGTTTTGATTCTGATACAGTATCCATGGCAGCACTAACCATTGGAATATTTAGTTTTATTTTATTGGTAAGAGAAGTTGATAAAGAAACTTCATTTGGTAGTATATTAGAAAAAGCAGGTACTAATAAAACATCGTCGAAAGTATAAGCTTCTTTAATTATTTTTTTTTCTAGCGACATACAAAAATTTTAATTTACAAAATTAAGCAATATTAGAAAAGATTTAAAATTTTATTTTTTAAATAGAATTTTATTAAAAGTCTATTTTTTTAAGTATTTTTTGAATTCTTTTTTAAATTTTTCTAATTTAGGATTAATTACAAAATAACAATAACTACTATTTTTATTGTTGTTGTAATAGTTTTGGTGCTCAGCATCAGCTTTATAAAATTCTTCAAACTTTTCTAAAGTGGTAACAATTTTATTTTCGAATACTTTTTTTGTGGTAAGTTCTTGAATTATTTTTTCGGCACTATTTTTTTCGTTTTCATTTTTATAAAAAACCACCGATCTGTATTGGGTTCCAGCATCGGCTCCTTGTTTGTTTAATGTGGTTGGGTCGTGGGTACTAAAAAAAATAAGTAACAATTCATCAATAGAAATTACATTTTTATTGTAGGTTAAATAAATAACTTCTGCTGCACCAGTATTGCCAGTTGTAACTTCATAATAACTCGGATTTTTCACTTTTCCACCAGCAAATCCAGATTGAACAGAAATAACACCCTCTACATTTTGGAAAATAGCCTCAACACACCAGTAACAACCTGCACCTAATACTATAAAATCTATTGTTTGTTTTTCTTCTTCAACAGTATTTGTGGTTAATTTAGAATCTGGTTCAAAATCAAGAGAAATAGAATTCATGCAATATCTTTTGCCAGTAGGGTCGGGTCCATCGTTAAATAAATGCCCCAAATGGCTATCGCATCTAGAGCATAAAGTTTCAACCCTTTGCATACCATAAGATAAATCTTGTTTAAAGGTTATGCTTTCTTTATTTTCTTGTTCAAAAAAACTTGGCCAACCACAAGTGCTGGCAAATTTAGCATCTGATTTAAAAAGTTTATTACCACATACTGCACAATAGTAAGTTCCTTTTTCGTCTGTGTTGTTGTATTTACCTGTGAATGGTCTTTCTGTATCTGCCTCTCGTGCTACTTTGTATAAATCATTGGGTAGAATTTTTTTCCAATCTTCGTTACTTACATTTAATTTAGCTGTATCTGTTCTAGAATAATGAATATTTTCTTTAGAGTCGTTCATATAAATATTTTGAGAGGTTTTTTTTACACAATTAATAAATACTAAAGCAATAATAAGTAAATAGATTAATTTTAATTTCATTAATTTTTAATTAAATTTAGTCTATAAATTATATTAAAATAAGGTAAGATTACATGATTTTTTATACATCTTTTTATTTTTGGTGTAGTTTATAAAAAAATAAACAAAAATTTTAATTCAAAGTATTTTTAACGGTCAGATTTACTGTTATTATTTTTTAATCAATTAAAAAATAATAACAGTAAATCTTTATAAAATGAAAACTAAAATAATTTGTACGGTTTTTTTTTGGAATAATTTCAAGTTTTTTATTTTTTAATATAAAACCAAGATTGTTGTATTGAACAAAAAGAATGTTGCGATAAATTAGAAGCTTGTTGTAAATAATAACTAAAAATAACAAAAAGGGAAAAGTTGTATTTTTAAAGACAACTCCTCCCTTTTTATTTTATAATAAACTAATTGAAAAGCTTTTTTAAAAAAACTTCTTAACTAATGATCCTGGTAAATAAGGTATAATATATCTTAGAAAAGCCCAAGGAAATGTGGGTACAGTAATGTCTTTTTTCTGCTTTTCAATGCCATTGGCTATTTTTTTTGCAGCTAAGTCAGAATCAATTGAAAAAGGATATTTTTCGAGATTTTCACTTAATGCAGTTTTAATAAAACCAGGATGAACGGCAGTTACCTTTATATTTTTATTCATCAGCTCCATATAAATAGCATCTAAATAGTTGCTTAAACCGGCTTTTGATCCAGAGTAGGCACCATTACCAGGAATTGCTCTAAATGCAGAAAAAGAAGAAATACCTACAATCTGTCCTTTTTTTTGAGTTCTAAAATATTTTACACAAGTATCTATGCTTAAAATAGTACTAATTAAATTGGTTGTTATTATTTCTTTAATTTCTGGATATTTATCTTTCCCTACTGGCGTTATTCCATTCATTCCTGCATTAGCCACAAAAATATCAAGTCCACCCATTTTAGAAATCAAAGAATTTATATTATTTACAATGGTTGAATCATCGTTTAAATCAATTGTTTGGTAAAAAACATTACCTTTTCCGGTAAGTTCTTTGCTAAAATTTTCTAAAATAGCTTCTCTCCTGGCCATAATACCCAAATCATAACCTCTGTTGTAAAATTCTTTTGCTAAAGACATTCCAATGCCCGAGCTAGCACCGGTAATAATAATTTTTTTTCTAATCATAATATTTATTGAGGGCTAAAAATAGTTAAAATATTTTAATAAATTAATATCCTTCTACGGGTAATTGCATCATTTTTTTCCATACTACTAAATTGCCACAATGTACAAAAATATGGGTGGTTAAATGATGATGAAAAGAACCCCCCATGGTACTTAGGTGATTTGGTAATATTTTGCCAGGACAAGGTTTTTGTAGTTCGGAGATTGGCAGCTCTAGATAGATTTTTTGCAAAACACCATAAAAATCATCAAAAACCAGTAACATATCTTTTTTAGAAGGTAAGTCTGTAGTTATTTGTAGTGGAGCAGCAGTGTTGTGAAATTTAGGTAGCCAAGAATAATTAAGTTTCTTTGATGGAGCATAAAATTTAAATATATCTGTAGCCTCTGCACAAAGATGACCCATAATCCACCCTGCAGAATTAATACCTTCTGATTGTTTTTTATAGATTAATTCTTCTGGAATATTAGCTATTAATTTTTTAAAATAATGGATAGAAAAGTTTGAAAGTTCTATAATTTCCTTTCTATTCATTATTAAATTTTATTTTTTCAAATAAAGTTATTAAAATCTATTCTTCATTTGAATCATCAAGAGATTTAAAATCAACTACATCAGGGTCACTATCGTTTTCATCATCAAAAGTTTTATCAATATCTACTTTGGCAATAGCGGCAATTTCGTCTTTCCCTTTTAAATTAATTAAACGAACGCCTTGTGTAGCTCTTCCCATTACTCGCATTTCTGCAGCTGGCATTCTTATCGCCACTCCAGATTTATTGATGATCATTAAATCGTTATCGTCCTTTATGGTTTGTATAGCAATTAATTGACCCGTTTTTTCTGTTACATTAATGGTTTTAACGCCTTTACCACCACGATTGGTTATTCTGTATTCTTCTACATCAGATCTTTTGCCATATCCTTTTTCTGAAACAACAAGTACAGAAGCACCGTCATTTTTTTCTAACGTAATCATTCCAATAACTTCATCATTTTCTTTATCAAAAGAAATGCCTTTTACCCCACTTGCCGTTCTACCCGAAGATCTTACTTTAGTCTCTTCAAACCTAATGGCTTTACCAAATTTAGTGGCAATCATAACAAAGCTATTGCCTGTGGTTAATTTAGCAACTAATAATTGGTCGCCTTCTCTAATTGTTATGGCATTAATTCCGTTGCTTCTTGGTCTAGCATATTGATTTAAAGCAGTTTTTTTAACAATACCGCTTGCAGTACACATAATTACATAATTATTTTTGGTGTACTCTGGGTCGTTTAAGTCTGAAGTTCTTATGTAGGTTTTAACCTTATCTGTAGGTTCAATATTAATTAAATTTTGAATAGCTCTTCCTTTTGCTGTTTTGGCTCCTTCAGGAATTTCGTACACTTTTAGCCAAAAGCATTTTCCTTTTTCTGTGAAGAATAACATATATTGGTGATTAGTTGCAACCACCATGTATTCTAGAAAATCTCCGTCTCTAGAGGTAGCTCCTTTATTCCCAACTCCACCACGACTTTGGGTTTTATATTCTGTTAAAGAAGTTCTTTTTATATAACCCAAATGAGAAATGGTAACTACAACCTCTTCGTCTGGTATAATATCTTCTATAGAAAATTCGCCTCCAGCATAATTTATAATTGTTCTTCTTTCATCTCCAAATTTTTCTTTTACCTCGAATAATTCTTCTTTTATGATTTTCATTCTCAGCTCTTCGCTACCCAATATTTCTTTAAAATAAGCGATGGTTTTTTGAAGTTCTTCAAATTCGTTTTTAATTTTATCTCTCTCTAAACCAGTTAATCTTTGTAATCGCATCTCTAGGATTGCCCTGGCTTGCAATTCAGATAAACTAAAAGTGGATATTAATCCATCTCGGGCTTCTTCTGTTGTTTTAGAGGCTCTAATTAATTTAATAACTGCATCTAGATTGTCTAAAGCAATTAGTAAACCTTCTAGGATATGAGATCTTTCTTCAGCTTTTCTTAAATCATACTTTGTTCTTCTAACAACTACTTCGTGCCTGTGTTCTACAAAATTTACAATTAAATCTTTTAAATTAAGCTGCATAGGTCTTCCTTTAACCAAAGCAATATTGTTAACGCTAAAAGAGGTTTGTAACTGAGTGTATTTATATAATTTATTTAAAACAATATTAGGTATGGCATCAGACTTAAGAACATAAACCACACGCATTCCTGTTCTATCAGATTCGTCTCTAATTTCAGAAATCCCTTCAAGTTTTTCTTCTTTAATTAAATCTGCTGTTCTAGAAATCATATCAGATTTATTAACTTGGTATGGAATTTCTTTTACTATAATGCAGTCTCTACCATGTATTTGCTCAAACTCTG
>JBGSBU010000068.1:0-7456 GCA_041730375.1 Solirubrobacteraceae bacterium
CAGGAGCAAATCCAGCATGGTGCCATCCCATATTATTTAGGCGAATAGAAAAAAGAAAAGCCGAATTCCCAAATTTAAAAATCATTACAGTAGATCCTAGAGAGACCGATACTGCTTTGGTCTCAGATTTACATTTAGCTATACAACCAGGTACAGATATTTATTTATTTAACGCAATAGCCCGTCATTTAATTGAAACCAACCAAATCGATGATAATTTTATTAAAGACCATACCAATAATTTTGATTCTCTCAAAGAATTTGCTTTTAAACATACAATAAATGAAGCTGCCAATATTTGTGGTATCACTGCTGAATCTATTTTACAAGCAGCTAATTGGATAGGATCTTCTAAAGCCTTTATGAGTTTTTGGACCATGGGGTTAAACCAAAGTTCTGTTGGTGTAAATAAAAACTTAGCTTTATTAAACTTATCCCTTATTACTGGGCAGATTGGAAAAATAGGAGCAGGTCCCTTTTCATTAACAGGTCAGCCCAACGCCATGGGAGGAAGAGAAGTTGGCGGATTATCAACCATGTTAGCCGTACATAAAGAGTATGGAAATCCAGAACATGTTAAAGAGGTAGAAGCCTTTTGGGGCGTGCAAGGCATATCTACCAGGCATGGGCTTACTGCAACCCAAATGATAGATGAATTACATACAGGAAAATTAAAAGCCTTGTGGGTAATTTGTACGAATCCAATAGTTAGTTTACCCGACTCTAACAAAGTAGAAGAAGCATTTAGATTATTAAAATTCTTGGTTGTACAAGATATCTCTAATCAATCAGCCTGTTTACCCTTTGCCGATGTAATTTTACCAGCCGCTAATCATTTTGAAAAAACTGGAACCATGACCAATTCTGAAAGAAGAATTAGTTTAGTACAAAAAATTATAGAACCCTGCGGAGAGGCTTTACCTGATGCTGAAATCCTTTGGCGTTTTGCCGAAAAAATGGGTTGGAAGAATGATTTTAATTACACTTCTTATTCGGATATTTTTAATGAATATACCAAGCAAACCCAACACACTAATATAGATATTACAGGGCTTAGCCACGAAATAATAAAAGAAAACGGATCGGTTCAATGGCCATATAACAAAGAAAATAACAAAGGAAAGGATAGGTTATTTGAAGACCATTTATTCTTTACAAAAGATAAAAAAGCAAATTTATTTGGTGTAGATCCCAATCATTTATCAGAAGAAATAACGCCTCAACACCCTTTAATTCTAACAACAGGTAGAATTAGAGACCAGTGGCATACGATGACTAAAACCGGAGTAGTTAAAAAATTGAATAAACATTACCCAGAACCTTTTTTAGAAATACACCCAACAGATGCAAAAGAAAGAAATATTAAGGAAAATGATTTAGTTAATATAACCAACAAACGAGGAGACACCAGAGTAAGAGCCAAAATCACTGAAAAAATTAAAGAAGGCGTAGTTTTTATGCCCATGCATTGGGGAAGAGATAAAAATGGCAGTTTAGGAAGAACTAATAATCTTACCCAAGATTTATTAGATAAATTTTCTTTACAGCCAGATTTTAAATATGCTGCCGTGCAAGTCTCTTTATTTAAACCACAAGAATTAAATATTGCAATAGTAGGTGCAGGCTCCGCTGCATCAGAATTTATTAAAAGTTATAGAGAAAACGGAGGTACAGGAAAAATAAGTGTTTTTTGTAAAGAACCTAATGCTTTTTATAACCGTATTTTATTACCCGATTTATTGTGCGGAGAAAAACAATGGACAGATCTTATTAAATTAACAGCCCAAGAAATAATAGATTTAAATGTTGATTTATATACCAACACTTTTATTTCTAAAATTTATTATGAAAATAAAGAAATAGAAGACCAAAACGGCAATAAATATTCGTTTGATGAATTAATTATTGCAACAGGAAGTGCACCTTTCATTCCTGGTTCTTTTCCAAAAAATGCACCTAATTTTATGGGCATAAGAGTAAAAGAAGATGTAGAAAGATTAAAAAAATTAATTCAATACAACAAACCAGTTGTTATAATTGGTGGCGGTTTATTAGGTTTGGAAATGGCTGGTGCTTTAGACGAGATTAACATTCCTGTTGTAGTAATTCAACAGGCAGATTATTTAATGCCAAGACAACTAGATAGAACCTCGGCAGAATTACTAAAAAAGTTATTAGACCAAAAAAAGAACCTAGAAATTTGTTTAAATGATGAGGTAATACAATTTAACCAAGACAGTAAAGGATTAATAGAATCTATAGAGTTACGTAGTGGTAGAGTAATAGAATGTACTGCTGTTTTGTGCAGCATTGGCACAAGACCAAATATAGAGTTATTAAAAGAAATTGGGGTTGAATGCAGTTTGGGGGTTAAAGTAAATCACCAAATGAAAACCTCTTTAGATAACATATACGCAATAGGCGAAATAGCCGAATTCAATAACATGATATGGGGTACAACCTCTGCTGCAGAAGAACAAGCTAGGGTTTTAGCTAAATTTTTGTGTGGCGATCCTCAAGCCATATACAAAGAGAGTATTTCTTTAAATTTATTAAAAATTAAAAATATTCACTTGTGTTCTATTGGTACGGTTAACATAAATCCAGAAGACAAAAGCTATGAAGAGGTTGTTCTTAAAGATTTTTCTAAACAATATTATAAAAAGTGTGTTGTTAAAAACGGACAATTAGTTGGTACCATTTTAATGGGCGATAAAAATGAATTTCTTGAGTTTAAACAACTCATTGAAAGCGAAATGGAATTAAACGAATTAAGAGATCAACTACTTAGACCTGGCGGAAAGGTAAAGCAACCATTAAAAGGTAAATTGGTTTGTAGTTGCAACGAAGTGGGAGAAGGCAATTTAAAAGAAGCATTAAATAAGGGCTGCCAAACTATAGATGCTTTAATGCAAGAAACAGGTGCAGCTACTGGTTGCGGAAGTTGTAAAATTGAATTAAAAGGATGGCTTAATCAACAATTGATTTTACAGGAATGAATAAATTAGCTTACCAACATATTAAAATAAAAGCCGGTAGAATTAATGTAGATAGATTTAGGCAAATTATAAAAGTATTAATTAGGTATCAAATAGATAAAATTTCTATCGGAGAACAGCAAACCATTTATTACCAAGGCATAAAAGAAAATGAATTACTTTCAAAAAGCATTGAAACGCTTAATTTTAGTTTTCAAACAGAAAATAATTATAATTTGGTTAGTAGTATTCCTGCTTTAGATATTTTAGCTTCTTCTCATTGGATTCATGCTGGGGTTTATTCAAAAATTGCCCAAAGTTTCCCAAAAATAAAACCTTTATCTGTTAGAGTAGTTGATCCTTCCCAAAGATTGGTTTCTTTATTTGGCAGTCAAGTTAACTTTATTGCGTCAGAGCAATTAAATTTTTGGTATTTATATATTAGAAATTTAGATGGCACTTATTTTTTATGGCCAGTAATGATAAATTCTAATTCGGTAGGTGGTACCTATCAAATATTATGCGAATTATTAACCAACAATATTTATTTAGACAATAAAACATTAGTAAAGCTATTCAATCAACAAAATGTATCTATTTCTACTAGAAATTATTTAGAGCAACCCAAAATAGAATCAATGGAATTTCCTTATTTCGATGGATTACATTATACCGGAAAAGATTATTGGTTTGGTTTTAGTGGTGCCAAAGGTTATTTTACCACAAAAGAATTAGATGTGTTTTTTGTTTTATTAGAAAATATTAAAGTTAAAGAAATTTATATAAACCTAAGAGGAGGTTTAATTATAAAAGGAATTGATGCAGATAAGGTTCCTTTGCTAAATCAATGGATTAAACGATCTACCTTTAAAACAGGTAGGGCTTTTAACGAACTTGGGTGGCAGTTTGATGGATTGGATTTAAAAGCATATAATTTAAAAAATGGTTTTTCTAAACAATTATCGGAAAGAGGAAATGAAAATTATGGCTTTAGCTTAAAATTAATACCTAAAAACCAATTAAATTTATTTAAAGAAGACACAGATTATGTAATTGCTTATTCTTCGTTTTTACCATTCAGCTCTATTTTTGATAGATATAAATTATACATCAAAAAAAGTAAAAATCCGTTAGATGGAATTTATGCACAAGTCGGCTACTCTCAGAGCTACGAAGAAATTGTAGAGAATCTTTATACCAAACTAAAATCCGAATCAACGCTACAAATTAACAATTTTATTTTAGAACAAGAAGAAATAAATAAGGTAGAAAGTAACCAAGAAAAAAATACTCAATTATATATTTGTGAAGAATGCGATACAATTTACGACCCAGAAATAGGCGATATTAACCAAGGTATTTTACCAGGAACTGATTTTAAATTTCTACCAGAAGATTATGCCTGTTCTGTTTGTGGGGCCCATAAAAGTGCTATCAAAGAAATCCAAATTAATTTCAATTAGTTTGTAACACATTTATCATATCATATTCCACTATAATTTTAATAATAATTATATATTTTTAAAGTATGATAGTAAATGATTGGAATTTTTATTTAACAGAATTAGAGAAGCAAAAAGAATACAGTGCTTTATATAAATTGGTTGATTTTAAGAACTATCCAGAAAGATTTGAAACCAATACCAAAATATACGATTCTAAATTTCAAAGCCTACCAAGTTATTTAAAAAAAATGGTTTTTGATGTATTTCAAGTCAATTCCTTAGAAGAAGTTACGAAATCAGAAGAATTTAATAAGGTTAAATACCTAACTATGTTAGGTGATTCCCTATCAGACGCTTATGCAAATTTAATTTCTACTTATGGCTTTCAAATTCTTCAAAATAAATTAAAAATTGCTTTTACAAAAGGAATAGAAGCGGTAGAAAATGCACCAATAGAACTTATAAGGCTTTATGAACAAATGCATATAAAGCCAGAATGGATTTCTAATGAAGATATTGAAGAGGGAGCAAAGCAAACCAGAATTTCTGCAGCTGTAACCAATCTTTATATGATTAAGTCTGCTTTTATTTTAACTTTTTATAATGATTATGCTGGTTTACCAATGATTTTAACTGGCTCGCTTTCTGATTCTAATACAGTAAAAAAAAGAACTTGCGAAACTTTAAGTTTTTTTGAATCTGCTTGTCTTCCTGGTGCATTAAATAAAGGAGGTTTGGGTTTGTATAGTGCTTCAATGGTAAGGTTTATGCATTCGGCAGTTAGGTTTAATTTAATGAACAGAGAAAAAATATGGGATGCTAAAATTTATGGAGTTGCTATTCCAAAATCAGATTCCATAATGGCTGTTTTTTTAAGCACATTACTCTATATTTCTTTGTATGGGTATAAAAATATTAGAAATAATAAATCTAGAGTTTCATCGTTTAATTATAGTAGGTATTTAGCCTATTTACTTGGAATTAAAGAAGAATACATTCCTAAAACAGTAGAGGAGTTAATTAAACAAGCATTTTTAAGAAATTTAACGCTTAAATCAAAATCAGAGTCAAATGGTTCTAGGGAACTAGCAAAAGCGGTTAGCAAAATTAAATTATTTGACGAAAAAACTATAATAGGTAAAATAAAAAATAGACTCACAAAATCTTTAACCAAAGTAATGGCAAATCAACTAATTAAAATACTAGATAAAAAAGCCGTAGAACACTTTAAGATAGATGTTTCTGGTTTAGATTATTTAATTGGAGGTGTTTTAAATATTTTATTAATTACTAAAAGTACTTTGATTAGATTTATTTTAATAAAATTTCCTAGCAGTAAAATGGCTAAAAAAATAGATCAAAAAAACATAGATAGTATTAAGTTTCATTTAACGGATATTTATGGTCACCCAGATTTTGTAACCAATGTAGAAAAATACAAAGGAGTAAATAGTTAAAATAAATTATAAGAAAAGAGAGCAATAAAATAATTTTATTACTCTCTTTTTATTTTGGATAAAAATTATTTGGTTTTTTATAAAATCAAATAGTATCTGGATATAGTTTTTTGTATAGATCACTAAATTTATCCATTACATTTTTTCTTTTAACCTTCATAGTTGGTGTTAATAAATCATTCTCTATGGTCCAAGCAATTGGAGTTAATTGAATGTCTTTTATTTTTTCCCAACTTCCAAGGTTGGCATTAACTTTTTCTAAATCTTTTAAAATAATTTCTTTTACTTCAAGGCTATTAGCAATTTGTTCTTCATTAAAAATATTTTTTTCGTTTACAGAAGCCCAATCTTTAATATTATCAAAATTTGGTTGAACTATTGCACAAGCCATTTTTTCGCCATCTCCAACAACTATAACTTGCTCAACAAAAGGAATTAATTTCATTTCGTTTTCAATAATTTGCGGTGCAATATACTTTCCCCCAGAGGTTTTAAACATACTTTTCTTTCTATCAGTAATTTTTAAAAACCCGTTAGAATCAATTACGCCTATATCTCCGGTTTTAAAATAACCCTGTTCATTAAATGCCTCTTTGGTATTAATTGGGTCTTTAAAATATTCGCTAAATACACTTGGTCCTTTAAGTATTATTTCTCCATCTTCGGCGATTTTTACATCTAAATTATCTAGAATTTTCCCAACACTCCCAAGACAAAATCCTTCTTTTTTTGGTGTATTTAAAGAAATTACTGGCGAGGTTTCTGTTAATCCATATCCTTCGGCAATAGGAATTCCAGCACCATAAAATATTTTTACAAGTTTTGGACTTAAAGCGGCACTTCCGCAAATAATTACTGCTAAATTACCTCCTAAGGCTTCCGCCCACTTACTAAAAATTAATTTATTTAAAAAAGCATACTTTAATTTAAAAAGGAATCCTTTTTCGTCTTGCGTAAATGGCTCTAAATCTTTTACCATATTAACGGCAGACATAAATAATTTAGTTTTTATACCTCCAGCACTTTCTCCTTTTTTTATAATTTTGTTATATACTTTTTCTAATAATCTAGGAACAGCAGTCATTACATGAGGTTTCACTTCTGCTAGATTATCACTTATTTTCTCTATACTTTCTGCATAATAGACAGAAACGTTTCTATAAATATTCCAATAGATACATACTCTTTCAAAGATATGATTTATAGGTAAAAAGCTTAAAGCAACCGGATTTTCAACACCCAATTCACTAAATTTAGGAAAAGCATTGTTAGTAGCTAAAACATTCGAAACTATATTATTATGCGTTAACACAACGCCTTTTGGAACACCAGTTGTACCAGATGTATAAATTATAGTTAAAACACTATCTGGGTTAATTAAGTCTTTAACCACATCTACTTCGTATTGAGTAGAATCATCCTCTCCTAGAGATAAAATTTCATTCCAATTAGGTGCATCTTCCACCTCTTCAAATGTATAAATTCCAACTAAATTGGGAAGCAATTCTTTAATAGAATGTATTATACTGTATAATTCTTTTGTAGCAACAAAACAAAATTTAGCTTCGGAATGATT
>JBGSBU010000069.1:0-7328 GCA_041730375.1 Solirubrobacteraceae bacterium
CTTTTTTAATTCAAAAATTTATTTTAAACAATAAAGAATATGATACTTCGGTATGTTTTATTCAAGATTTAGCAAATTCTTTTTACAAAATAAAAAGTAAAAATAAAATTTTGTGGGCACATGCTTTACTATCAGAAATGATAAAAGAGGATATTTCTTTAGAAAAACAAATACCTTTTTTTTTAAATTACAACCACATAATTGCTATTTCTAATGAAGTTAAATTAGATTTAATCTATAATTTTAAAGGCTTCCAAAATAATATTAAACTTTTATACAATCCGTTAAATAGAGATAATATTATTAAAAAAGCTGGTCTTTTATACCCAATTGAATTTAAGAAATATGAAAATAAATTAAAAATACTCTCTATCGGAAGACTAATTCCTTCCAAGGGGTTTAATAGGCTAATTAAACTAAAACAAAAATTAGAGAGTGAAAATATCGAGGCAGAATTTTTTATACTTGGGCAGGTAGAAAATAAACAATTTTACAATAAATTAAAAAAAGAAATAAATGATTCGGGTATTTCTATCCATTTTCTTGGCGCAAAAGAAAATCCTTATCCTTATATTAAAAATGCAGATATTATAGTTCAACCCTCTATTCATGAAGGATATGGATTAGTGGTTGCCGAATCCTTACTATTAAACACCCCTGTAATTGCTTCCAATATAAATGCCTATAAAGAATTTGCAAATAACGAAATTTTTTATGTGCCAAATAACGATGATGCTTTTTCTAACGAAGCTTTTGAGGCAATAAAAAAAATTATATCAGGCCAAAGAAAAGGTGACTTAAGCAATACAAATATCCTAGACATAAAAGAATATGTTAATCAATTAAAAGCTATATTATAATGTGTGGAATAGCTGGATATGTAACTAATTTAGAGCTTAATCATGATTTGGTTATTAATAAAATTACCTCAACTTTCGCATACAGAGGTCCGGATGATGAGGGATTTTGGGTAAATCAAAAAGACAAGCTCACAACAGTGCTTGGGCATAGGAGGCTATCAATAATAGATGTTTCTAATGCTGGGCATCAACCCATGGAATTCGAAAATTATACCATAGTTTTTAATGGCGAAGTCTATAATTTTGAAGCCATAAAAAAAGAATTACAAGAATTGGGACACCAGTTTAAATCAAATTCCGATACAGAAGTTATTATTCATGCCTATGCACAATGGAAAGATTTAGCAGTAAATAAATTCGTTGGTATGTTTGCCTTTGCCATTCACGATAAAATTAAAAATATATTATTTTTTTGCAGGGATAGATCTGGCGTTAAACCACTTTATTATAGTTTATTAAACAACACTTTCATTTTTTCTTCTGAAATAAAAGGAATTCTTGCTTTTCCAAACTTTAGTAAAAAAATTAATATAGAGAGTGCTTCTATTTTTTTTAAATATGGCTATATCATGCAGGATTATTCAATATTTAATGGAATAAAAAAGCTATTACCTGGACATTCACTTACTTATCATATCAATGAGAGTAAAATTGAAATAAACGAATACTGGAATGTTTTAGATTATTATAATCAGCACACTTTAGCTATTTCTTACAAAGAAGCCAAAGAAGAATTAACCTCAATTTTAAGCAATGCAGTAAATCTTAGAATGGTGTCTGATGTTCCGGTAGGCTTATTTTTAAGTGGTGGTTATGATAGTTCTTTAGTGGGCGGATTGTTAAAAAACTTGGGCTACGAAAACCTAGAAACCTATACAATTGGTTTTGAAGATAAACAGTTTGATGAATCTATTTATGCAAAAAAAATAGCCAATCATCTTGGATTTAAAAGTAATATTCTACACTGCAAACAGAACGATGCAAAAGATATTCTGCCCATTCTACCCAATTATTTCGATGAACCTTTTGCAGATGTCTCTTCTATTCCTACCATATTATTAAGTAGGTTTGCGGCAAAAGATGTTAAAGTAGTTTTATCTGCCGATGCTGGTGATGAAATTTTTGCAGGTTACGATAATTATAAAAGAGCCATTGAATATGCTAAAAAATTTAGCTACTTACGCCAATCTAGAATAGCTGGCTTATTATTAAATGGGATTTCTGAACTAATTCCTAATAAGAACTACAGAAATAAATCAAATTTTAAAGGATTAGCTAGTATTTTAAGTGATCTACCCGCTAAAGAATCTATTAATTATTTAAAATTATTCTCAGAAAAAAATAACAATTACCTTGTAAATAAACTATTCAAAGAAAATAGTACACCCGTAAAAACTCATTTTAACACACTTTATTATGAATTAAAAAACAATACTAATTCAATAAATAATATGTTGGCTTTAGACTATAAAACCTATATGGTAGATAATATTTTAACCAAAGTAGACCGATCTACCATGAGTGCTTCTATAGAAGGAAGGGAGCCGCTTTTAGACCACAGAATTATTGAATTTGCTGCCAGGTTACCAGAGACATTCAAATACAACAAAGGCATTCAAAAACACATATTAAAAGATATTTGTTATAATTATATTCCCAAAGAAATGCTAGACAGGCCAAAACAAGGGTTTACACTTCCACTTTACAAATGGCTTACAAACGATTTAAAAGATTTTAGTTTAGAATATCTTTCTACAGAAAAATGTAATAAACATATGTTACTTAACACCGAGTATGTTGCGTATGTTAAAAAAGAGTTTTTTAAAGGAAATAAAGCCTACCAAGATTTGGCATGGTATATTATTTGTTTCAATAATTGGGCAGATAAATGGTTGTAATTTTAGTTAATTAATTCATTAAATTTAAAAAACTAACCTTTTGGTTTAACTTTTAAAATTATGGCAAAAATAATTAAACTATACCCCGATCAACCACACAGCAGATCAATCAATCAAATCATAGAGGTATTAAACAACGATGGCTTAATTATTTACCCAACAGATACGGTTTATACATTAGGCTGCAGCTCTAATAGTGCAAAAGCAATGCTTAAAATTGCTAGACTAAAGGGCGTGAAAATAGAAAAACTTCAATGTTCAATAGTTTGTAACGATTTAAGTCATCTTTCAACCTTTATAAAACCCTTAAGTAATAATTATTTTAAATTACTTAAACGCGCTTTACCAGGGCCATTTACCTTTATTTTTGATGCAGTAAATCATCTTCCTCCTGCTTTTAAAGGTAGAAAAGAAATAGGTATTAGAATTCCTAACCATAAAGTACCAAGTACTATTTCTCATTTTTTACAAGCTCCGTTAACTTCTAGCTCTATTCATCATATAGATGAGGTTTTAGATTATATTACAGATCCAGAGCTTATTGCCGAACATTACTTTAATAAAGTAGATTTAATAATAGATAGCGGAATTGGCGGAAATTTCGCTTCAACCGTTGTAGATATGACTAAAGACCAGCCATTAATAATAAGAAAAGGGCTGGGCGACTTAGAAGATTTTTTATAATATAAACTAAACCCATGCTTTAATGAAACTTTTACTCTCTCCAGCCAAGCTAATGGATTCAAACAACAATCATTCAATAAAGAATTTTTCTACCCCAAAGTTTTTAAAAAAATCAGAAGAATTAGTTGCTACTTTAAAAACATATAGTGTTAGCGATTTACAAAAAATACTAGGTATTTCTCCTAAACTTACCCAACAAAACTGGGAAAGATTTCAAAAATGGCAAAAAAATCCAACAGATAAAGATGGCATTCAAGCAATTTTTGGTTATTCAGGCGAGGTTTATAGAAGTTTAAATGCCAGCCAACTCTCTAACCAATCTATTAATTATTTACAAAATAATGCGTTTATTTTTTCTGGTTTATATGGCATTTTAAAACCTTTAGATTGGATAACCCCTTACAGACTAGAGATGAAAACCAATTTGCCTATTAATAAAGAAAAAAAATTATATAGCTATTGGGGAAATATCATTACTTCTCATATAAAAGAAAATTCTAGCGAAAAAGAAATTCTATTAAACCTAACCAGCGATGAATATTTAAAGGTTATAGACCAAAAAAAACTTGATAGAAAAATAGTTAATTGTAAATTCCAAACCTTAAAAAATGGAAAACCAACAAGCATTATGATGCACCTAAAAGCTGCACGTGGTTTAATGGCAAAATATTGTGCCGAAAATAATATAAAAGAACTAGAAGAGGTAAAAGCATTTAATTATAGTAATTATATTTTTTCGCCCAAAGATTCAAACGAAAATAATTTACTTTTCATAAAAGAAATGTAACTAGTCATTTATTCAAACTTTGTAATAAATAAAAATGGGTAAAATATTTTCAAATACTTTATCTTTGTAACTCATTTATAAAATACAATATAAGCCCCTATGGTAAATCAAATTCTTAAAGGTAAAAAAGGTATTATTTTTGGCGCTTTAGACGAAAAATCTATTGCTTGGAAAACAGCAGAAAGATGCCATGCAGAGGGTGCAGAATTTATTTTAACCAATGCCCCAGTTGCTCTTAGAATGGGAGAATTAAAAAAACTAGCAGAAAACACCAACTCTGATATTGTGCCTGCAGATGTTACAAACCTAGAAGACCTTAACAACCTATTTGATAAAGCCATAGAAAAATTTGGCAAAATAGATTTCATCCTGCATTCTGTGGGCATGTCTGTTAATGTTAGGAAAGGAAAACATTACACCAGCCTAAATTACGATTGGCAAACCAAAGGATGGGATATTTCTGCCGCCTCGTTCCATAAAATAATGCAAGTAGCATGGAAAAAAGATTGTGTAAACGAATGGGGTTCTATTTTGGCATTAACCTACATTGCCGGACAAAGATCTTTCCCCGATTATAACGATATGGCAGATAATAAAGCTTATTTAGAATCTATTGCCCGAAGTTTTGGTTATTTCTGGGGAACAGAAAAAAAAGTTAGGGTAAATACCATTTCTCAATCGCCAACGCCAACCACCGCAGGTTCTGGCGTAAAAGGATTTGAAGGATTCCTTAAATATGCCGAAGAAATTTCTCCATTGGGCAATGCCACAGCAGACGATTGTGCCGATTATATTGTAACACTTTTCTCTGACTATACCAAAAAAGTAACCATGCAAAACCTTTACCACGATGGGGGATATTCTACCACAGGCGTAAGCAAAAAGGTAATGGACAGGTTTATGTAATCGAAATAAATTTAAAAAATAAAAATAACTTAAAATAAAATATGAAAAAATCTTTATTAATTCTATTCGCTTTAATTTCTTTAAATATTTTTTCTCAAGAGAGAAGTAAACAAATCTTTGAATCTAAAAATATTATTGAAAAAATAGCTCCTCACAAACTTATAGCTATTATACCCTTTAACGCTAAGATTACTTATAGAAAACAACCTAAAAATTTTAGTAACGAAGCAAATAAAGTTCAAGAATTAAGTATGTCTAAAAACATTCAATCTAGTCTTTATACATTTCTTTTAAGAAAAAATAATGACTATAAAGTTGAATTTCAAGATATTGATAAAACAAATATTTTGTTAAATAAAGCGGGTGTTTTAGATAAATTAGATCAATTTACCAAAGATGAAATTGCGAAAATATTAGGTGTAGATGCTATAATTAGTGGTGATTTTTTTCAAGAACAATCTAAAGGTGAAGGAGTAGCAATTGCCTCTGCAATTTTATTTGGTGGAATTGGGGGTAAAACAGGTTCTGGAAACCTTACTTTAACAATAAATAATGGTTCTGATGGTGAATTATTATGGAGATTTTTTAAAACAATGGATGATAATATTATGACTTCAACCGATGATTTAATTGAAAGAATGATGAGAAAAGTTTCTAGAAATTTCCCTTACAAAAAATAAATTAAATGAGAAAAAAACTATTTTTAAATGCAAATAAATTATTATTATTTCTTTTTTCTTTGTGTTTATTTGCTCAAGAAAATAAATTTGAAATTCTAGGTAGATCAGAACCTAAAAAGCAAGTATTTACCTCAGAAAATATAAAAGAAATTATTTCTAATCATAAGTTAGTAGCAATTCTTCCTTTTAAAGTTTCTTTTACAAATAAAACCAATTTAAATAATACTTCTTTAGAAGAAATTAAAAAAACAGAGGACATTCTTTCTAAAAACCTTCAATCAAGCTTAAATAACTATCTTTTATCAAAAAAAAGTAATTATTCAGTTAGTTTTTTAGAAGTTGATAAAATAAATCTTTTATTAAAAAATAATAAAATGTTTGATAACATTGAAGATTATTCTAAAGAAGAAATCGCAAAAGTTCTTAAGGTAGACGGAGTAATCTCTGGAGAATTCTATAAAGAAAAATTACAAAGCAATTTATCTGCAATTGCATCGATTTTAATAACAAAAGATTCTTCATTTTCTAAAACTGGAAATGGAAAAATAATTTTAAGCATTCATGATTCTTCAAAGGGAGAATTACTATGGCAGTTTAGTAAACTAATGGAAGAAGATTTTTTATCTTCAAATGATAGGCTAATAGATAGAATGATGAGAAAAGTTTCTAGAAATTTTCCTTACAAAAAATAATCACACAAATTTTAATGAAATTCGAAACCCAAGCCATACGCACGCAAGTAGAACGATCTGAGCAAAGAGAGCATTCTGTGCCAATTTTTGCCACTTCGGGTTATGTGTTTGAAAGCACCGAACAAATGCGTGCCTTGTTTGCTGGCGAAGAAGAAGGAAATATCTACTCTAGGTACACCAATCCAAACTGCTCGGAGTTCGAAGAAAAAATGGCTTTATTAGAAGGCTATGAAAAAGGAATTTCTACCAGTTCTGGCATGGCAGCATTGTTTGCTATTGTTATGGGGTTATTAAAACAGGGCGATCATTTACTTTGTACCAAAGCAGTGTTTGGCTCTTCATTCCAATTGGTGAAAGACTATTTTCCTAAATATGGTATTGAAACAACTTTTTTACTTTCTAAAGATATAGAAAATATTGAAGATTTTATAAAACCTAATTCAAAAATGATTTTGCTAGAGACTCCGTCTAATCCAGGATTAGAGCTATTTGATATGCAAACCATTGCGCAAATTGGTAAAACATATAATTTAATTACCGCAGTAGATAATTGTTTTGCCACGCCTTACCTGCAAAGACCAAAAGAATTTGGCATAGATATTTCTTTTCATTCGGCAACTAAATTCATAGACGGACAAGGAAGGGTAATGGGCGGCGTAATTTTAATGGACACACCTCATTACGATTTAATTAGAGGTTTTGTTAGAAACTCGGGGCCAACTCTTTCTCCTTTTAATGCCTGGATTCTTTCTAAAAGTCTAGAAACGTTAGCCATTAGAATGGATAGGCACTGCGAAAATGCTTTTAAATTGGCTAATTAT
>JBGSBU010000070.1:0-7325 GCA_041730375.1 Solirubrobacteraceae bacterium
CAAGGTTTGGCCGGGTTTCCAGGCAGCGACTTGCTCAGGTGTGAGGCTGTTCAGGTCCACGCGAACTTCCTCGCTCAACATGAAGCGTCAGGCACTAGAGCTCAAGCTGCACTCAGCGCAGATGCAGTTAAACATAAAGCTCTAAGAATGAATACAGATAAAAGTGATGCTTCTGCTAAACTTTCTAATGTTGTGGCTATGATTGATAAATTAGCTAAGAAAAATGTTATTCATGATAACAAAGCTTCTAATTTAAAGTCTAAACTTACTAAACATGTAAATAAATTATAATTATTATAATTTTTTGTTTTAAATATAAATAGCTAACCTCACAAGGTTAGCTATTTTTTTTTATCTTTGGCATAGTTTTTTATTTGCTTACAATTATATAATCCTTTTTTTATGAAAAATATTAATATTTTCGCAATGATTCTTTTTTCTCAATTTATTTTTTCTCAAGATTTTTCTGAACAATGGAAAACAGTTCATGAGCATGAATCTAAACAAAAAATAAAATCAGCTATAAAAGTAGTAGATGAAATTTTAGTAGCTGCTAAAAATTCTAAAAACGAACAAGAAATAGTAAAATGCTTTTTTTATAAAAGTAAATACATGCAAACGGTAGAAGAAGATGCACAAACTAAAATTTTCACGCTATTAGAATCTACCATAAAATCAGTTTCGGAACCTACACAAGCAATTTTAGAACTTATTTATGCCGATGCTTTAAAAGATTATTACAACAATAATTCTTGGCAAATAAGAAATAGAACCAGTTTAATAGAACAAAAAGACAAGGATTTTAAGACCTGGACTACTAAAGATTTTTACGAAAAAATTAACCAAACGTTCCAAGAATTACTAAAAAAAGAAAAAATTTTAAATACAGTTTCTATTTATGATTACCATAAATTATTTGAATACAACCCACATTCTGATTGGATAAAAAGGAGTGTTTATGATTTTGTATTAGAACAAGCAATCTATTTTTACCAAAAAAACGACATAAATTTAACTGAAAATTATAAAAAAATTCCTACGGACAAAATAAATAAATCTTTTTATGATGAAAAATTATTTGTATTAGAAAAATTTGATTTTGAAGACCAAAGATTAACAATGGTTTTAGAATTATTGCAAAAAAGAGAAAAATTAGTTCAAGATTCTGAAGGTGAAAAAGAAGTTTTTTGGCAAAGATTTAATAGTATCCATGAAATTTCTTCTAATGAAACGCTTTATTTTGAAGCATTAAATAATGTAATTACGCAAAACAAAAATAATTGGGTAGGGCATGAGGCACAATTTAAATTAGCTTCTTATTACTTTCAAAAAGCTGATAAAAAAGAAAATAAGGATTTTAGAAAAAAAGCATTGGAATTATGTAATGCAATTCTTAATAATACATTGGCAAAAGAAGTAAAAAAAGATGCTGAAAACCTTAAAAATTCCATTTTAAATCAAGTTTTAAGTATTCAAACACCTAATTACGTATTACCTAACGAACCTATTTTAGCTAAAGTTACCTACCAAAACATTCAAGAATATCAAATTAAAATTTTAGAATTACCTCTTGATTATACTGGACTTGATAGAAATAGATATGAAAACGATAAGAATGAGAAATATTTAAAACTGGCTAAAGATCTTAAGGTTTTTAAAACTTTAAACTTATCTATAAATGATTTAAAAGACTATTTTAGTTATAATAAAGAAATTATTTTACCAGCATTACCTATAGGAAAATACCTTTTTCATGTTTCAACCAAAGCTATAAATGGGGATAAAGTTGTGCATAGTTTTGAAGAAATACAGGCTACATTTCTAAATATAGTTAAGCATCAGAATAAAAATTTAATATATGAAATTAAAAACAGTAAAACTGGTAAACCTTTAAATGATGTTAAAGTATATGTAAATGGCAACCAAATTAATACAGATGTAAATGGATTAGCAAAAATAATAGACCACAATAACGATAGAGAAGTCAGAATAAAATTTGAAAAAGATAATGATGTGGTTTTTCTTAAAGATTATTTTTACAGCCTTAATGAAAATCCACAACCACAAGATTATAAAGATTTAAAAATCACTATTCTCACGGATAGAGCAATTTATAGACCTGGACAAACGGTTCTTTTTAAAGCAATTGCCACCAAAACCAATGAAGAAATTCACGAGGTTATTCCTAACCTAGAATTTAACATGATAGGGCAAGATGCTAATGGTAAAGAAATATATAAAAAATTCTTAACTACTAATGAAATGGGAAGTATTTCTGGAGAGTTTATTTTACCCAAAGATGTTTTAACTGGTAATTTTACCCTTAAAGTACAGGAAAATAAACAACATTTATTAGCCTATAAAAATTCTAATAACAGATATTATTATTTTGCTACTAGTTTTAAAGTAGAAGAATATAAAAGACCAAAGTTTGAAGTAACGTTTCAAGACCAAAAAGAAAGTAAAAAACTCAATGAAACCATTACTACCAAAGGAATTGCCAAAGCTTATGCTGGAAATTTTATTGCTGATGCTGAGGTAAAATATACAGTAATTAGGAAAATTCAAAAACGTTGGGATTATTGGTATTATAGAGGTGGCAATGGAGCAAATGAAAACGATGAAACTATTATAAATAGTACAACTAAAACCGATGCCATTGGTAATTTTAATATAGAATTTCTTGCAAAAGCAGGTAATCAAGACCCAAAGAACAACCCTATTTATATTTTTGAAATAAAAGCCGATGTTACGGATAGTAATGGCGAAACCCAAAGTAATACTACTACCGTAAAAGCAGGTTTTAACAATTGGGATTTAAGTATAGAACATCCTAAAACAGTAGAAAAAAACAATAAAAACATATTTAAAATAAATACTAAAAACCTTAACGGCATAGAAGTTCCTACTGATGGTGTTTTTAGTATGTATAAATTAAAAAGTCCCGATAGACTTTTATTATATAGACCTTGGGAATCCCCTGAAATTCAAGAAATTAACAAAGAAGACTATGTGAAAAATTTTCCTTTTTACCCTTATAATAAAGAAGATAAAAAAGAAAACTGGGAAAGGGGTGTTGCAGTATTTAGTAAAAATATAAATACAGGAAAAGAAAAAGAAATATTATTTGAAAATGTAAATACTTATATAACAGGAAGTTATATGGTAGAGTTTGTAATAAAAGATACTGATGGTAAGGAAATAAAAACACAATCTTTTTTAGATATTATTAATGCAAATGATATTAAACCAGCCGATTTTGCACTTTTTGAAGCAAATATTACCAACAAAGATTTTAAAAAAGATACTTTTATTGAAATTAATACCAAAACCAATTATAAAAATTTGGTAGTTTCTGTGGAAGCATTTTACGAAAGTAAATCTATTTTTAAAGAAATTCTAACAATAGAAGATTCTAAAAATTTTAAAATTCCTGTTACAAATGTTAAAAAAGGAGATGTTTTAATAGAAATAGATTTTGTAGTAGAAGGACAATATTTTGAAAAGGTTTTAAATGCAAATGTTACTATTGACGAACCAAAACTCTCTATAAAAACCAATACTTTTCGTAATAAATTAGAACCAGGAAAAGACGAAAAATGGTCATTTAACATACTTTCGGAACACACTCCTAAACTTGCCGAAGTACTAGCAAGTATGTACGATGCTTCCTTAGATAAATTTCATAAATTAGATTGGAATGATTTATTATTTCTTGAAAAACAAATTTATAATTCTGGTAATAACAAAAATAACAGGCTAGTAGGAAACAGTAATTTTTCAGTGGATTTTCCTGATTTTGACACAAAATTTAGAAAATATTTTAAAGATGAATTAAATCTTTATGGTTTTGGAATTAATTATTCTAATTTTTATCATAATCTATCTTACGATGTGTCTAATTATAAAAAAGGGGTTGAAATAGTTGTTTCAGGTCTTATTACCGAAGGAAAAATAGGCAAATTAGGCGTAAAAGTAGAGCTAATTGGTACAGATAAATTTGTAATTTCAGACAAAAACGGAAATTATAAAATAAAAGCGAAAACAGGTGATGTGTTGCGGTTTTCTTATTTGGGTCTTAATCCTATTAAAAAAATAATTACTGGTAATATATTAAATATTGATTTTAAAGATTTTACAAATTATATTGTTAAAGAAGAATATGATGTTGAAGATGCCTTTATGTCAACAGGATCTGCACCAAGAAAAGCAAGAATGATGTCTCAAAGTGTTTCTGCCGCTAATATTTCAATGGATTCAGGAGGTTTTGAAGAAAAAGAAAGAGGATTTATTTCTAAAGATACTTTATCAAATGGTAAAATAATTGAACGTGATTTTTCAGAAAAAAATAATTCAACTAATGATAATTTTCCAAAAATCCGCACCAACTTCTCCGAAACCGCTTTCTTTTACCCACACTTAACCACTGACACCAAAGGAAACATCAATTTTGAATTCAAAACGCCCGATGCTTTAACCCAATGGAAATTGAGATTGCTGGCACACAACAAAAACGGTGTTTCTGCCTATCACGAGGATTTTGCTGTTACACAAAAAGAACTAATGGTAACGCCAAATATGCCAAGGTTTTTAAGAGAAAAAGACACTATTGTTTTAAAAACAAAAATCACCAATCTTTCTACAAATGCCCAAAAAGGAAAAGCAACTTTAAAGCTATTCAACGCATTGGATAGGTATCCAATAGACGTAGAAATGCAAAACCAAAATGCGGTTCAAAATTTTGAAATTAATGCCAATGGAAATACCACCATGAGCTGGAAAGTATTTATTCCTAATGGTTTACAAGGTGTGCAATACCAAGTTTTGGCTCAAACAGAAACCCATTCTGATGGGGAAGAGAATATCTTACCCGTTTTGCCCAATAGTATGCTAGTTACCGAATCTAAACCAATTTGGGTAAGAGAAAATTCGGAAAAAACTTTTACGTTTAACAACTTTAAAGATAACAATTCCAATACTTTACGTCATCATTTAATGACTTTAGAATATACCAGCAATCCTACTTGGTTGGCGATTCAATCTTTGCCTTATTTGATGGAATATGAACATGAATGTGCAGAACAAACATTTGCAAGATATTACGCCAATGTTCTCGCAACCGAAGTAATCAATAGCCAACCAAAGATAAAAGAAGTATTCGATTTGTGGAAAAAACAAGGCAAACCAACCTCTAAATTATCTCAAAATGAAGAATTAAAATCCATTATCCTTGCCGAAACGCCTTGGTTAAAAGACATGGAAAACGAAGCCGAACAAAGAAAAAATTTGGCACTTTTATTTGATTTGGAACAAATGAAAACCAGCACCGATGCCACTTTAAACAAACTAAAAGCCAAACAAAAAAGCAACGGAGCATTCGCTTGGTTTGATGGCGGTTATGAAAATAGATACATTACGCAACACATTGTTTCTGGGATAGGACATTTGGAAAAATTAATAAAAAATAATGCGTTAACCAATGATTATAAATCTATTACCGATAATGCAATTCCGTTTTTAGACCAAGAATTTATCAAAGACCACGAAAGAAGAAAAGAAATTTCAACCCAAAATAAAGGTAAAAAAGAACCAAGAATTTGGATAAATCCTTATAACGAATTACATTATTTTTATGCAAGAAGTTTTTATTTGCAAAAAAATCCAATATCTGCAAAACAAAAAGCGATTTTCAAAGAATATTTGGATCAAATAAAAACGCAATGGAAAGAATTTTCACTTTATGAAAAAGCTATGGCAGCATTGGTTTTACATCGATTTGAAGACAAGGAAACGCCACAAGATATCATCACAGCTTTTAAAGAAACTTCTTCCAATAACGAAGAATGGGGAATGTATTGGATAAACAATAAAAACAGTTGGTATTGGTACCAATCGCCTATTGAAACGCAAGCCCTTATTATTGAAGCATTTACAGAAATTGCCAACGACACCCAAAGTGCAGATTTAATGAAAGTTTGGCTCTTGAAAAACAAGCAAACCAAAAGCTGGAGCAATACCAAAACCACTACGGAAGCAGTTTATGCCTTATTATTACAAGGTTCAGATTTTGTAAATGTAAAAAACGAAACCAAAATCACTTGGGGAAATACAGAAAAGTTAAACCTAAAATTGCAAGAAAACCCAGAAGAAGTTGGTTCGGGTTACATCAAAATAAATTATAAAAAAGAGGAAATTCAACCAGAATTGGCAACTTTAACTATTAAAAATGATAATAAAGTTCCTGGTTTTGGAGGTTTATATTGGCAATATTTTGAAGAATTAGACAAAATAAAATCCTCTGAAAATGGCCCTATGAAAATGCAAAAAGAACTTTACATTAAAAAAGTTGTAGGACAAGATAAACCATTGGAATTAGAAAAAATAACAAACACATCTAATTTAAAAATAGGGGATAGAGTAACTGTAAGAATAATAGTTTCTACTACCGAAGATATAGATTTTGTGCATCTTAAAGACATGCGAGCCAGTTGTTTTGAACCTGTAGATGTAATTTCTAGTTACCAATGGCAAAATGGTTTAGGTTATTATAAAAGTACTAAAGATGCTGCAACACATTTCTTTTTTGACAAAATCAACAAAGGAACTTATGTTTTAGAATATGAACTTTTAGTAAACAATAATGGTAATTTTTCCAACGGAATAAGCACTTTACAAAGTATGTACGCCCCAGAATATAGCCATCATACGGGTGGTGTGAGAGTGAAAGTGGAGTAAAGTTTTAGGTAAGTTTTGACAATTTTATAAAGTTGTCAAAACTATTTATCTTACTTAGAGTTAAGAAATGATGTTTAAATTTTTAGGATTAAAAAAGATTTAAAACTCTTTGGTAATAGTTAATAACTTTTTATATAAAAAATTAATTTTGTCAAATGTAATTCGGAAATTTGTAAACTTAATTATTACGAATAAATACAATGAAAAAACATAATTTTAGTGCAGGTCCTAGTATCCTATTTCCAGAAGTTATTTATAAGGACTAGGTATGCCAACAATTGACCCGGCACCGCTGATAAAGCAAATTAATTCTTAGAAGGTCAAAACTTAGCGTTAGACTTTCTTTTCGTTCTTACTTTTCTTGTCACAAAATAACTAGTTAGAGCTACTAAAAATCTCGTTTAATTAACCAAGCAGAGCGGTCGACTTTGTCTTTCAAGGTTCAACGAAAAAGTGGAAGGATAATGGTCAGGAGATCCACAACAGTGGCATTTAAAATTCAAATTCTAATTTTAAATGCTGATTGTTTTTTGAACGGATTGACCAGACAAACGGTTATTGTTTTAGCCAGAGAAATGGGAATTACTGTT
>JBGSBU010000071.1:0-7303 GCA_041730375.1 Solirubrobacteraceae bacterium
TAATTAGTATTAGCGATGCTAGTCAAACTGCTAATATTAAAAATTTTTACATAAATAAAAAAGAAAAAGAATCTACTTTAGAAAATAAAACTTCTTTGTTTTCTAACCCTGGCTTAACTCCTGTAGTTATAAATAACCAAAACCAATTAATACCAGGTTTGGGGTTAAGTCTAAACTTTTAAATAAATTTTAACCTAAGAATTCTAATGATTTAATTATGTCTTCTTCGGTTACTTCAATATCATAACCACAGTTACCAATAGCATTTAATAAGCTAAAATTTATGGTTTTGGCTACATTTTTTTTATCATGCGCCAACCATTCTATTAAATTTGGGTGAATTGATGCGGGTATTTTAATTGGTGTGTAAAATTTAATTATGTTTTGTTTTATTGCAATTAAATCTTCTTCGGTAATATTTCCTATTAACTTAGAAAGAAAAGCCTCTGCTAACATACCCATATAAATGGCTTCGCCATGCAAAAGTGGTTTTTGAGTCGTTAAATAATAACTTTCTATAACATGGCCAATGGTATGACCAAAATTTAGAATCTTCCTTAATCCATTTTCAAAAGGATCAAGGTCTGTTACTTTTTTCTTTACCAATATAGAATTGGTTATAAGCGGTGTAATGTTTTCTATGGTTAATTCTGGAAGTGAAATTAAATCTATCCAATGTTTTTTGTCTGCAATTAGTCCGTGTTTTAACATTTCTGCAAAACCAGATATTAACTCGTTATGGGGTAATGTTTTTAAATAATAAGTATCTATAATTAATAATTTAGGAAAACTAAAAGTGCCTATTTGGTTTTTTAATCCATCAAAATCAATTCCAGTTTTACCCCCAATAGAAGCATCTACCATAGACAATAAAGTGGTGGGAATGTTTATACAGGCTATACCTCTTTTATAGGTAGAGGCAATGAAACCTCCTAAATCAGAAACCAAACCGCCACCTAAATTAATAAGCAAACTTTTTCTGTCTGCTTCTAACTCTGCAAGGGTAGACCAAAGCTGAATGGTTGTTTCAATGGTTTTATTTATTTCTCCGGGTTCTATTTCCAGAATTTCAATTGTGGCATTGGTCTCTAAAAAACCCATTAAATAAGCCAAACAAAAATCGTGGGTATTGGTATCAACCAAAATAAATATCTTGGTTGGTTGGTTTTCTACAATATATTCATTTAAATAATTATATCCCTTTTCAGAAATATAAATTGGATAGTGTTCTGTATCTATTTGTTGCATTTAGAATTAGCAATTTTTTAAAATACAAAGTTAAATATATTTAGGGAAGTTCAATTATTCGTAATAGATTTGTGGTTACAAAAAAATTAAGAATTATTAAATCTAGGTTTTACTATTTAAACAAACCCTAATAACCTAAAAAAATGAGAGTCTGTAATTTTTTAATTGTACTATTTATTTTAAACCCTTATTCTATGAATGCCCAAATTAATAAAAGTTCTACTACAGAAAAAGAAAATTTAACTACTGCTGCTCCAGTTGCAAAGAAGATTGCAAAGGAAATAACCACTCATAACGATACTAGAATAGATAACTATTATTGGTTAAATGATAAAGAAAATAAAGAGGTAATAAGTTATTTAAACGAAGAAAACACCTACACCAAAACCGTACTTTTGGAAACAGAAAAATTTCAGGAAAAGCTTTTTCTTGAAATGAAAAGTAGAATTAAAGAAGACGACCAGTCTGTTCCCTACAAACTAAATGGCTATTGGTACATTACCAAATATAAAAAAGGCAATGAATATGCCATTCACACCCGCAGAAAAGAAACAATTAAAGCTAAGGAAGAAATTTTATTTGATGTAAATAAAATGGCGGAAGGTTTTAAATACTATACTTTAGGAGGTATTTCTATAAGTTTTAACAATGAAATTGCGGCTTTTTCTGTAGATACGGTTAGTAGAAGACAATACACCATTCAGTTCAAAGATTTAATTACTGGTGAAATTCTTAAAGATAAAATAGAAAATACTACTGGTGGTTGTGTTTGGGCAAACGACAATAAAACCATTTTTTATACAAAAAAAGATAAAACTTTAAGGGCTGCGTACATTTATAAACATACATTGGGCACTAACGAAAAAGAAGACCAATTGGTTTACGAAGAAAAAGATGAAACTTTTGGGTGTGGTGTTTTTAAATCAAAATCAAAAGAATATATAATGATTGCTTCTTCTAGCACAAATTCTGATGAATATAGATTTATACCAGCCAACGAACCTAATGCTAAATGGAAAGTAATTCAACCAAGAGAAAAAGACTTAGAATATGAGGTAGCACATTACAAAGACCACTTTTATATTAGAACTAATAAAGACAAAGCTACCAACTTTAAAATTATGAAAACTTCTGTTTTAAAAACAGAAAAAGAAAATTGGACCGATTTGGTACCACACAGAAAAGAAATTTATTTAGAAGACTTTGAAATTTTTAGCAATTATTTAGTTTTAGAAGAAAGAAAAAACGGATTAATTGAGATTAAAATTACTCGTTGGGAGAACGAAGCAGTTAATTTTATCGAATTTAAAGAAGAAACCTATGTTGCTTCCATTGGACTTAACCCCGATTTTGATTCTAACACCCTAAGATATTCTTACAGCTCTTTAACCACACCTAGTTCTACCCTAGAGTACGATATGGAAAAACATACCTCTAAAACACTAAAACAACAAGAGGTATTAGATAGTAGCTTTAAACCCAAAAATTATATTTCGGAAAGATTATGGGCAAATGCAAGAGATGGTAAAAAAGTTGCTATTTCTATTGTTAGACATAAAGATACCAAATTATCAAAAGACACTCCCCTACTTCAATATGGATACGGATCTTACGGAATTACCGTAGACCCATCTTTTAGTTCTACCCGATTAAGTCTATTAAACAGAGGTTTTATCTTTGCAATTGCCCATATACGTGGTGGAGAATATTTAGGAAGAGAATGGTATGAAGAAGGAAAATTATTAAAAAAGAAAAATACTTTTTTTGATTTTATAGATGCTTCAAAATTTTTGATAGAAAACAACTATACTTCTTCTAATCATTTATACGCCATGGGTGGTTCTGCTGGGGGTTTATTAATGGGTGCTATAATTAATATGGAACCAGAACTTTATAACGGCATAGTTGCTTCTGTCCCTTTTGTAGATGTAGTTACTACTATGTTAGATGAAGAAATACCGCTTACAACTGGCGAATTCGATGAATGGGGAAATCCAAAAGAAAAAGTATATTACGATTATATGAAATCTTATTCTCCTTATGATAATGTAGAGAAAAAAGCCTACCCAAATATATTAATTACTACGGGTTTGCACGATTCGCAGGTACAATATTGGGAACCTGCTAAGTGGACAGCAAAATTGAGAGAATTAAAAACAAACAATAAACTATTGCTTTTACATACGAATATGGATACTGGTCATGGTGGAGCAAGCGGTAGATTCGAATCTTTAAAAGAAATTGCAATGGAATACGCATTTTTATTTCTAATTGAAGAAATTAAAAAGTAATTGTTTTATCCATGAAAACAAAAAGATGATAAGATTTATAAAAAATATTGGCTAAATCGGTTGTTTTTGCTGCAATATTCTAAACTAATCTATATTTATAACCGAATTATTTGTAGGTTTCTGTTTGTTTTCCCAAGCAATAAAACTCACTATTTCTTTATTAAATCTAGTATAAGCAAAAGTTAAAATAGCCACATCATCTATTAATCCTAAAATACCAAAAGGTATTTCTGGTATAAAATCTAATGGCGAAATAACATAAATAATAGAGATAAAAGAAATAATTAAATTCCATTTATTAGGTTTGTAATTCCCTTTAAAAGTTTGAGAAATTAGTCTAAAAAAGATTTTAATTTTTTCTACCAATGAAAAATCTGTTGAATTTGAATCTATTCTTTTCATATTTAAACAAATTTAATATTTATTCTTTTATTAATTTCTTTAAAAGTTCATTAGATGCTTCATCGTTCCAATCTTTTGATCCTTCAACTTTAGCTACAATTTCTCCTTTTTTATTTATTATAACAGTTAAAGGAACAGCATTGCTTTGGAATTTTATGGAAGGAACAGCACTTGTTTCGTAGGTAGGGAAATTATAATTATTCTCTGTTAAAAAATTCGAGACATCGGTTTTCAATTCTTCTCCTCTAGCCGGAATAGCAAGCATTACAAAACTTACCTCATTTTTAAATTTATTATGAATTGCTTGAATGGTTGGCATTTCTTGTTTGCAAGGCGGACACCAAATTCCCCAAAAATTAATAAAAATTACTTTACCTTTCAAAGATTTTAAGTTAATATTGGTTGTATTAATTCCTTTTAACTCTAAATTAAAATCTTGTTCTGTTAATAACATTTTAGTTGCATTTTGTTGTTCATCATTAATAGATTTACTTTTAAATGCATTCCCTAATGGCGAAATATAGAATACTAAAACCGTGAAAATTAAGGCAAGAGAAATAAAAAATAACTTATTTTGTTTCATGTTTAAAATAATATAAAGATGCTTGTTGTTTATTTTTTTATAAAACAACTGTTTTATTTAATAGAAAAGCGTCTAAAATAACCATCGCTGCCATGGCCTCAACAATAGGAACGGCTCTAGGTACAACACATGGGTCGTGTCTGCCTTTTCCTTCTACTAATATTTTATCGCCAAATTTATCAATACTTTCTTGTTGATGCATAATGGTAGCAACAGGTTTAAAAGCTACATTAAAATAAATATCCATTCCATTTGAAATACCCCCTTGAATTCCGCCAGAAAAATTTGTTTTTGTGGTTTTATCTTGGTTAATACTATCATTATGTTCAGATCCTTTCATCTTAACGGCAGAAAATCCACTTCCGTATTCAAAACCTTTAACAGCGTTTATAGAAAGCATTGCCATGCCAAGTTTAGCGTGTAATCTATCAAATACTGGATCGCCTAAGCCAATTGGTACATTTTTTATAATACAACTAACTACTCCACCAATAGTATCTCCTTCTTTTTTAGTTTTTTTTATAAGTTCTATCATAGATTCCGCCACATTTAAATCTGGGCACCTAACAATATTACTTTCAACTAGCGATAAGTCTATTTCGTTTGGATTGGTATTCATACTTATATTTCCTACTGCAGAAACATATGCCTGAAAGCTAATATTAGGTAATACTTGTTTTGCAATTGCACCAGCTACAACTCTTGCTGCGGTCTCTCTGGCTGATGATCTCCCACCGCCTCTATAATCTCTAAAGCCATATTTTTGATCGTACACAAAATCGGCATGCGAAGGTCTATAATTGTCTTTTATATGAGAATAATCTTTAGATCTTTGATCTTCGTTCGGGATTAAAAAGCCAATCGGCATTCCGGTAGTTTTACCATCAAATATGCCAGAAAAGAATTTAACCGTGTCGCTCTCTTTTCTTTGGGTAACAATTGCCGATTGACCAGGTTTTCTTCTGTCTAATTCTAATTGTATTTTATCTAAATCAATATCAATATTTGAAGGACATCCATCAATTACACCTCCTATTCCCTCGCCATGACTTTCGCCAAAGCTTGTTAAGGTATATATTTTGCCAAACGTGTTACCTGCCATAATTTCTTATAAAAAATTAACCAAAGATAGTAAAACAGTGAACAAAGAAATATAGTTTACAGAATTAAAAACTATAGACTTGTTATATGTTTAAGAAAAAATCGGGGTAAATTCCTAAAACAACAAGTAATAAGGCACATAAAACTAAAATTACTGTGTAGGTAGGTTGGAATTTAAAGTTAATTTTATTTGTATTGGGTTCTAAATACATGGCCCATATAAATTTAAAGTAAATAAAAATTGAAGCTACAGAATTTAAAACAGCTACAACAACTAGCCATAAATAGTCTTTTACAACGCCTGCAAAAAGGTAGTATTTACCCCAAAAACCAGCAAGAGGTGGAATTCCAGCAATAGAAATTAAAGAAATAGTTATTAAAAAGGCTATAAATGGGTTATTTTTAGCCAAGCCATTAAAAGCAGAAATAGATTCGTTATTTGTTTCTTTAAATAAATTTATTGCAACAGAAAAAATAGCCATTGAAGCTATAGAATAAATACTTGTGTAGAATAGTATTGAATTGAATCCTTTTGTAGGAGCCAAAATGGCTAGCAACATAAAACCTGCATTTGCAATACCAGAAAATGCCAATAATCTTTTTGTATTGGTTTGTTTAAAGGCCGATAGGTTACCTATTGTCATACTTAATGCGCAAAGAATAGCAATTATAGGGTTGAATACATACATTAATGGAACAAAGGCTATAGAAACTAATTTAAAAAAACTAGCAAAAATAGTAACCTTAACTAGGGTAGACATCTGGGCTGTTGTTAGAATTGGTGACCCTTCGTATACATCTGGCGACCAAAAATGAAATGGTACTAATGATGCTTTAAAAAAAATTGATATAAATACTAATAAAACACCTATTTGAGTGAAAATATTTTTTGAATCTTTAGAAATAGCTTGTGCTATTTCTGATAAATCGAAGCTACCAGAAATTAAGTAAATAAAGGCAATCCCTAGCAGTAAGAATCCAGAGGCTAAAGAACCTAATAAAAAATATTTAAATGCTGCTTCGTTTGATTTTTCGTCTTTTGTATTAGATGCAACTAAAATATATAAGGAAATTGAAAGGATTTCTACCCCAATAAAAAACATAGCTAAATTTCCAAAAGATACCATAGCTAAAGCACCTGCAAGAATAAAAATTTTTATTGAAATATAATCTGTTATTTGATCTTTTCTATCAGTATAAAAATAGTCTGACATTAGTACTATTAAAAACGTTATTAAAATTAAAATTCTTGACGAGGTTATAAATATTCCGTCAATATTTAACATGTTAGAGTAATAATCGCCTATTACAGAAAGATAAGTAAGTCCGAAAGAAATTACTAAACCAGTACTTATAACTGGAATTAAAAATTTTCTAAGGTTTAATAACTCTATTATTAAACTTAAAACACCCAAAAATGCAACGAATATTATTGTTATCACTAATTTACTTTTATCTTGAATTTAATTTAAGAACTTCTATTACATACGGATTTACTAAATCTATAAAAGGTTGCGGAAAAATTCCTAAACCAAAAATAGCAACTACAATTAAGGAAAAAACTATAAATTCTGAATAATGTAATGGCTTAAAATTCTCCGTTACTTTGGTAGTATCCCCCAACATAATTTTTTTAAACATCAATAACATGTATGCTGCTCCTAAAACAACTGTTATT
>JBGSBU010000072.1:0-7206 GCA_041730375.1 Solirubrobacteraceae bacterium
TGTTTGCGAAGCGTAGGCATACCAGCAAAATATATTAGTGGTTACATAGAAACTATACCACCACCAGGAAAAAAAAAACTACAAGGTTCTGATGCTTCACATGCGTGGATTTCGGCATATATTCCGGGTATGGGTTGGTGCGAATTTGATCCTACCAACAATATAATACCACAACAGCAACATATTACAACTGCTTATGGAAGAGATTTTGCAGATGTATCACCACTAAGAGGTATTGTTTACGGTTCTGGTGAACAAAAATTAAAAGTTGAAGTAGACGTAATTCCTATTTATTGATTTAGTTTAAAAATTATACTATCAAAAAAAAACACCCCCTTTTAACAGCTAATAAAGCATCAATAATTGATATAGAAAAGGCAAATTCCTTATTTATAGAAATCAAACAAGCTGGTATCCCTTTTGCTTATTTACAAGCAAATTGTCATAATATTTCGCATTATATTAGTTTATTTTTAGCATCAAAAGAATATTATTGTGCTAAAATTTGGGTTTTTGCTCCGGTAGTATATTCTGCTACAGATAGTAATTTAATTTCTTTTATCGATAAAAAAAATCTAACTCAAAATGGAAAAATTGACTGGAGATATCATGTTGCTCCCATACTTAAAGTAAAAATCAATAATAAAGTAAAGAAAATGGTGTTAGATCCTGGGCTATTTCCTAAAGGTCTTGTGCCCTATAAAACTTGGCTTACAAAACTTAAAACCCAAAACCTTATTTATTTAATTATTGACTCTGAATGGTATTTATATAATTCCTCAATAATTACTAATTCTCAAATTCAATACAATAGTAAAGAATTTACAGAACCTACAATAAACAATTTAAAATTACCTGATTGGTTTTCTGACGAACTAATTACAGATTTTTTTAAATATGAAGATGAATCTTTACAAAAAAATTGGATAGAAAAAGGACTTGCTATTAACCAAACTGCAATAACTTTTTATGAAACAGAAATTAAACCAATTTTACATGTTAAAAAAAAACAAGAATTAGTTTTTGATTATAAAATGTTGGTAGGAAATGTATTTAATTTTGAAACTATTTTTAGAGATAACAATTGGAATTATGAAATGAATAATGATTTTCAATTTAAACACCAAGAAATAATAACTAAATACAGAGAAATCTACTTTTATAATCTAAAAAAGTGGCAAGAATCATTGACTTTATTAAACGAAACTATAAATAATAAAAGATAATTTTATATTATTAATTCTAGATATTTATGCAAAAAAATTTCAAAAAAAATAAGGTTAGTAAAAATTACCAACCTTATTTATTGTATTTATTAAAATTTTATAGCTCGCTAATGTAACTGCCATAAATATCTTTAAATTGGTAGCCTTCTGAAATACGATCTTTGTTTAATTTTTCATATTCTACCAATCCCCAAAGAATAAATTCTTTCATAAAATAACTTTCCTCTTTTGTAATTTGTGGTTGGTATTTATTAATTAAAATTTCTAATGGTGTAATATTATCTAATGTTTTCTTGTATTCTTCATCACTACAATCATCTAACAACTCAAAACCATTTTCAGAAAAAAACCATTCTAAAATATCTGAATAAGGCGTTTTCTCTCCTTCTTTTTCTAATTTTTCTATTTTAGGAAAATAGGCTGGAAAAAAAGTATGTATTGCATCGCTAATTAAATGTTGTGCAACTAAAGCAGCTCCTTCTTGTTCCCCTTCGTAAACCAATTCTACTTTTCCGGTAATAGAGGGAATAATTCCTAAAAAATCAGACAATCTTAGGGTAGTTTTATCAATACCAGATTTCAAAGCTCTACGTTCGGATGTACTTATTAAATTTTCGAAAGCAGTGATGCTCAGTCTAGCACTAACCCCGCTTTTATTATCAATAAATTCGCTTTCTCGAGCCTCAAAACTAATTTGTTCTAATAAATCCATTGCCAATGAAGGAATATAAACCAGGTCTAATTGTTGTGGATCTAATTTTGCTTCTTGCTCGGTAATGGTTCTTGCAATTTTAATTGTTTCGGGGTAATGAGTTAATATTTGTGAACCTATTCTATCTTTAAGTGGGGTTACAATGCTTCCTCTATTGGTAAAATCTTCTGGATTTGCAGTAAAAACAAATTGCAAATCTAATGGCATTCTTAGTTTAAAGCCACGAATTTGAATGTCGCCTTCTTGCAAAATATTAAACAAAGCTACTTGAATTCTGGCTTGTAAATCGGGTAATTCGTTGATAACGAAAATACAGCGATTGGCTCTGGGTATCATTCCAAAGTGAATTACTCTATCATCGGCATAAGATAGTTTTAAATTGGCTGCTTTAATTGGGTCTACATCGCCTATTAAATCGGCAACGGTAACGTCTGGTGTGGCTAGTTTTTCAAAGAAACGTTCGCTTCGGTGTAGCCAAGAAATAGGAGTTTCATTGCCTTTTTCGGTAATTAAATCTTTGGCGAAACGAGAAATGGGATTTAAAGGATCATCATTGATTTCAGAACCTGTAACAAATGGAATATATTCGTCTAATAACTCAACCATTTTTCGAGCTAGTCTGGTTTTTGCTTGTCCACGAAGTCCCAGTAGGTTAATATTATGGCGCGATAAAATGGCTCGTTCCAATTCTGGAATTACGGTATTTTCGAATCCATGAACGCCTTCAAAGGTGGGTTTTCCCAATTTAATTTTCTCTCTTAAATTATTACGTAATTCGTCTTTTATCGTTTTAGTTTGGTAGCCAGCTTCTTTTAATTTACCTAATGTATTTATTATATTTATATTCATTTATTGTAATTGATATTATTATTTTTAATTTCTTTTTATTGTTGTTATTTGCATTAGGGATAGAAGTGGAAATCCTTTTTTAACGGATTCTTACCGATAAAAAAGATTGAAAACGAATAGCCCATTCCCAAGGGAAAATGCCAAAAAATTATTTAATTTTCTTTTTTCTATTGGTTTCATAATCTTCAAATATCATTTCTCCCAAGCCTTTTAATCCGGTATAGAAAGCTTTTCCTTGGTTGGCTTCTGTAAATCTATTTACAAATTGTTGCAAATAAGGATCTTTGGCAATCATAAAAGTTGTAATAGAAATGTGTAGTTTTCTGGCTTGTTGTGCTTGGTTATAGCATTTATCTACAATATATTCGTCTAGCCCATTGCTATTCATATAATACGATCCATCTTTTTCTCTCACGCAACTTGGCTTACCATCGGTAATCATAAAAATTTGTTTGTTGGTGTTTCTTTTTCTTCTAAGTAAATCTGTTGCTAATTGCAAACCAGCAACTGTATTGGTATGGTAAGGACCCACTTTTAAATAAGGTAAATCTTTAATGGTTATTGTCCAGGCATCGTCTCCAAAAACTAAAATATCTAAAGTATCTTTTGGGTAACGTGTTGTAATTAGTTGAGCTAGTGCCATTGCCACTTTTTTTGCTGGAGTAATTCTGTCTTCGCCATACAATATCATACTGTGGCTAATGTCTATCATTAAAACGGTACTCATCTGCGATTTGTACTGGGTTTCTTCTACCACCAAATCGTTTTCGGTTAGCATAAAATCTGCTACGCCATTGTTTATTTGGGCATTTCGCAAACTTTCTGTTAATGAAATTCTTTCTAATCCATCGCCAAAAATAAATTCTCTGTATTCTCCGGTATGTTCATCACCGTTTCCAACATTTTTAGTTTTATGGTTACCGATGCCTGATTTTTTTAGGTTACCAAAAATTTGGTCTAATGCACTTTGGCGAATGGCTCGTTCGGTTTTGGAAGTTATACCTATGCCACTGGTACCATCGTCTTTAAGTTCTTCTCTAATGAAGCCTTTTTTCTTTAAATCTTCTATAAAATTGTCTATTGTATAGCTAGAATCTGTTAATTTATATTCAATATCTAATTGTCTTAACCAGTCTATTGCTTCATCAAAATCGCCAGAAGTATGCGTTATTAATTCTTTAAAAATAGTAAAAAGTTTATCGAATGGAGACTGGAAAGGTGCTTCGTAGGTCTTAAAATAGAATCCTTTTTTACTACTGCTTTTCATGTTTTAGAATTATATTAAAATTAGTTTCAGCCCACAAATCAACTTAATTAAGTAAAAATAAAGCTCATTATTAAAAAAAAAGGTTTTTTAATGCAAACGGATTAAATATGCTATAAATTTAATTTAATTTTTAATGGCATTTTAATAAATTACACTGATCTTTATTAGTATATTACTTTATGCTCTTTCAAAATTTAATACTACTATTTTAAGCATTTTAAACTATTGTATAAATTAAGTATCAAAAATAGTATACTTATGTTATTAAACTTAAATTATGAAATACTTTACTTTTTTATTATGCATTATTCTCTCTTTTTTTAGCTGTAGTGAAAAAGAAGGCACAAGAGAAAACACCATACAAGATTCTTTATATTTTCCCTCAAATTCTAACACCAATTGGGAAACTACTTCTATAACTATTTTAGGGTGGAATCAAAACGAGGTTCAACCTTTAAAGGATTTTCTTATTCAAAAAAATACGAAGTCTTTTATAATTTTAGTGAACGGAAGAATTGTAATGGAAGAATATTTTAATAGGCACACTGCCACAGATACTTGGCAATGGAATAGTGCAGGCAAAACATTAATTGGTACAACTACAGGAGTAGCTCAACAAGAAAATTTGTTGGATGTTAGCAATAAAGCATCAGACTATTTAGGAACTGGGTGGACTAACATTACTTTGGCCAAAGAAAACCTAATTAAAGTAATTAATTTACTAACTATGACAACCGGAATTGACGATACCAAACAACTGGTTACAAAACAAAATCTTACTTATATAGCCGATGCAGGAACAAGATGGGCTTATGGAAATGTTTTTCAAAAATTAACAGAAGTAATTGCTAATGCAAGTAACCAACCATTCGAAACCTATTTTAATAACAAACTAAAAAATAAAATTGGAATGGATGGAAGTTGGAATTTTGGAACCATTTTTACTATTTACGGAAGCACCACAAGAAGTATGGCCAGATTTGGTCTTTTAGCCTTAAATAAAGGTAAATGGAGCAATGAAACAATTATTAACGAAAATTTTTTTAATAGTAGTATTTCTACTTCTCAAACTATCAATCCATCGTATGGTTATTTTTGGTGGTTAAACGGAAAAACAAGTTACATGATTCCTAAAGAGCAAACCATTTATTCTGGGGTATTAATTCCTAAGGCACCTGCAGATATGTTTACTGCAATGGGAGCAGCCGAACAAAGAATATATGTTATACCAAGCAAAAAAATGGTTATTGTTAGAATGGGAGAAGCATCAGACCCTACAAATCCAGACTTTACAGTATCTAAATTCGATAATCTTCTTTGGGAGAAAATTAATGCAGTATTTAACTAACCAAAATTACTATAACACTATTTACTAGGCTATTTAATAATTTTTTAATAAATTTAAGTATATTAATCATCTCATGAGATGAGTGGAAATCCCTATGACAACAACCCTAATCCATTAGACAGACAGAAAATTGAAAGAACTTATTTATATATTTGTTGGTAGTGGACTTGGTGGACTAACAAGGTTTGGACTTGGTAAATGGGTTAATTCTTTACATACAAACAGTTTTCCGTTCGGAACATTTACTATAAATATTTTAGCTTGTTTAATCTTAGGCTTTACAATTGGCCTGGCAGACCATAAACAAATTATTTCACCTCAATTACGACTATTTTGGGTTGTTGGCTTTTGCGGTGGATTTAGCACTTTCTCAACTTTTAGTAATGAAACTTTATTTTTACTACAAAGCAATAATTACCTAACAAGTATTTTGTATATTTTTACAAGTGTTTTGTGTTGTTTAATAGCAACACATTTAGGAGTATTATTGAGCAATAGACTATGAAAGTAACAAAGTTATTTACAGATTTTTTTTTAACACAATTTACAAGTCATAATTTTGAATATTGTATTAATGAAGGACTTATAACTATTTTTATTTTTGGTCATTAGTTTGCAGTTAGAAAGAGAAATTTAGTTATTTTAAATTACATAGAAAAAGTTTGAAAGATATAGATCTAATAATTTTTAATAAATGATTAGAAAGAGCAAAGTTTGTAGTTTATTCGTTAGATAAATAAATAAAAACTGCCCACATTAGCTATTTAGCCCAATTGAGGTTTTAGGCAAACTTTAAAGTTGGTTTTGTACTTTTTATTTTCAGTGCTAAAAATTCCTGCCTTAGGTAATACCTAAACCAATATAAAATATAGACAAAACCGAAAGAAAACTAGCATAATTAAAACAAAATAATGGAAACTAAAGTAAAAATAACTACAACCTTTAATTGCTCATTGGAAAAAGCATTTAAATCACCTATGTTATGTGATGTAACCAAAGTTCATACAAGATATGGAATGATGCCAAGAGTAACTCATTGCACTGAAGACGAAAATTGAGGAAAGATAGGTTTAAGTAAAAAAGTGTTTGTTGAAAAATCATTGACACATAAAGGAGGCTTTGGTTTGGTTAACAATTTTGTATAACGCATTAAAAACAAGTTTTGGAAAATAGAAATTAACCAGTTTCAAGCATGGATATTAGGTTTTTACAAATTTGTTGGCGAATGGCAGACTACTGAAAATAGAAAAAAATAAAATCTTGGTTGAATACACTTATACACTTTATTCAAATAATATTTTCCTTTATCCTATAAATTGGATATTTACCAAAACATTTTGGAGAAAATATATGAAACAAGTATTAGAAAATGTAAGAAAAATCTCGATTAATAAAGAACCTTATCTATATGCGTAAAAGACCGAACCAACAACATAGGCTTGGTAAAAGATAGGCTTTTATGCTAGGCACTTAATAATTTGTACTTTCTAAAACCCAACCAGATACTATGAGCATTGTGGACATAGACCAGAAAGAGTAAAATTTACTTCGCTAACTATATAATTTTCTGGCAACTTAAAAGATGGTTTAACATCTTCTAGACAAGTAACAGACTTGCATTTTTGACAACTGAAATGAATATGGTTGTGGTGGTGCTTTTCTGAACACGAGTGACAACCTGCATATTTAACCACACCATCCACATTCACAATTTTGTGAATAACACCTTCTTCCATTAACCTTTCCAAGACACGATAAATTGTAACCCTATCGCAAAGGCCATCTAACGACTTCTGAATTTCGC
>JBGSBU010000073.1:0-7199 GCA_041730375.1 Solirubrobacteraceae bacterium
TCGTTTGGCGAGTGTATTACATCAGAATTTAAGCCAAAGCCAATTAATATAGATTTACTTTCTAATATTTCTTCAAATAAAGCTACAATAGGAATACTACCACCGCCTCTAACTGGTAAAGCTTCATTCTTAAAAGTGTGAGACAAAGCTTTCTTAGCGGCTTTAAATCCAATATTGTCAATACCCATTAAATAAGGTTTACCGCCATGATGAGGAGTACAAGTTACTTTAACCGATTTTGGAGCAAGCGAATAAATATAATCTATAAATAATTTAGTAATTTCTTCATCAGATTGATTAGGAACTAACCTAAC
Organism: Solirubrobacteraceae bacterium; assembly: GCA_041730375.1. Taxonomy (GTDB): domain Bacteria; phylum Bacteroidota; class Bacteroidia; order Flavobacteriales; family Weeksellaceae; genus JBGSBU01. The sequence goes on from JBGSBU010000073.1 coordinate 315, forward strand.
AGAAATTTTAGCATAAGCTTTAGCAGGAAGAACAGTTTTTGCTCCTTCGCCCGTATAACCACCCCAAATTCCATTAATATCTAAAGAAGGTCTAATACCAGTTTTTTCTATAACAGTATATCCAATTTCCCCAATAACATCTTTTATTTCAATACTATTTTTAAATTCATCAATTTCAAAAGGTGCTTTATTCAGTTCAGTTCTTTCTTCTGGTGTTAAATCAATTACTTTATCATAAAAATTAGGGATAGTAATTCTACCTTTTTCATCAATTAAAGAATTAATTATTTTAGATAAAATTTGAATTGGGTTAGGAACAGCACCTCCATAAACTCCAGAATGTAAGTCCATTTTTGCTCCTTCTACACATACCTCAATATAACTTAGTCCTCTTAAACCAACAGAAATACTAGGTTGTTCTTTGCTAATCATTTCTGTATCAGATATTAAAATAATATCTGATGCTAGTTTTTCTTTATTTTCAATTAAAAAATCTTTTAAGTTAACAGAACCAATTTCTTCTTCGCCTTCTATTAAGAATTTAACGTTACAAGGTAATTCGTTAGAGGCATTCATTGCCTCAAAAGCTTTTATGTGCATATAAAACTGACCTTTATCGTCTGCAGCACCTCTTGCAAAAATTGCTCCTTCAGGGTGTATTTCGGTTTTTTTAATAATTGGCTCAAAAGGTGGTGAATTCCATAATTCTAATGGGTCTGCTGGTTGAACATCATAATGTCCGTAGACTAAAATAGTGGGTAAATTAGAATCAATAATTTTTTCTCCATAAACTACAGGGAATCCTTTTGTTGATAAAATTTCTACATTTTCTGCGCCGCTAGAAGTTAAATATTCTGCTACTTTATTAGCACATTTTAATACATCATCTTTGTACTTAACAGCTGCACTTACAGAGCTAATTTCTAAAAGTTTAATAAGTTCTTCTAAAAATTTATTTTTATTTTTATTTATGTATTCTTGAGTATTTAACATGTTGTTTCTTATTTTTAGTTTTTAGATAGCTATAAAAAATGATTAATAATTTTAAACATAAATTTAATTTTTATATTCTATTTGTAGAATTACTAAACTAAAGGAATTAGAATTTAAAAAAAATAGTATTTAAATTAATAATAAGTATTATATAGTTGGTTTAAACAAATTTAACAAATCAATTATATGAAAAAATTATAACCATAAAATTTTTGAATAAAATTTATTTAAGCAGAAAAAAAGAGGCTAGGGCAGTTGGTTTATATTTATTTAAAATAAATAAGATATAGATAGCAGATTATAAACCAACTATTAAAAAATAGAATTTATTTTTATATATAATTTTTTATTGTAGTTGCAATTTCTTGCAACTCTTCATTAGTAAATATTAATTTACTTCTCATAAAGTTTAAATCATTCATATTGTTTAAAGGAACTAAATGTACATGAGCATGTGGCACCTCTAGCCCAATAACACTCATTCCAACCCTTAAACAAGGTACGGCTTTCTCTAAAGAATTTGCAAGCTTATGTGATAAAAGCATTAAGTTCTGATACGTTTCTATGTCTAAATCGAATAATTTATTAACTTCTTTTTTAGGAATAACTAAAGTATGTCCTTTTGCTAAAGGAAAAATATCTAAAAAAGCTAAAAAATACTCATCTTCATAGATAATATGAGATTTAATTTCTTTGCTTATTATTTTTTTAAAAATATTTTCCATTGTAATTTATATCAGTCCAAACTTATTTCTAATATTTCAAACTCATTTTTATTTCCGTTAGGTAAAATAATTTCTACTTTTTCTCCAATTTTTTTACCAAGTAATCCTTTAGCAATAGGAGTATTAATAGATATTTTTGCTGTTTTAATATCGGTTTCTGACTCTGGAACTAATTTATAGGTTATAATAGAACCAGTTTTTAAATCTTTTATTTTAACCGATGTTAAAATAGAAACTTTAGAATTATTTAGTAATGTTTCATTAATAATTCTAGAATCAGCTATAATATTTTTTAATTTAGAAATTTTCATTTCTAACATTCCCTGAGCCTCTTTTGCGGCATCGTATTCTGCGTTTTCAGATAAATCTCCTTTATCTCTTGCCTCTGCAATTTGGTTGGTTATTTTTGGTCTTTCTACAGTTTCTAGTTCTTCTAGTTCTATTTTAAGTTTTTCTAACCCTACTTTTGTAACGTAATCTGCCATAGTATTAATTTTTAAAAAAATAATCCCTAATGTTTTACATCGGGATTAATTACTCAAATTTATAAAAAATATCATAGTTTTATTACAAATTACATTTATTTTGAAAAAAATATTAATTATTTATCACTCTCAATCAGGAAAAACAAGGAAACTTGCAGATGCAATAGTTACTGGAGTTAAATTAGAAAATAATAATGAAGTTAGATTGAAGCCTGCTTTAAAATCAACCTTAGAAGATTTGTTGTGGTGTGATGCTGTTATTTTTGGAACTCCAGAAAATTTTGGTTCTATGAGTGGTGGATTAAAGTATTTTTTCAACCAAACATATTATCCTGTAAAAGAGAAATCTAGTTTAAATATACCTTATGCCATTTTTATTTCGTGCGGAAATAATGGTTCTGGAGCAGTTCATCAGATTGAACAAATTGCACAGGGATATCCTTTAAAAAAAACAATTAATGCCTTAATTATAAAGGGAGAAATAGGGGAGATTGATATTGAAAAAGCAATTGAATTTGGACAAACATTTGCTGCAGGTATAAATTTAGGAATATTTTAGGTTAACTCGAACTGAAAAAATTCGCCATAATTCATTTTAAACTCAAATCTTTCTAATGGCTCATTTAAACAATACAACGAAATTACTTTTATAACGCCTGCATGTGCTATAATATTAATAGTTTGGTTTTCAATTTTTTTTAAATCCTCAAGAAATTCATGCACTCTAATAGATAAATCTTTAATCGACTCTCCGTTTGGTGGTCTGGTATTTACAATATCGTTTCTCCATTCAACTAAATTTTTTTCTCCAACTTTTTCAAATGGTAACATTTCCCAATCTCCAAAATTTAATTCTTTAAGCCTAGAGTCAAAAATAATATCTTGAGAAAATAATTCTTGTGCCAAAACTTTACATCTTTTTAAGGGACTAGAAAATACTATTTCATTGTTGTTTAAAAAAATATTATTTCTTTTAATTTCATTAACCTCATCATAAAAGGAATCTACTATACCTAAATCAGTCTGACCATAAAGAATTCCTTTTTTAATATCTGGGGTTGTGTGTCTTATAACATTTAAATATTTAGCCATTTATTTTAGTTTATTTATGGAAGAAATAATTATTTTATCAGAACATTTTTGAAAAACAATTTCATACAAAGGTTTTTTTTTGGGATATTTTGTAAAATATAACCCGCAAGGTTTTTTTCTGGGTATACTTTTAGAAAAATCTATTTTACTAGTTGTAAAAACTTTTTGTTGAATAAAAGTATAATCTAAACCCATTTCTCTTAGTTGTTTTATAGAAAGGGCCGAGTATTTTTTTGGTTTATTATAACATTCCTCTAAAACTCTTGCATTGGGAAAATAAGTACAACTCATTTTTCTATCGCCAAATAATAAATAAACAAGGAAAATTCCAAAAAAAATTCCGATAGCATAAAATTTTATTCTTTGAGAAAAATTCATGGGGTTAATAGGTTTACGTCTACACAGGGTAATCCGAAAAGGATACCAAGTTCTTTTTTTGTTAAATACCCGTTGTACAGATAAATTCCAGAGACCAAGCTAGAATTTTTTTTAACTGCAATATTTAAATCGGTTTCGTTTGTAAATGAATTTAGGTATTGTAGAAAAAAATTACTTAATGCTTTAGTTGTAGTTCTGGCCACAATAGAGGTTATATTAGTAACACCGTAATGAATTACGTTGTGTTTAACAAAAGTTGGATTTTGGTGCGTTGTAATTTCAGAAGTTTCAAAACAGCCGCCGTTTCCTACACTTAAATCCATAATAATAGAGCCGGGTTTCATTCTCATAACCATTTCTTCTGAAATTATTATTGGAGTTCTGCCCTTAGATTTAACTGCACCAATTGCTACATCGCATCTCATTAAAGCTTTTTGAAGTTCTTTTGGATCGATGATAGAAGTAAAAATTCTACTTCCAATTTTATCTTGAAATTGTCTTAATTTAGACAAAGAATTATCAAAAACCTTAACACTAGCGCCTAATCCTAATGCAGCTTTACACGCATATAAACCAACTGTACCACAACCAATAATAACTATTTCTGTGGGTCTAACACCGGTTACACCACCAAGTAAAAGCCCGTTACCGTTATTGTGTGTAAATAGTAATTCGCTTGCTATTAAAATTGAAGCTGTTCCGGCAATTTCGCTTATTAAATTAGAAACAGTTAAGTGCCCCATTTCGTCTTTAATATATTCAAAACCAATTGCTGTAATTTTTTTTTGAGATAGAGCTTTAAAATAAGCAGAATTTTTCGAATTTATTAAAAGAGAAGAAATAAGAAAAGATTTTGGTTGTAGTAATTCTATTTCTTCTATAGTGGGCGGCATTATTTTGGCAATAATTTGTTGTTTAAAAGCTTCTTTAGGATTATAAACAATTTTTGCCCCAGCACTAGAATAGTTTGAGTCTGAATAATGTGAGTTTAACCCAGCTCCGCTTTCTATAATAACTTTGTGTCCGTTATTAACCAAAAAACTAACTGCATCTGGAGTTAAAAGAACTCTTTTTTCTTGAATGTGAGTTTCTTTTGGAATGCCTATTGTAAAATAATTTATAACATTAGTTTTTACTTCTAGCTTTTCTTCTAGAGGAATTAAATCTTCTTTAGAGAAAGGAGTAACTATATTTGCAATCATTATTTAAATGAAATTATTCTATTAAACTCATTTTTTGTTATACTAATTTCATGATAAGAGTACAAAGGTAAAAAATCTAAAATTAAGTTTGGCCATTCTATAAAACAATAACAGTTAGCTTCTAGGTATTCTTCAAAGCCAATATCGAAAGCTTCTTCAATAGAGTGTATTCTATAAAAATCAAAATGATAAATTTTTTCATCATTTTTATTTGTGTATTCATTTACTATAGAATAGGTTGGACTACTTACTTGGTTTAAAACCTCAAAATTTGTTAATATATTTTTAACCAAAGTTGTTTTACCACTTCCTAACTCTCCGTTTAAACAGATGATTTTATATTTAAAATTATCTGTTATTTTTTTAGCAATAGAGTTTAAATCATCTAAATTATTTGATGTGTAAGTTTCCATTAGTTAGGTCTATCTTTTTTATAGGCATTCAATAACTCAGACTCATCTTCTGTTTATAAAATACTTAACTGCATCTATAAAAATAAAGATTATTTTTGAAAAAATAAATTTACTAATTTTTAATTTGTATACTCTACTTAAATGTCTAAAGTAAATAAACAAAAAATATTTAACGACCCCATATATGGCTTTGTTAATATTTCTCATTCTATAATTTTTGATTTAATAGAACACAAGTATTTTCAAAGATTAAGGCATATTAAACAAACTGGTTTTTCTTCGTTTGTTTATCCAGGAGCTAATCATTCAAGATTTCATCATGCAATTGGTTGTTTACATTTAATGCAAAAAGTTATTCATGTTTTAAGACAAAAAAAGGTTCAAATTACCCATGAAGAAGAAATAGCAGTTAGTATTGCAATACTGCTACATGATATTGGCCATGGTCCATTTTCTCACGCATTAGAAAAAACAATTTTAGAAGATGTTTATCACGAAACAATTTCTATGAAATTAATGGAAATTTTAAATCAGGAGTTTTCTGGCCAGTTAACCATGGCATTGGAAATATTTAATAAAAAGTACCATAAGAAATTTTTATCGCAATTAATATCTAGTCAAATAGATATTGATAGACTGGATTATCTAAAAAGAGATAGTTTTTATTCTGGGGTTTCTGAAGGAAATATAAATGCTGAAAGATTAATTACAATGATGAATGTAGAAAATAATTCTTTAGTAATAGATGCAAAGGGAATTTATTCTGTAGAAAAGTTTTTAACCTCTAGGGTTTTTATGTATTGGCAAGTTTATTTACACAAAACATCTATTTCGGCAGAAATATATTTACAACAAATTTTAAAAAGAGCAAGAGAATTATTAAGATTAAATTACAAGTTAGAAGGATCAAAAAATTTAATATATTTTTTAAGTAAAAATAATGAAAACTATACCAAAAGTGATTTAGATTTATTTACACAATTAGATGACCACGATTTAATGTACTCTTTAAAAATTTGGCAAAATAGTGAGGATAAAATACTGGCTTACTTATCTAGCTCACTAATATTAAGAAAATTACCTAATTCAAGTATCATAAAAAATAAAGTTTCTGAAGAAAAGTTACAAGAATATAAGCACGAAGCCGAAAAACTTTTAGAAATAGAAAATGGAAGTTATTTTGTACATCAAACAGAATTAAAAATACAAGTTTATGACCAAAATCAGTCTACCATTTTTCTAAAATATAAAGAAGGTGATTTAGTAGCTTTAACAGATTCTGAACATCAAACCATGCATCCTGTTTTAAATCAAGAAATTAAGAAATATCATTTATGTTATTTAGATAAAGAAAAATTTATTCAATTTAAGTAATAGAATTTTTTAATTTTATACAATTGTGTGTAAATTAAATAAATAATAAATTGTATTTTTATAAAATAAATACAATTAAATCATGAATAATTTTAATTACAAAGCAAAGTTTTTTTTTCCGCCTTTTATGTTTTTATTTTTTACTATAATATCTTTGTATTATACAGAATTTTCTTTTTTAGAAAATCAGCATTGGTTACCTTTTATAGGGCCATTATTATTG
>JBGSBU010000074.1:0-7198 GCA_041730375.1 Solirubrobacteraceae bacterium
AGGGAACAATAGAATTTGGTATTTTATTAAAAAGTTTTATCTTCGATAGAGCGCTATTACAAGAACATTTTCATGAAAACTATTTAGAAAGCAATCAATTTCCTAAAGCAGTTTTTAAAGGAAATATTGTTGATTTTAAAAAATACAAACTAACAGCAGAAGGGAGCAAAAATGTAAAAGTAAATGGTAAACTAACCATTCATGGTATTACAAAAGATATTTCTACACTTGTAGAATATAAATTAAATAATAGCGGAAAAGTATCTACTAATACTTTATTTACTATTATTCCGGAAGATTATGGAATAAAAATTCCTTCTTTGGTTAGAGATAAAATCTCTAAGACAGTTTCTATTTCTATTAATGCAGAATACCAAAAATTAGAGACTAAAAAATAAATTAATTTTTAATTATGTAATAGTAATTAAATCGTTTTAATGAAATGAATAAACTATATATTCCACTTTTTATAACAATATTTTCTGTTTCTCTTTTTGCACAAGTTAAAGAAAATTCTAGTACTAAGACTAAAGAGGAACCAACTACGGAAACCAATATAGAAAGTACTCAAGAAGATTTATTATCACTTCTAGGAGATGATGAATCTAAAAATCAAATTAATTATGCGGCTGCTTCATTTAAAACCACACGTATTATAAATGGGCATTCGCTAGAAACCACATTAAGAGGCGTATTAGATGCAAGAATCAACCACAGGTTTGGTTTTATTAACAAAGGAATAGAAGATTTATTTGGATTAGATGATGCTTTTATTAGAATTGGTGCAGATTATGGAATTACAGATAGACTTACAGTTGGATTGGGTAGAAATTCTGTTGAAAAAGTTTTAGATGGTTTTATTAAATATAAAATACTTCATCAAAGCACTGGTAAAGTTAATATGCCAATTACTTTAGTTGTTGTTTCTAACATAGATTTAATAACTTCGACTAAATTTAATCCTGAATTAAGTGATTATTTCTGGACAAGATCTTTCTACACTAACCAATTACTTATTGGAAGAAAAATTAGCGAGGGAACATCCATTCAATTTATGCCAACACTTGTGCATCGTAATTATGTAAAAACAAATACAGAATCTAATGATGTTTTTTTAATTGGTGTAGCTGGTAGACAAAAGCTTACTAAAAGGTTATCTTTAAATGCCGAGTATTATTATGCTTTACCAAACCAATTGGCTCCTAATATAAGAAATTCATTATCAATTGGTTTAGATATAGAAACAGGTGGGCATGTCTTTCAGCTATTCTTTTCTAATTCTAAAGGAACAGACCATAGAAGTTTCTTAACAGATACCACCAATAGTTGGAGTAATAGAGAGATAGGCTTTGGATTTAATGTTTCTAGGGTATTTACATTAGTAAAACCTAAAGAATTAAGAAAAAATTAAGTTTAAATTATTTATCTCAATTTTATAAAATATTTTTGTGAAGGAAACAAAATAAGTTTATCTCTATAGCTTACTACAATAAAATTTGGTTAGGCATAAAATTTATATCTAAGTATAATGGAAATAACTCTTTATAAATTAGTGTACTCATAAGAAAATTCTAATAAAATTTCACCAGTAATTTTGTCTTTTAATAGGTATTTGGTTATAAAATCATTGCTTTCAAATACTATTGAATATTCTGGGTGGTAAGCTGGCGTATTAGAATTTTTATAAAATGCAGGTAAAATAGAATAAGTTAAATTTTCAGAAAGTCTTTCTAATCCTTTATAGCCATCAAAATTAATGTATTTTGTGTATTTATCTATACTTAGACTAGGTTTTAGCTAAAATTTCTTGGTAAACTTTATCTACCTGTTCTTTTAGTTCAGAAATATGCCCTTGGTTATAGATTACAAAATTAGATTTTTCTATTCGCTGTGGGTCTTTCCACTGGTGTTGCATTCTGCTTAAAATCTCTTCTCTAGAGAGTTTGTCTCTTTCCATTACTCTTTTAATTCTAGTTTCTAAGTCGCCTACCACGGCAATTACATAATTGCAAAATAAGTTGCCACCACTTTCAAATAAAATGGCAGATTCTTTTAGCACAAAAGGTGTTTTTTGTTGGTTTTTCCAAAGTTCAAAGTCGTTAAACACTGCTGGGTGAACAAAGTTATTTATTTGAGTTAGCAGCGCATTGTCTTGGAAAATTTTATTTGATACAAAACCACGGTTTAATTCTCCTGAAACAGTATAGGCATCACTTCCTAGTAACAATTGTATTTCATGCTTCAATGCATCAGAATGGTTCATAAGCCATTTTGCCCTTAAATCTGAATTATAAACGGGAACGCCTTTTTCTAAAAATAAATTACAAACAGTTGTTTTACCCGAACCCATTCCGCCAGTTAATCCAACTATTTTCATTGCTTTTTAGACTTTATCTCTTAGTTCTGTAATTTCTTTCGATACGGCTGTTTTTTCGAAAGTAATTTTTCCAGCACCCGTGTCTACCACTACTGTTATGTCGTTAACCTGAGAAATTCTGCCATGTATGCCAGAGGTAGTTACTACCTTTTGTCCTTGTTTTAGGTTTTCTTGAAAAGTTTTTTGGTCGTTCTGTTTCTTAGATTGTGGCCTGATGATGAAGAAATAAAAAACCACAAACATTAATCCCATCATTATAAAAGTTGGGATAGAACTATTTGTGCCAGAGGCTGCTTGAAGAAAAGTAGATGTTATCATAATTTATTTATTAACTATTGCTTTAAAATTTATTACTTCTTGTTTATTTGCTGTATTGGTGTCTAGAGTTATTTGTTTGTTTTTTTCGCCCTCAAATCCGGCCGAATTAAATTTAACTTTAATCATACCTATTTCGCCAGGCAGAATTGGCTTTTTTGGATATTCTGGTACCGTACAACCGCAAGATGCCGTGGCATTGCTTATAATTAAAGGAATTTTACCATTGTTTATAAAAGAAAAATCGTGTGTAACTATTTCGCCTTGTTTAATCTCTCCAAAAGAAAAGTTAACATCATCAAACTTCATTACAGGTAAATTAGTACTGATTGAATCTGCTTTAATTACTGCATTGCTATTTTGACTAATTGCTGTAGGTACTTTTTCTATACTTATTTCTTTAGCGGTTTGGGGTGTTTTTTTATTGCAAGCTAAAGCAAGTAATAAAAGAAAAAATAAAGGTTTGGTATTTATCATTTTTATTTAAATTGAGTAATTGTATTATCTAAAATTCCGTTTATAAAATCGGTACTATTTGGTGATGAATAATTTTTTGCAATCTCTACATATTCGTTAATAGATACTTTATGCGGGATGTCTGTAAAGTATAAAATTTCTGTTAAAGCCATCTGAAGGATTACCAAATCTATAGGGGCAATTCTTTCTATTTCCCAGTTGGTAGATTTTTGGTGTATAATTTCTCTTATTTCTTTCTCCCTTTCAATTGTTTCTCTAAACAAGTTTATGGCAAATTCTTTGTCTTGTTCGTCTTTGTAAACTCTTAATAATTTTAAATCCTCTCTGCTATTTTCTCTAAAAGATTCAATAGTAGCATGTACCATTGTGTTGGCAATATGTAAATCATCTAACCAATGTAAATGTTTTTCTTCCATTAATTCTTCTAGCAAGGTAGACGGTGCAATTATATCTGAAAATATAGCTAAAATAAATTCTTTATCGTCTTTAAATGTAATTTCTGATTTAGACATAAAGTTTTTGTAAATCTGACTTTCTTCAATCTCTTTATTTAAGATATGTACCAAGGGATCATTTTTTGTCCAATTTAATTGTGCATTCTTAATTAAATAATTTTTAAGTTCGTTATTAACAGATAAAATTGATAGAATTTTATTTTGAACAAATTTTTTATTTGGTGTTAAATCTTCTTTGGTAGCTAAAAATTTCTTTTTTCTAATTTCTATCTGGTTACTAGATTCTTCTTTCATTTTAAGTAAAAGAGACAGTAAAGTAATGTATAAATCATAAATATCGCCTATACCTTTTTTCATGTAGGTTTCTACCACATCGTTTTTGTTATTAGATAAATAGTAAGCATATAGAGATTGCATCACCTTACCTCTTATCTGTCTTCTTCCAAGCATAGTTAAAAAATGTTAAAACAAAGGTATTAATATTTATACAGAAAAACATTAGCTTTGTTATTGAAATGAAAGAATTATTAAGCCTTAATAAATATATATTTAAATACAAATACCGTTTAATTCTTGGTTTTATCTTTATTTTTCTTTCTAACTTATTTACTGTTATAGCTGCCAAGTATGTTGGCAAGGCAATAAATTTCATAAGCATCGCAATTACAAATTATAAAAACTCTGCTGTAAATTTCGAAGAATACAAATCTCAACTTATTAATTACGGATTAATTATTGTTGGCTTGCCTTTAATATCAGGTTTTTTTAGGTATTTAATGAGGCAAACAATTATTGTTACTTCTAGGTTAATAGAATTTGATTTAAGAAATGACATCTACAGCCAATACCAAAAACTATCTATTTCTTTTTATAAAAAAAATAAGGTTGGCGATTTAATGAATCGTATTACAGAAGATATTTTAAACGTTAGAATGTATTTGGGCCCTGGTATAATGTATGTGGTGGATTTAGTTGTGTTATTTGGCATTACTTTCTTCCAAATGCTATCAGAAAGTAAAAACCTAACCCTTTTTGCTTTAATTCCGCTTCCTTTTCTTTCTATTTTAATTTTTGCAGTAAGTGGCCGAATCAATAAAAGAAGTAAAAAAGTACAAGAAGTACAATCAGAAATTTCTTCTTATGTACAAGATATATTTTCTGGTATTAGAATTATAAAATCTTTTAGCAATGAAGCTATTATTAAAGAGGAATACATAAATAAATCAGAAAAATATAAAGAAAAAAGCATGCATTTGGTTAAAACAGAAGCTGTTTTTTTTCCGTTAATGATTTTAACGGTTGGACTAAGTCATACCTTAATTTTATTTATGGGCGGTTATTTTTATTTTAATGGCACCATAAACAACATTGGTACAATTGCACAATTTTTCTTGTATATAAATATGTTAATTTGGCCTTTTACTGCACTTGGTTGGGTTTCTTCAATTGTACAAAGAGCCTCTGCTTCGCAAAAAAGAATTAACGAATTTTTACTAGAGGAACCCGAAATAAAAAATTTAAATCTAGAAAATTCTGTTATAGAAGGGAAAATTGAATTTAAAAATGTTTCTTTTACCTACGAAAATACTGGTATTCAAGCCTTAAAGAATGTTTCTTTTGTGATTGAAAAAGGAAAAACCTTGGCTATTTTAGGAAAAACCGGCTCTGGTAAAACTACAATTCTTGAACTAATTGCTAGACTTTACGATATAGACGAAGGCGAAATATTAATTGATGATAAGCCTATAAAAGAAATTAACCTAAGCGACCTAAGAAATAGCATAGGATTTGTACCTCAAGAAAATTTCTTGTTTTCAGATTCCATCCAAAACAATATTTCTTTTGGAAAATTTAACTCAACCAAAGAAGAGGTGATTGGCATTGCAAAAAAAGCATCTATTGATGATAATATTGTACGATTTAAAGACCAATACGACACATTAATTGGAGAAAGAGGCGTTACGCTTTCTGGCGGACAAAAACAAAGAATCTCTATAGCCCGAGCCATGATAAAGGAAAGTGAAATATTAATTTTTGATGATAGTTTATCGGCCTTAGACACAGAAACCGAAGAAAAAATATTATCAGAACTAATTTCTTTTACCAAAAATAAAACAACAATAATTGTTACCCATAGAATTTCATCGGCAAAAAATACCGATTTCATTTTAGTACTAGAAAATGGAAAAGTTATTGAAACAGGAAATCACGATATTTTGATTAATAAAAAAAGCTACTACTTAGATATATATAACAAACAATTAAGCGAAAAAAAAATACACAATTAACTATTTTTTTATTAGCTTTGAAATTATAAATTAGAAACCTGAACACAAAATGCAAGACGAAATTTTTTCAAAAATTTTAAAAGCCGGTAGCAGAACTTATTTTTTTGATGTTAGAGAAACTAGAGCCGGAGATTATTACCTTACCATTACAGAAAGTAAAAGATCTGGTAATATGGATGATCCTTCTTTTAAAAAATTTAAAATCTATTTATACAAAGAAGATTTTAACCAGTTTAAAGAAATTTTAGACGAAGCAACAGATTTTATTATTAACGAAAAAGGAGATGAAGTAATTTCTGAAAGACACCAAAAAGATTTTATACCCAATAGAGAAATTAAATCTCAAGACGATAAAAGTTCATCTAGTATTTCTGATTTTGAAGACATAAAATTTGAATGAATTTAAAAAATCCTACAAGAAATTGTAGGATTTTTTTTTATGCTGCCTAGTTACTGTATTAATATTTCTTTTTCACTTGATTAGTTTAGCACTATGAATAAAATACCTTTACACCATATTCACGAGAATTTAGGAGCGAAAATAGTTCCTTTTGGTGGTTTTGAAATGCCTGTTCAATATTCAAAAATTATTGAAGAACATTTAACCGTTACAAAAAATGTTGGTGTATTTGATGTAAGTCACATGGGAGAATTTATAATTAGTGGCACAAAAGCATTAGACTTAATTCAACAAATAACCTCTAACGATGCCTCTAAATTAGAGATTGGAAATGTACAATATTCATATTTTCCAAATGAAACAGGTGGTATAATAGATGATTTATTGGTTTATAGAATAAAAGAAGAACAATATTTATTGGTGGTTAATGCCTCTAACATAGAAAAAGATTGGGATTGGGTAGTAAAAAATAACGGAAAATTTGGAGCAGAAATTAAAAATATTAGCGATAATTATTGCCTATTTGCAGTTCAGGGTCCAAATGCTATAAAGGTTCTACAAAAACTAACCACAGCAGATTTATCTAAAATAAAGTACTATAATTTTTTAGTAGATGCTATTGCCGATATAAAATCTGTAATTATTTCAGCCACAGGCTATACAGGAGCATCGGGTTTTGAATTATATGTAGCGAACGAATTTGCAGAGAGTTTATGGAATAAGATTTTTGAAGCTGGCGAAGAATTTGGTATAAAACCAATTGGATTAGCTGCCAGAGACACCTTGAGAATAGAACAAGGATATTGCCTATATGGAAACGATATAAACGATACTACCTCTCCAATAGAAGCAGGTTTAGGCTGGATTACAAAATTCTCTAAATCTT